>JAYVVL010000114.1:0-14716 GCA_043787035.1 Synechococcales cyanobacterium
TTTTTGCCTAAAGTCATCACTATATGGTTTTGCCATTCCTGTTGCCATGCATTTTTTCTATTCTACACTATGTCCTAACACTCATGGCGATTGCTATAACGCTCGCATCCCTCTCACCCCCCAAATCGGACTCACCGCATACCTCCAAAACCTCTTCGGTGGAACCTATGAAAAAACAAACCGTATCTACGAACCCGCGACCAACTTCCGCATTGGACTTGACGCGACGTTTTGAATCCAATTTGGAAGGTTGAAGTCACGATCTATTTCGGCGCTCCAAGAATTTGGGTCCAGTAATAGGGAGATGATGCGCCATCATTCATGTAGCCCGACATGAAAATGCACGAAAATTTAGATTTTCCCTGATCACACTTTCGCGTTAGGTCATCGGACTGGCGGGAGCCGACCCCTAGATCTTTAAATGCAGGATTCACAATGTTGGTCCGATAGATCGGATCGCCCATCCATCTCCTCACCGTGTCAGCCGCAGAACTCGAACTAACGGCAATATTCTGAGCGATCGCACTGTACGCCGGATAGCCCACCAGCTTCACTCGGCGTTCTAGCGGTCCGCCACTCGGTAACGTCTGAGCCAATTTCCCTCGAAGCGCCATTTCGTCGGAATGGTTTTGAGCGGCATTATTCAGTTGCCGATTGAGCACAAGAGGCGGCACGCCTACTTTCTTCCGTTCGAGGTTGACGAGTTTCAACACTTCTTCCCGAAAGGTAATGGGAGCCGCCATACTCCCATAATCAGCATCGCTTGCAGCCTGTACGGGAATAACCGCCATCGGAATCATCCCCAAGGTGCAGGCTAGCGTAACGATCGTGGGTGAAATAAACGGTGAGATAAGACGGAAGGTCATACATCATTTGATTGAGAACATTTTAAAATACCCTTTTAGAAAAGAGTTTGACCAGCCAGGGACGACAGGAATTCCGCGTAGGGATGGGCGATGCATAGTATCCTAGAACTACTCAACCCTCCTGAATCATGGCTATCATCTCCTCAAAACCCGCAGACCATTCAAACCATCGTCCAGCCGCTGAAGAGTCAGCGGTTGACGCGTTGTTAGATGTGTTGCAGGAGGCGCAGCAGGAGTTGCCGCTGGATTCTGCGATCGCGAAAGGAGGCCGAAGAAGCCAGAAAAAAAAACAAGAAGAAACGACGATCGCACCCGAAGATAAGACTAATAGCGAACTTCTTAAAGGCGATCGAATTGTTGAGGAAACGCAGAAGCAAGACGAAAAAATCCGTCCCCAAACCATCCAAGAATATGTCGGCCAAAAAGATCTCAAAGATGTTCTAGACATCGCCATCCGAGCTGCCAAAGGTCGAGGCGAATGTCTCGATCACCTGCTGCTCTACGGTCCACCTGGACTCGGCAAAACAACTATGTCACTCATCCTCGCAGGTGAGATGGGCGTAAATTGTAAAATTAGCAGTGCGCCCTCGCTAGAGCGTCCCCGTGACATTGTGGGATTACTCATGAATTTACAAGAAGGCGACGTTCTCTTCATTGACGAAATCCATCGCCTCCCGCGCATCACCGAAGAAATTTTGTATCCTGCCATGGAAGACTTTAGAGTCGAAATTACCATCGGCAAAGGCCAAAGTGCCCGGACCCGATCGCTCCCACTGCCCCGATTTACCCTAGTTGGGGCCACTACCCGAGTCGGCGCACTCAGTTCACCTCTGCGCGATCGCTTTGGATTGATCCAACGACTCCGCTTTTATGAACTTGACGAGTTAACGCAAATTGTATTGCGAACCTCGTCTCTCCTCGAAACGCCAATAGACCTTTCAGGAGCCGAAGAAATCGCCCGTCGCGCGCGCGGCACACCCCGAATTGCCAACCGTCTGCTTAAGCGCGTGCGGGATTATGCACAGGTCAAAATGAGCGGTGAAATCAACCGTGCGATCGCCGCTGAAGCTTTGGAACTGTTTAACGTCGATCCCTGCGGACTGGACTGGACCGACAGGCGGATGTTGAGCGTGATGATCGAGCGCTTTAATGGCGGACCGGTCGGACTCGAAACCATGGCCGCATCCACGGGTGAAGATCCGCAGACAATCGAGGAAGTCTACGAGCCATACCTCATGCAAATCGGCTATCTCACCCGCACCCCACGCGGACGAGTCGCTACCGCCGCCGCCTGGAAACATTTAGGCTTTGATGTTCCCGCTAGCCAACTGTCGCTGCTCGGACAGGATTGATTGCGCCATGCGCCCATGGGATAAGCATTGTGTTACAGTTGCAAATCTAGTCCGGGCCACTCAATTGCGGAACATTTGGGCATGTCTATTCATATCGCCCCACCCTCACTTCAGCTTCTGCTGTTTGTCGATCGTCGTCCAGGAACTCATGACCGAATTGGGCAAATCCAGGACCTGTTAACCCATCTTCAACAGGACTTGCCGTTTGACCTTAAAGTCATTGATGTTATCGAACATCCTAACCTCGCTGAACGCTATCGTATCGTGACCACGCCTACCCTGGTCAAAATTGCGCCCGAACCCAAACAAACCATGGTCGGCGGAAATCTTCCAGAACAAATTGAGCGCTACTGGAAGCGTTGGCAAGAGATTCCAGAACCAATCGATCGATCGATTGCCCTCCCGTCTGAGCCGAGCAATTTCAACAGCCTCTCTCGCCTTCAAGATGTCGAAGGCATTCAGCGCCACACCGAACTGATTACCCTCTCCGATCAGGTCTTCAAGCTGCGCCAAGAACGCGAAGAACTCATAGCGCAGCTCAACTTCCGCGATCAAATCATCACCATGCTGGCCCACGACATTCGCAATCCTCTCACCGCCGTCTCGATCGCCGTCGAAACCTTAGAACTCGCCAACCAGCCTAGCTCCGAACAATCCGTTCACCTCACGCCGACTCTACGCACCCAAATTCTGAAGCAAGCTCGTGCCCAGTTGCGCAACATGAACGTCATGATTACCGATATCTTGGAAGCCACGCGAGGCACCCAAGCCGGGGCGCGGCTACAGTCTAGCGCTATTGATTTATCTGCCATTTGCCGAGAATCACTGACCAATCTCCAAGGCCGCATTGGAGAACGATCGCAGCAAATATGCACCGACCTTCCGACCGATCTGCCCACGGTCTACGGCGATCCTGAGCAAATTAAACAAGTCATTACCAACCTCCTAGACAATGCGATCAAATACACGCCCAAAGGCGGCCAAATCACTTTGTCAATAATGCATCGCACTACCCAAAAAGTGCAGGTCAGCATCGCGGATAATGGACCCGGAATCCCGGAAGAAAAATGTAAACGAATCTTTGAAGACCGTTACCGATTAGAACGCGATGAACAGCGCCAAGGCTATGGCCTCGGTCTCGCCCTTTGTCAGCGGATCGTCTGTGCGCACTACGGACAAATCTGGGTCGATTCGGTGCCGGGAAAGGGCAGTTGTTTTCACTTCACCCTACCCGTTTATCGGACCTCGGCCTAATTTAACCAAGGTCCCAATGTCTAAGCCTCAACAATTCTTTGGAATTCTCAGTATAATTACGGATCTAGCTGCTACCGTTACCCTTGAGCGAATACCTTCACTCCGTACTGAATACTACTGAGCTGTTTAATGACACCTTGTAGTAGGAAAATCGTCTCAGTATAATCAGTCTTTAGGGTGTCTAAAGCCGCGCTGTTCAACTCTTTATAAATTTAAAACCTAAGACATAAAATTCTCGTCCTCTTTATCAGAAATAGATAAATAACAGTGATGTCCTCCGCTCGCTCCACCCGTCCGATCCTCTGTTGTCCTCATTTCACGTTAGCAACATATGGGGAATGCATCTATCTTATGGATGATTTATGACTGATTTAGGTTAATCAATTGCGCAGGACTACCCAACTGGCTGATATGCGATGTGCTTATTACTACTGTCTAAGGAACCGATCGCAGCGTTATTCTGACCTGTTGAACGCCACAAATCAATCGGGCGATCGTGGGTTTCGCAGGGGTTTAGAGTCCTATTACCATTATCGGACCAATCCTATAACGATAGCAGTACGCATGTCTTTTCAATCACGCGCTGACAGTAGCCCTGAATAAGCCTAAGATTCCTACCTGTCAAGCCATTCAGCCTCAAAGGACTTCATTAATACTTTATAGTTTTAGGCGGCGAGAAGATGAGTGTTATTACGGTATGCCCATTCCGGCCTGACCTTTATAAAAGAGAGGAAGGACGTGATTTCTCTTAAATTTATACGTAAAGTGCTCTTTAAGCTTTTCAATCTCCTGAACCTTTTAATTTCACCCAGCGAACTTGGTATATGCAGCAACTCAAATCTCTTACCCGACCTCCGATCTCATCGCCCTTAGGCGTCTCGCCCGTTGTCATCTATGAATGCGACATTCATCTTAAATTCCGAATGATCGAAGAAAAAAATCTGCCCGCCGATCGTGAAGAACTGTTGGAATTGTTGCTGGATGCCTTTGGGTATGGCGGTGATGAGTATTTAGAGCCGTTGCAGGTTGCCGTGAACGTGACTGAGGTTTCGGAGGTCGAGGCGTCTCCTGAAATGCGTCGGCAGTTGATTCGGCTGCGGAACTCGAAGGATTTGGTCTAACCTAGAGTCATACATGGTTTTTCCTTACAGGTCTTTCGCTATGACGGCTATTCTAGAACGTGCGCGTGACCATGCCCTTGACCTAATGCGACGCTACCAGTCGCAGGTTGACTACTTGGCAATTCGGCTGGAGGCATCAGAAGGGGCCGATGTGCTACTGAGGGGGCTGAAGGTCGAAACCCTTAGTGAAGGCATGGCGATCGGGGGGCATGTGCGAGCCTGTCATCGAGGCGGCTGGGGTTTTTCGAGCTTTAACCGAGTGGAGGATCTAGTAGCGCGAGTTGAAGAAGCGATCGTTGCGGCAAAAATGGTGGGCGTCGAGGAAACGGTTCTAGCTGACATCAAGGCCGTTCAGGCGGTCTGTCAGATGCCTCTCGACAGGCGTGATCCTCGGCACGTTCCACTGTCTGAGAAAAAAGCGCTGTGTGAACACTATGGTGAAGTGCTTCGTAGCGTAGACAGCCGTATTGCAACGCTGTCAGTGCGGTATGGCGACATCACCCAGCGATCGATTTTAATCACGTCGGACGGCACGGTAATTGATCAAACGTGGTCAGATTTGGAAATGCGCTTTTCGGCCACGGCTCGATCGGGCGATGCGGTGCAGACGGGCCGGGAAACCGTCGGATCGCGTCGGGGCTTTGATGAACTCCGGAATCTAGACGCTCAGGTTCGGAGTGCGGCAGAACGATCGGTGACGGCGCTAAGCTTGCCTCCGGTTCAAGGTGGGACTTACACAGTGGTGATCGATCCGGTTCTCACGGGACTCTTCGTTCACGAAGCCTTTGGTCACCTGTCAGAAGCCGATATGGCCTACGAAAACCCAGACTTGCTGGAGACTATGAGCTTAGGCCGACGTTTTGGACCGGAGAATTTACAAATTTTCGATGGGGCGCAGCTTTCAGGCCATCGCGGCAGTTATTTCTACGACGACGAAGGCGTGCCTGCCACCCAAACCCAGCTCATTCAAGATGGCCTCCTCGTCGGACGACTGCATTCACGGGAGACCGCCGGGAAACTTGGGGAGAAGGCGACAGGCAATGCCCGCTGTCTTAACTATCACTACTCTCCTATTGTTCGCATGACGAACACTTGGATCGATCGAGGGACGACTCCAGTGGCCAACCTGTTTGAGGGCATTAATGAAGGGGTCTACGCCAAAAATTGGCTTGGCGGGATGACCAATGGCGAGATGTTTACGTTCACAGCCGGAGAAGCGTGGATGATCCGCAATGGGCAACTAGCGGAGCCAGTGCGAGATGTGACGCTCTCGGGAAATGCTTTCCAGACGCTGGCGGACATTGAAGACATCGGTGATGATTTCTTCTGGGATGAGTCAGGCGGCTGCGGGAAAGGTGGACAGAGCGGATTAGCGGTCGGCTGCGGCGGGCCGAGCTTGCGCATTGGAAATGTCGTGGTCGGCGGTGAGGCGGAGTTGGATTAAAAGACTATCCGGCGGTTGAAATTACGGCTACATAATGCCAGTCCGCCGTGACAGACGAAGAGAGCATTGTGAACCCGCTTGCGCGGGTTTTGTCTGTATGGCTATGGTTTCAAACTATCTAGCAAGATAAAGATTCGAGGTGATTCTCGGTCCTTAGGGGCGGGGAGCAGGAGGTTCGGGATCAGCGGCATCCGATCGAGACGGCGGTGCAGGATCTCGTTGGGGAACGGTAGGTGGAGCGGGATCTTCAGTGCGCGGTTGTGGGACTACCCGAGGCTGGGGAACCTGAGGTTGGGCTTCCCGAGGAGCGGCTTCAACCTGCTGAGGGGCGGGTTTTGGTGCAGGACCCTCTGGCTTAATGGCTTTGGTTTTTGTGGGTGCTTCATATTCTGTGGGTAGCGTGCCCGAACTGTCGGAGCGATCGGGCTGATTCCCCGCATCGACTGGACCGTCCGATCGGCTGGCTCCACTCGGGAGGCTTGGCGATGGCTTAGGTGAACTTTTAGGGCTAGGACTGAGGCTAGGATTAGGCGATAAAGTAGCCTCGGGTGATGATGGACTGGCGGGGGCAGAGGGCTTTGAAGGCGCACAGGCGCTAATACTGAGGCTCAATAGACTAAGAATTAAGCCGATTCGCTGCGATTTTGCACAGACTATTAGGGTTCTCGGGTGTCGTTTCATAAAATCTCTACAACTGGAAACAAAACGGATTAATAGCTGATCGATTGCGCAGTCCCGCTAGACGAGCTGTGCATACTCAAAGAATTTTAGCGCTCTCCCGAAACGGAAAACAGGCGAATTTTAAGTTGAGAAGATTTTCCCAGCTTTGGACCTCTGGGTCCCTCTCTAACGGGAGCTAGTCCGTGTTCATCGACTTTAGATTGGATAGATTAAATCCTAGGTGTATCTATCTTGAAATAGCTTTTCCGGATCCTCACTGAAAATTTATCGATTTTTCTAGCACTTTAGCCGGATGGCTCTTGGGTTTTCACGTAAGCGTAATTACGCAATAACCCTCTGATTTCTAGGAGAAGTGACTATGCCAGGATTCCTTGCTGGGACTAATATTTCGATGTGGTTTCTTTTGATGCTGTGGGTGTACTTAAATTCGCCGAGCTGGTTTTTTGTTCCATTTTTTATCGTGGCGACGATCGGGTACATGAAGATGATGGAGCCGAAAGGCTCTTAAACGATCGCTAGAGCCAAAGGCTGAGATAAATCGGGGGTCGATCGCACCTCCTGAAAGAAATTTCGGTCAACCCCTTGCCAAACCTCGGTGGCCCCGGTAATATTAGTTCTGTGGATGCGGGGGTCGATGCCCGAGTGGTTAATGGGGGCGGACTGTAAATCCGCTGGCTACGCCTACGCTAGTTCGAATCTAGCTCGGCCCATCATCCACACAATGCCTGTGTAGCTCAGTGGTAGAGCACATCCTTGGTAAGGATGAGGTCATGAGTTCAATCCTCATCACAGGCTTAGTGTTATGCAAGGCTTTTAGTTCTCGAACTGGTCTATCACAACCGCTTCGGGATTTTCTAGTATTTGAGTACTAGGTTGTACTTGGGTGCGATCGGGTGCGATTGGACGCGCTATCTGGATAAAATCTGGATAAACGGTTAGAGGGTGAGTTTGGGAACTTCGGGGCGGTTGACCATGTGACCGTAAACCTTTGAGACCATGGTAGTGTCTTTGTGTCCAAGTAGGTAAGCGGTTTCGGGTAGGGTCAAGCCTTGATCGATCGCATGACTCGCCATGCTATGCCGACAGTTGTAGGGCGGTCTGTGTGGAATACCTGACTGTTTTAGAAGAGGCTTCCAAATCCGCTGGGCAAAGTTTCCATCGTCGATCGCCTTACCTTTGGGTCCAGCAAAGATCAGGTCGTTGGGTTTGGAGGTTGGAGTAAATCGACCTTGAAGCATGGTGAAAATGTGGTCTGGTAGATCTAAAACGGTAACGATTCCATTCTTGCGACCGCGACGGGAACGTCTGGAACCTTCTCCGGTGCGGCTTAATGATTCTGCGATCGTGATGGTGCGTTGGATGAAGTTGATGTCTTTCCATTGCAGGCCAATCGCTTCAGACGGACGCAATCCGAAGGTCATGAGCATTAGAACGTAGTCGTGATATTTGAAGTGGAGCGGGTGGAGCCGGAAGGTCTGCAAGATTCGTTGTACTTCGTCGAAGCTGAATGAATCCCTTTTAGTCGATCGCAATCCGGAATCCTTGGCGGGTCGGATTTCGTCGAAGGGATTAGATTCCATCTCGCCCAACTTCACGAGCCAGATGCAGAAACTTTTGAGCATTTTGATACATCGGTTCGCAGTCGCGGGGGATTGTCGGGTCAGTAGGAAGGTTTGGAAGTCGCGGGCATCCTGTTCGGTTTCGAGGTTGCGCTTGAAATGGGTGAGTAGGTTCGCCATGGTCTGATATCGGTTCGCAAGGGTTTGAGGTGCAACGCCGTCGAGTCGATGTTTCTCCATCCACCGTTCCCAAAGGGCGATCGTGGTCGTGCGTCTGAGTAACTCTACAGATGCGATCGGTTGGGGTCTGTATTTCTCTAGAGTTGGGTCAAATTGTTCGCGGGCAATGTCTTGTTCAATTTCCGCAGCTTTGGCGCGGGCAGCTTGCAGGTTGATTGGACTGTTGCGCAACTTCATCGCCAGTCTGAATCGCTGTCCCTGATAACTCCACCGGAGATGGAGGTGGTTTGAGAGAGTCATGATCGAGACGGAACCATGGGGCGATCGTCGTTTTACTTTGGGCATGGTCTATCAGGGTGTTATGGGTTTGCAGGTGCGATCGTCTCTCAAAGTGCGATCGGTTCGTTATTTGTCGTCAGCAATGTATTCGTACTCACCAATTTCTTCAGCAATTTCCCACTCACCTAGATCTGTTTTGCATCCGGTGAAATTGCTCTTTTTTTAGCGTCACCAGCGTCACCCGCATCACCCGCCTTATGCTGCAAGGGTTTCAGCGATGACGCTGGCTTTTTCGTAGCGTCACCCGTGGGTGATTTAGCGTCACCTTTTTTCGATGACTGAGGGAGAAGGGTGACGCTAGCATCATCGGCAAATTTAGCGTCACCCATTAAAACCTTGCCCTGAGAGGGTTGTGACGCTGGTGATGCTGGTGGCGCTAAATTTGCCATACGTTCCAAGGTGACAAGTTTGCCGTGTTTTTTCTTCTCTGTGGTGACATGGATGCCCAACGCTTTAAGGTCCGGAGTGAGTCGAATCAAGGTTTTCGACAATCGCGTTGCATCCTGAGGAAAGAATTTCGATCGCTTGACCTGATCTGAAACCATCTCTTGCAGGTTCTCTAACAAATGCCCCATCGTTCCGGTCCATACATCGCGTCCATGCATGAGTTCCTGAATCGCTTGACCCACGGGGGAAGATTCGATCGCGGTTTCATGGGCGTCATCACGGGTTTCACCCAAGACCCGTAGGAAAATTCCCGGCTCCCAGCTCATGACCTGCTCTAGTGCCAAACCCAGCTCGACAAATCCCATGAACCGTTCCCGACCTCCGACGTAACTTCCTTTGACTGTCGGAAGAATTGCCAAAATTTTGGATAGGATTGTGAGCAACGCACCGAATACGGCGGGTCTCATGGACTCCAATCGCTCCTCAAAATCAGCCTCAGAGAGCCGATTTTGAGGGGGATGAATGGTAACGGGGAACGATCGACTAAGTAGATCGCCACGGGTTGCGATCGAATCAATCCCGTTCAGAATCAGCAGGTTGCAGAAATTGAATGTGGTTTCGCCGCTGTCAGTATGTAATGCCCGTTGGGAGTGCCCGCCGCCTGTGGAAGAGGTACAGAGAATATCGCTTTGGTCAGCACTCATGCCGGATAAGTTATCGATCGTGATGACGTGGCGACGAGTTGCATGAATCGCAAAGTCACGAATCTCCCCGACTGATTTTCGGCTCTTACTTGCAGCCGGATCGATGAGGCACTTGATCGCACGAGTCAGGGTGGATTTTCCGGCATCAGGACCGCCATGTAGCAACAGGATGGGATATCCTTTTTCGGGTTTCAACGCCTGGATCAGGAAGGCCAAAATTAAAGCCCATGTGTCGTCGTCGAACTGGCAGAGATTTTTAAAGTCCTGAACGTCACCACCTTCGATCGGTATGGGCAATGGGGCCGACGCGCCACGCATAAATCGGCATGGAGCATCACTCACCACTCGCCATCCGTCGCACGAAACCTCAACAGATTTCCACGATTCATCGGCCAGATCGATATAAATTCGATCGTCATAGCCTGCGAGTCTAACGAAGACTGGTCTTTTTTCAGGTTTGCGGACGGCCAACGCTTCCAACGTATCGATCGCCTGTTGCACGGCTTCAGAGCCGGGGGATTTTTCGGTTTTGTCGAATAGTTTCGATCGTAAGTACTGCTTAAATGCTTTCTCTCGAATCGCAAGGGTGAAGCGGGTTTCAGCGTCCATGACATCCGCAAATACAATGTCTTCCGGTGTCACGAAATAGCTGACGTTTGACTCTCGACCAATATCAATAAGCTGATCTGCGATCGCCCTTTTTGCAGATTTCTCGTCGTCATCATCATCGGGTTTAGGTCGTTTCTTAGTGGTCGATTTTGGCTTTTCTTCCTGAGTCGTTGGAATGCGCCGGGGTTCGATCGCGCCTAGAATTTGCTCTTTGGTCGCGCCGTCTTCTATCCAATCTCCAAGGTCAAATCCTTTGGTCTCTGGTATTTGGTCCCACCTGAAGGATGTTGGGTTGGCGTAGAGCCAGGGCGCATCAGGGAAGTCTTTTGCAATGAGTTCAGCATGTTTCATTCCTGGCACATCACGATCGGGGCAAATGATAACGATCGCCCCATCCAAATCCTTCAAATAATTTGGGTAGCCGTATTCTGTCCATTTCCCGCCGCCGCCGATCGAACAGGTCGCAGCAATGCCTAATTTATGAAGGTCGTGTACCAGTCCCTCCCCTTCGACTAATAAAACTAGTTCACTATTAGCGATCGCGTTTTGATTGATTTTGTCAAAGATTCGATATAGGTGAACCTTGTCCCTTAATTCTTCAGGGAAACCAGTCACCCATTTACCATCGGCTTTATGCCACTGACTAAATTTCCGCTTCCCTTGTCCGTCGTCATTTCGTCGGACTTGGACCAATGAAATCGGGGTCGTGTCAT
Source organism: Synechococcales cyanobacterium (assembly GCA_043787035.1). Lineage (GTDB taxonomy): Bacteria > Cyanobacteriota > Cyanobacteriia > Leptolyngbyales > Leptolyngbyaceae > JAAFJU01. The sequence goes on from JAYVVL010000114.1 coordinate 11,210, forward strand.
TGAGGGTTTCGTATGTGAAGGTCTGGGATGACTTGGCACGGGCGGGCTTTTCCCATCGTGGCGAGATTGCATCAATGATGGATTGCTTGCCCGCGTCCGTGTCCATGCAGCTACATCCACGGGTGAAGTATTGACCTTCTTTTGGTCCTGCGATCGTGACTTTGAAGTTGGTCGCATTGCAAACAGGGCATTGATACGATCGCTCGTTTTTGCCCTCGCTTCCACCGTCTGACGTGAGCGCGTCGAGGTGGTCCAGAATGTTGAAATCAGCCATGGTTGCCACCTCGATTATTCAATTCAGAAATCCGATCGTTCAAACTCAGAATTAGGACAACGTGGAGCGATCGGACCTTGTTCCAGGGCAATAATGTAGCCGCCTCTACGCATTGCGGGGCTTGCCATCTGCGATATTTTTGGTGCATAATGCTCGTAATAGGATTGTTGAAATTGATTACCCGGCCTCATGCCGATCGCCCTCGCTATGTCTAGTAGCAGAGGGTTATTTATTGGGATGATGGGAGCGATCGAAGATAGTTTTCGATCGCTTTTTCGTGTGCGCCGGGGTTGGATTTATTGCTATAGAAATCTTCCATTAGCGACACATTAAATCGGACATCGCCGCCGTCGAGACGAATCCAGTGAATCCCCTCCTGAAGGCAGGCCGGGGTTTGGTTTAACCCCAATCTCCATTTTTTGAGAGTCGATCGGGAAATTGAGAAAATTTGAGCAGTCTCAGCACTAGTCGCAAATTTTTGGGTCATGGATGGAACGGGTGTTCTGTGGGGATGCGATCGAATATAAACCGAAAAAACAAGTGAATTTTGAGTTTCGGACCACTCAACCCGGATTTCTCACAAACCTCTGTCGAAAATGGCTAGAAGCTATGCGCTGAAAGGGTCTGAGCCATTTGTGTGAAATTACACTCTGTATACAACTAGAGATTTCCTGAAACCCTCTCATATCAAGGGTTCTACGAAATCTCTCGACCTCTTGTGAGAAATCCGGGCTCAAGCCCGACCACTTAGAACCCTCATGCAGAAGGCATTTCGCCGAGTTATTTAAATCTGAGGATAGAATAACCGCCTTTTCCATTGGTTATCAGCTTACCTTCACCATCTTGATGAAGATGGCCTGTCTCTCTATCCAAAGCGATCGCGATCGTAGACCCGCGATCGTAGGCAGATGCCCATGCACTAAAAGCACTGCCTAAACCTTTTGGAATTTTTCGTTGACTTCCACAATAAAGATTCTCATAAAGTGCGGGGATCGTATCCCTGTTATCGATAATGATTTTGGCGACATCATGCCAACGGGACATCCCTTGTTCAGAAAACGGGTTACGTGGATTGTTTGTATTTTTTATGCAACGTGCGATTTTGGATTTAGACCCCTTGCCTTCTAAGTTCTCGGTTCCGAAATAATAGTCACTGCGTCGCGCCCATTGGAATTCACGGGCACATTCGCGCCACCATTGACCAGCGTTCTGAAATTCAGATCCAAATCCTAAGGGATGGAGTTCTATACAAAGGTTCAACATCGCGAGAAGAACTTCAGATTGTGGCTTCAGATTGTTGAAATCAGTAACGTCCGGGATTTCAATCGTTGGATTCCATTTGAGCTTAACGATCCAACGCATACAAACTTGCCATTGCCAGTAGAGCGAATATTCAAGGTCCGGATGACCTTTTGGGTAATAACCCACAGTTTCTTTAAGGGCGTTTTGCCAGATGGGTAATTTTTCAGGTTCTCCATCCGGGAATGGAAGCGTGGGAAAGCGTCTAATTTCTTTGATTTTCATAGACTCAAATTTCATAAGCTAGTATTTGTCATCGTCGTCGGAAGATTCGATCGCACCATCATCCGCTTTTGGCCTCCGGCCTGCCCCTTCCCGCTTTCCTCCGCGAACTTCAGGCAGTGGACGGGCATCCATTGAAAGCTTGCCCAGATTCTTTAAATGACCCATGAGCAACTGCTCCATATAGCCATTGATGCTGATACCTGCATCTTCAGCGGCTAACTTCACGCCGTCTATTAAACGGGTGTCGATTGTAATGGGGAATCGCTTGCGTGGCATCTCGTCACAAAACATTGCTTATTTCTCCATTAATTAAAACCTATTCTTAGGTTAACACACCAATTTGGTACCAAATAGATAAAATAGTCTTATCTGGGCTAAATTGATAGAATCTTTTCCAGACAGTATTTAAAGCTATTTAGGCAAATTATACAGATACGATATTCTTATATCAAACAAATACCAGTTTGGTACCAATTGATTTATAGTGATTTCAAGGGCAAACCGATCGCCACCCCCAAGCGAACCCGATCGAGCTTCTCAATCTGAATCCACCATGGCAACTCTTTATCGCGGCTACGAATGCACTCGAAACATGCTGACCGGAAAGTTCTACGCAACCCCAATCAACGACTTGACCACCTGTCGCAAAATCAGCACTGACACTGCGACAAAGCTAAGAACGGCGATCGATGCAGCAACCCATGGGCGTTTGCTTAATCCATGGGAACTGCCCAGACGAAGCGCTTAATCAAAAGGGGCACCGCCGTCCAAGCAAAATGCCCCAAACCCAAACCACATCAGTAATTCAGGAGCTTTTATTTTATGGCAAACAAACCGAAAGCGATCGCATCTACCGACGAACCGATCGACATCCCAGCGCCGGAAGTCAGTGAAGACCTGGCGCATGACCCAACGATCGCGCCATTATTGCAACCGCCCGTTGCTGGCGAGAATGGGCATCTCTTACGATCGGCGCGTGAGCAGATGGAAGCGGAACTGACGCAGCTTCAAACAACCTTGGACAGTCTGAGTGAAGACTACGCCGATCGCGCTGAAACCATGGTGAAGGACTGGCTTACTCAATGCCGTGGCAAAGCAAAGCAGCGCATCAATGCGATCGACCTTACAGATTTTTTCGGCAATGGGGACGAACGGTCCCCCATCCGGCCAAGCCCATCCCTATCGCCCGCCGTCGAAGTCGAGGTGACGGCATGTTGAGTACCCGAAATATCGTGATTGCCCTCGGTGCGATCGCCCTTCAGAACTGGTTAGGCGGTGGATTCTCTGGCTTACAGGAAATGAAAGTACAAGGAGAACAGAACCGCGTCACCCGCGCCGCACAGCAGCAAGAGCAGGCCCGCCTAACCCTTGCCCAAGACGCCGCAAAGCAACGGGACGCGATCGCCCGTCAGCGATATCAAGACGGCTGTGTGATGGTCGTCAGTGCTAACGACAAAACCCAACTGACCAGCATCACCGAGGGTCTACCCGTCATCGACAGCGCCCGAAACGTTCCTTTGTCAGTCGGGAATATCATCTGCGATTCCAACGGCTTAACCGGGGAAATCATCGCGGGGGAAAATCCCAAAATTCCCGTCGTGGGAAACACCACCTTCACCTCCGATCGCACCTTGGTCGCCAACGCAGCCAAACGCTATCGAGGAACCAAATACACCATGCCCAAACAGTAGGAACTCACCATGGCCCAA
>JAYVVL010000115.1:0-1821 GCA_043787035.1 Synechococcales cyanobacterium
CGATCGCCCTCCTCTTTTCCTGGTATCCTCTTCTTACTTTTTAATTCTTTACTCTAAATAAGTAACCTTATTTAGAATATGATAAAGATATGACGAGAATGGGGAAGGGGAGGAGAGAAGGAGAAGAAAGTGAGACTCAGCTTGGGTCTTGGATGAGATGAGGGGAGGGGGAGGGGCTATTTCGAGGGATAAAAGACAATAATTCAGGAGGAGCAAGAGATGTTGGCGGAAGTATATCTTTTTCGGTGAAGAATTTACGAGTTACTGCATGGCATAACCCGTAAATTGTCTCAATTCAGGAGGATGCAAGCCCAAGACGATATCTGATTTTGGGACACCCATTTCCATTAACTCTAGATCTAACTCATGCTCTGTTGTATTGTGCATAATCCAAATTTTGTTATTGCGAATGTCAATATGCATAACGCAATGATGAACTCGTCGATCGTGATGCCAGCCCATGTGTACAATCTGATAGCGATCGTGTTCCACATCAAAAATCGTTTCCACTTCAATATTGCCAAAAGATGGTTTGGATTGAGCGTGTTGATTAAGCAGTTCGCGCACTATTTGAGGATAATTTCGGGAAACCATAGAAGTTCTCTCTTTGATAAGGTGTCATAAACTAGCAACTTAACTTGATTCTCCTCAACTCTTGATTTTGGAAAATCAAGCTGGAAAAACGTGTTAAAGGCAATATATGGAATTGCTAAGTAGAGGATTCGATCGGGTGTTTCACTTTTCAGCGCCGCGCGGTAGTTGATAAACTGCCCTAGTGCCCGGTGGAATTCAGAAATGGCAGAAGTCCCTGCGAGAAAACTTTTAACCTCGACGGCAATCTTCTGCCCCTTACGTTCTGCCGCGATGATTCGCTCTGCTCCTAGATCAATCTCCATATCAATCCCACCCACCGTGATATTAAGGGGATCGTCAGTCACATTCCACCCTTCCTGGATGAGTGCGGCTTTAACCACGGGATGAAAATAGTCTTTAGCCACAGGATATCTTTGAGAGCAACGTCTTCTTTATTTTACGATCGATCGATCGTTTATGGTCTCAATACAGGGTCATGTCGATCGCCTACTCCCATGCTCCGATCGTCCCTTCTCCTTCCTCAACTCTATAGAAAAAATAAGCGGTAGTGCCATTATGTAAAGGGTAAAGAATAATCGGATATTCTCAGAAGCGGTGCGGTAAGTATTTGACGATTAAAGGCTATTTTTCTCTGTCCTTTAGGTAAGGACACTACCCGATTTCAACCCGTCAATCCAACCATACAACCGATCGGCACTCCTCAAACCCTAAGCTCCACAGCCCCGATGCCCATTACCGTCGATCGCAGTAGTCAAATACAATTAGCGCTGATCAATCAAGAAACAGAGCCTTTGCACATGGCCGTATTAGTGATTTCAATCAATGGTGACATCAGTACGGCTTATCCCTACATGCTCGAAGCGCCGATCGATGAAGCATTAGTGTCCGCTAATCAGGAGAGAATCCTGTCATTTGAATTTAATATTCGGAAAACACCGGGTCAGTTTGAACTGATGCTGATTGCAAGTCGTAAGCCGTTGAATAAGTTTTTGAAAGCGGTGGAAACGATCGTCCGATCGCGCGGTGATATCAAACGAGGAGACCCCATCACCCTCAGAGAAAATGAGCCGCTAGACGTGATGACCGATCTTCTAGAGGATGTCGATCGAATCAGTCGAGATGTACGAGCCCATACAGGCAAACGAGTCATCGATCGATCGCAAGTCTGTGCCCTCTCTACGATCATTCGGGTCGTGTGAAACTACTGCGCTTCTCCGATTAGAGTAA
>JAYVVL010000116.1:0-5420 GCA_043787035.1 Synechococcales cyanobacterium
TACCCTCTCGGTGGAGGAGACGGCCCAATCGTATTTAGAGTTCATTCAGGCCAATTAAAGGTTTGCTAGACCTAGGCGACTGCCGTGCTGAAAGACTAAACGATTGGAATTTTAGGCTTCCAAGGTGAAAATGTGCTGGTCCTATCCCAGATTGATGACATTGCAATAGTTTCCGTATAGGCAATACCAATGCTATGAATTACGATCGCGCCAGACAGTTGGTTAACAACTGTTGAATTTGAAGCGGATTGATTTTTTGACCGATGCAGACTAGCTCATTTTTGGGTTCTCTATCCCAGGGCCGATCGGTCATTTTTTAGCTTTGCTTAAGGACAGGTGGAGGGACGATCATTCATATAAATTAATAATTCTTTAGCGGAAACAGCTTGCGTAATTCTATAAAATTAGGATAAGTTATGAGACATGAGAGGAGATACACGAAATTTGTCGGGGTATCCATCCAAATCAGGATGATATTCATAATGTTTCTGTATATTAAATAGTTAGCCCTCAAATCTCTGGTGGACTTGCCGTAGAGTTTACGGCTGTCAAATAATATTCTGGGTACCCTCGTGGGTTGTTTTATGGTTTTGATATCCCAGGCATAATTGAGAAAAGCAAACTGCTCTTGATAGATAGGAGAACCATCTATGAGTCAGAATAACGAAGGAATCATTATCTCAGGCGGCAACTTCAGTGCTGGACAGGTTGCTGTTGGTAAAGGTGCTCAAGCGATTCAAACAACTTACAACCTTGCTAGCGAGTTTCAAGCTGAGGGTAAAGAAGACCTAGCTAAAGCAATCACAGAACTACTTACTTCCCTTGAAACTCATCGTCCTCAAGTTGCTGATTATGATGAAGTATCTCAAGCTGTTCAGCAGATCGCTGAGGAAGTAAAAAAAGAGCAGCCGAGTAAATTAACCTTGAAGGGGCTAATGAATGCTGTCAAAGAATCAGTAGGTTCAGTAGTTGAAATCGTTGAAAAGGTAGGACTACTGCAAAAGGCAATCGCAGTAGTTACAGGACTCTCTTTGCTGTAGCAGAGTAGATTCCGATGCAGATTTAAAATTCAATTGCCTCAGAGATAATTTTCCAAGTTATGAGTCCAGTTGTACACACTTTTCTGTCTAGAGAGAATCCATGAAGAAGTCTAATACTACACGCTATTTGTGTGCTGCCGCTCAAATTGATCGTACCTTTAGGACTCAGTTTTTGGAGAAGATCCTAGACGAGGAGTATCGTGTTATCAGCATTCCAGCCGGTGTTGATTTATTAGCTGTGGCTAAGCACTGCCTTGATGCCAAACGTCGAAAGTTAATCCGGAACATTATAATATCCATCCTCTTTATAATAGCTTGGATAAGTGCCTATGGCTCAATCAGCAGTGGGTTTGAATACGGCGATACCGACTCCTTCCCTGCCATCTTCCTCAGCATATTTTCGTCTTTCTTTTCCTTCTACTTCTTATTAGCTTGGGCAGCGGTTGTATTTGAGACTTGGATGACTCGATATCAAATTATTGCTAAATCCTTGCTCAAGCAGAACTTCAATCCAGACGGTGCAACTTTAACGCCTGAAGCTGAAGCCGAAATACGCCGTAAGCTATCTGGAGTTACAAACGAAGAAGAATGCAATGTAGTAATCTACAGCGGATTTTCACCTTTTGTCGGTTCAGGTACAGACATTGGTGGATGGTCTTTTACTTTGGATATGAGCAGAGGAAAAGAAGAAATGAGAGTCGCTCAGAAACCTGAATCTTTTACTGTTGAGGAGTTATATTCTTACATTGATTCAGATATCAAAAAGCTGCATCTGCAAGGAACAAGTATTCAAGACAAAATCTTTGTAAATGGTCAGGAAATTCGAGGTGATGAGAGATTTCTGCCTGATCTGTTTCGCCGTCCTTTAACGCAAGTTGATTCTTCTACTTTGAAAGAGTTTGTTGGAGGTCAATCAGATGGGATTAGGCACTACAAATGCATTCGTATAATTAGTTGGCAAGGAGAAATCGTCTTGTCAGTCTTTCTACGTTTCCTTAAACTCCATCAGAATTTATTTGTTGAAGCTAGTTATTTTTTCTTGCCACCGCTTAAACAGGAATATCGCAAGATTGATGGAATTCAACCTAATCCTACTTGGAGACAACTGATACAGATACTTCAAGAGACATTTGTGAAATCGTTGTTTCTCTTTCCACTTGCCATTTTTCTGCTGAGTGGAGAACTCTTTAGACCTCTTGCTCGTTGGAATCAACGAAGATCTAATCGACGATTAATTCGTGAAAATCCAATGTTTGATTATGGCGCTTCGACTAGTATTCGGGAATTAGCAGCTTCAAATTTGTACAGCCACTATTTTCAGAAGTTGGACAAAGAAATGTATCTAAAGTTGACCGAGCGCCAGATCTTAGATAGTATTATCAACTTTCTTGATGCTCATAATATTGATACTTCTGATTTGAGAGCAAGACAAGACACAATCTTGAATAACGGTGTCATTGTTACAGGTGGATCTGTTGAAGCACAAAATCTCACTGTCGGGGAACGCGCCAAGTCAGTGATGAATAATATGACTCAAGCTGTCTCGTCGGTCACAGGTGCTCAAGCAAGTAGTAGTAAAAAGTAGATTTCCAAGAAAAGAAACACCTCAAAGTCAACCGGGCTAACAACCGGAACGTTAATTTTAATTTGCATTTCCTTTAACTCAACCCAACATAACCCCGATCGCAATCCCTTAAGCCTAAAGCGATCGCCCTAACTCAAACCAACACACCTGCGGTCGTAATTATAAATTCTAGGCCGATGCTTATGCCTGAGGTTGAGCCATCCAGATCAGTCGTCCTAACAATCGATCGATCGGCGTGAGTAAATAATTTTCCACATCAACTTCAACTTGCTGATCCGTCAGCCGAAGAAATCGCCATAGGGTTCCACTGCTAACACAGCCATAAACAGGGTTTGGCTCCCGTCCCGCCTCTAAATTAAATCGTTGTGCCGCGATCATTTCTGCCATACACTGTCCCATACCTACATTTAAATCTGCTTTTTTTGCTTCCACAATGACAATGACAGGTGCTTCTATTTCAAGCTGTTCGGCTGACTGACTAATCAAAAAATCACAGACACCTGATAACCCGATCGCCGCATCCACTGTGAACTCCTCACCTGAAAACAAACTAACTTGATGAGCAAGATGCCGACGAACTTCTAGCAACACAGGTCCAATTAGAAACTCCGATTTTGCCTTCTCACTTTTCAACATCGAAGCCAACGGAAAAGCTTCAGCCAAAAACTCTACCAAAAACTGAGACGGTACGATCGGTTCAATGGTTGGAAAAAAAGAACCGCCTTCGATCGTGGTAATCCCAAAGGTCTGCTTCACCTTCCGCACGGTAAAATCGCTGTAAGCCACTGTGGTACCGGAACTAAGAATTCATCTGATTGTAGCGTCATCTAACCTTTGACACCGCTAGCTGCATCACTCGGGACAATATATTTTTGCATGGCGATGAAGAATGCGAGGATGGGTGCAATGGACAACACAGAACCCGCAGAAACAACCCGCCAATCAGCATCTGTGACGCCCGTGAGTCTAGCCACACCTAAAGGAAGGGTCGCAAGTTCGGGTTTGTTTGTAATGATCAAGGGCCATAGAAAATCGCTCCAAGAGCCGATGAAGACGAAAATAGCGAGGGTCACGAGTGCAGGTCTGACGGATGGGAGCATGATGTTCCACCAAATCCCGAGTTCGGATGCGCCATCAATGCGGGCAGCTTCTTCGAGTTCTTTCGGGACACCTTGGAAGGCTTGGCGCATGAGAAAGATGCCGAATGCAGATGCGATCGATGGGAATATCATACCTAGGTATGTGTTCTGCAATCGGAGCTGGACTGAGATGATGAACAGCGGGATCATCACGATTTGGAAGGGAATGAGAATGGTTGCGACAATGCTGGAGAAAATAAAGTCGCGACCTTTAAAGTTCAGCCGTGCGAGTGGGTAGGCGGCAAGCGATGAGGATAGAAGGTTTAACGCTACGGTTAACAGAGACAAAATAAGGCTGTTGAGAAAATAGCGGCTGAAGGGGTTCTTAGGATCGGCGTTCCAGGCTTTGGTGAAGTTTTCGAGAGTGGGATGTGCGGGGATGAATTGGGGGGGGAACTGGAATAGATTCTCTCCGGGGGACTTCAGGGCAGTACTGATGAGCCAGATGAGAGGCATGAGCATGATGAGGGCGATCGTACTTAGGAGGACGTAGATGGAGAGGGTTTGGAGGGGCGATCGGGTTTGAATCATGGAGGGTTTGGGGGCGCGGGATGCGGGGATGTTACGTCGGATGTTTTGTTATTTAGTGGCGACGATCGCGAGGTTCCATGCCATGCGTTTTATTCCGGGAATGCGTTTTAGATTTTGGTCAAATCGTTCTAAACGGGTATAACTAGAACGGAGTCTGTCCTGTTCTAAAATAATTTTTTTCCAGTATCGTTCTTTGTTGGGATGCACTCTTTCGATGAGATAAAATTGTAGGAATATCCACAGGGTTGCTAGCCAGAAGGTGTCGAAGCGGGTGGTGCTAAATTGCTGTTGGACCGATTTGACGATGTTAATGTGTAATGGCGTTTCGTCTTCCGTTCGCACTTCGGTTGCGATTCTGCGATAAATATTAATCACGGGGTTGTGCCTGAGTGGATCCCAGAAACACATCTTACCCCCTGGTTTTAATACACGATGCATTTCACTAATGGTCACTAGTGGGTCCGGAATGTGGTGGAGAAGATTAGCGGCATAGATGATGTCGAACGTATTGTCGGGATAGTCGATCGCCATGGCATTGATCACCCGTCCTTCGATTTCAACCCCGTTTTTTTCGGCGAGTTTGAGCGCGACTTCGACCATTCCAGGAGAGTAGTCGGACGCAACACATCTTGCACCAAGGTTGGAAAAATACACGCTGTTTTCGCCTGCGCCGCAGCCTAGATCAAGCAAATACTTGCCGCTGACATCACCGAGATGTTTCAAGATAAATCGGTTCTCCGGAGCGGTGCAGGCTTCAAAATAGTCAGCGACTCGGATGCCATCAACGTCAATAGTGCTGGCCCATCGATCGTGGAAGTCTTGTTCACGCTTCAGGAGGTCGGGGTTTTGGCGATCGTCTATCATGGTGGGGTTAGGGAGGGTTGTGGGGTGGGGCAGGGGCGCATGGGTTGCTTCGCTTAACTCATCCTACGTCGGAAGGTGTTGGGGTTATTTTTGGTCTTTAGGTCTGCTGCCGGTGTTGCGGACGTTTATGATTTTATTGAGTAAATCAAACCAAAAGGGTGCGCCCATAGCGATCGCAACTCCACTGATCCACCAGCCGGAAAACATGCCAAGGAATCCCAAGGGTTTGACGGTGATCATTTGGAGGACTTGCAGCGGTAA
>JAYVVL010000117.1:0-35577 GCA_043787035.1 Synechococcales cyanobacterium
GTCCTGATGGGGGGACGAGCCGCCGATGTCGAAGTCTTTGGCGAAGACGAAATGGATTCCGGTGCCAGCAGCGACATCAATAAAGTCACCCAAATCGCCCGTCGAATGGTCACCCAGTACGGCATGTCCTCTCTTGGACCCGTAGCGCTTGAAGGCGGCGGCGATGAATCGGGCCGAGGAAACGATTACTCACAAGACATCGCCGAGAAAATCGACGCCCAAATCCGTGACATTGCCCTCCGTTCCTACGAAGAAGCAAGAGTCATGCTGCGAGCCAACCGCGAACTCATGGACGAATTAGTGGAGTTACTGCTTGAAAAAGAAACCCTCGAAGGGGCAGAGTTCCGCGAAGTGGTCGCCCAGTATCAAAAACTGCGATCGCCCTTAGCTGTGCCCCTTCGAGTCCGATAAATCCCAAGCCTCAAATCCCAAGCCTCAAATCCTAAACTTAAAGAGAGCCTCATGAATTCTACCGTTACGACCAAACAGGCGATCGTCGCTGCGATCGCACTCATCCTTGCGCTTTTATCACTCACTTCAATCGTAATTATCAACCCCGGCGAAGCAGGCGTTCTCAGCGTTTTGGGAGGCGCAAAAGATGGAGTGCTTTTAGAAGGACTACACTTCAAACCGCCGCTGATTTCTAATGTAGACATCTACGATTTGACAGTCCAAAAATTTGAAGTTCCCGCTCAAAGCTCCACAAAAGATCTTCAAAACCTAACCGCTAGTTTCGCCATCAACTTCCGCCTTGACCCCATCCAAGCCGTTAATATTCGCCGCACCCAAGGCTCTCTCCAAAACATCGTCTCCAAAATCATCGCCCCTCAAACTCAAGAATCTTTCAAAGTTGCCGCCGCACGCCGCACCGTCGAAGAAGCGATCACCCGCCGAGAAGAACTCAAGCAAGATTTCGACAAAGCCCTCGAAGCCCGCCTTGAAAAATATGGCATCATCATCCTCGACACCAGCGTCGTCGATCTTGAATTTTCCCCTGAGTTTTCCCGCGCCGTTGAAGAAAAACAAATTGCCGAACAGCGCGCCCAGCGTGCAGTATATGTCGCCCAAGAAGCCGAGCAAGAAGCCGAAGCCACCATCAACCGCGCTAAAGGACAAGCCGAAGCCCAACGCCTCCTCCGCGAAACCCTGACCCCAGAACTCCTGCAAAAACAGGCGATCGAAAAATGGAACGGAGAGTTCCCCCAAGTCATGGGAAGTAGCGCATTGCCGTTGATTAACCTTGACCCTAGCCAAGTTGTAAAACGGTAATTTTAGAGATATCACGAATACTCCATCAGAAAGCCCCTAGAAATTGAAATAAATTTCCAGGGGCTTTTAGCAAAAATAGCACCTAAGGTTAATTGACGATCACTGACAACCCCTGATTAAGATAGTGTTACCACAATGTAGTGCTGTAATCTCTGGGACCGCAATAATGACGCCTGAACAAACCCAATAAATTCTTCAATGGCGCGATCGTAAACTGTCGGCCAAAGAAATCTCACGTCAAATGGGCCTCCGCCCTTCGGAGATAAATGCTTTTTTATGTGAACATGAAAAGTTCTAGTCGTGCGCAAAAAAAGAGACACTCCAACCGGAATGCCCCTCTTCTTTAAGATTTAATTAAGCCAATTTAATCGAGCTGAATTTAACCTAGCTCTTCAACACAGGACGACCCGCGTTTTCACCCCGAGGGGTGCGAGCACGACCGCCGCCACCACCACCACTGCCATAACGGCCACCGCCGCCGCCACCGCCGCCATTGCGAGGACGACGATTATTGCGAGGACGATCCTGCGCCAACTCATCCGCCGTTGGATCTTCCGCTGCATTCATCCAATTTGGACGGGACTTATCGTAGTACAACTGCAACGCCGCCGCCGCAATGGTGTGAGGTTCAAACCCTTCTTCCACAAGCTGAGAAACAATCGGCAAGAACGAAGCCATCCGTTCGCCAACAAGCGCTTCCTTAATCTGTGTCTTAAGATCGTTCAAATGCTTCGCTTCAATTTCAGCGCGCGTCGGAACATCACGGATTTCAAGCTTCTGGCGAACGTGATACTCAATGTCTTGCAGCTTGCGCCGATCGAGAGGATGTACGATCGAAATAGCAGTTCCCTCTTTCCCCGCACGACCCGTCCGGCCCACGCGGTGAACGTAGCTATCCAAACTATCCGGCAAATCGAAGTTAATCACGTGAGTCAAGTCATCAACGTGGATCCCCCGCGCCGCGATATCTGTCGCCACAATCCAACGCACTTGATGCTGCTTAAAGCGCACCAAAAGACGTTCTCGTTGGCTCTGGGTCAAGTCGCCATGATACTCATCCGCACTGTGTCCAGCCGCTTGAAGTTGAGCCGTCAAATCCGCCGCCGCCTTCCGAGTCCGCACAAAGATAATCGCACTCGTCGGATCTTCGAGTTCCAAAATAGGCTGGAGCGCCCGCGCCTTTGTCCAACCCCGTGGGATGACATAAGCCACTTGATTAGTCTTGCTAGGCGACTCCTCAGATCGATCGATCTTCACATCGACAGGCGACTTCAAGAACCGCGAAACAAGCTTCCGAATCGACGGCTCCATCGTTGCCGAGAAGAATGCCGTTTGGCGCTCAACCGGGGCAGCGCTCAGAATACGCTCAACGTCTTGGATAAAGCCCATGTTGAGCATTTCATCCGCTTCATCCAGCACAAACCAACTGATTTCATTGATCTTCAAATTGCCGCGATTCAATAAATCAATCACCCGGCCCGGAGTCCCAACTACAACCTGAACTCCACGATGAAGGCGAGAGATTTGCAGGTCGATGGACTGTCCGCCATAAATGGGCAAAACCTTCACCCGTCGATCGGTCATGAAGCTGCGAATCGCCGCACTAACCTGAACCGCCAACTCACGAGTCGGAGTCAGAATCAACGCCTGAACCACATTACTAGTCGGATCAATACGCTCCAGAATAGGCAGAGAAAACGCCGCCGTCTTCCCCGTTCCAGTCTGTGCAATTCCCATCACATCGCTTCCCGCCAGCAGATGCGGAATCGCTTGTTCTTGAATTGGAGTCGGCTGTGTGTATCCTTGTTCCTCCAGAAATAAGGCACGTTCTTCAGAAATTCCCAAACTTAGAAAAGTGGTCGTCATTCGTTTTTTTTCCAAACAAAAATAGGGCTACTCAAACGGGTTAGCTGCAAATAATGTCACAACCCACCCTCAAAAATGTGGCAGAAGTTATCGGGCAGCAACTGCGGTCTGCTGAATCAAATCTGCCGCAGTTGCCACATGACCATACAGGTCATACGCATCCGCATCATCGATCGCCACTGGAATCAAAGTCCCCAGCGATGCCTCCCCGCGAACATAGACGAGACCGTCCACATCCGGCGCAAATCTTGCCGATCGCCCAATCAATTCACCCGTTTCCGGATTTTCTTGTTCAATCAACACATCCACGACCCTGCCAATTTGCGCCTGATTATTTTTAAGCGAAATCGGCTGCTGGATTGCCATCAAGGCATCCCGCCGTCTATCCATCACGTCCTGGTCTATTTGATTCGGTAAATCATAGGCAGGTGTCCCATCCTCCGGGGAGAAGGTAAAGACACCGACGTGGTCAAATTCATGCCGCTTAACAAACTCTAACAGGTGATCAAAATGCTCTTCAGTTTCACCAGGAAAACCGACAATGAAGGTTGTCCGCAACACCGCAGTCGGCAACGCTTCCTTTATACGCTCAATGATACCATCGTTAACGCGACCTTGCCAGGGTCGATTCATCGATCGAAGCACTTCAGGATGAGAGTGCTGCAACGGTAGATCAAGATAAGGCAAGACATTTTGCGTGTCGCGCATGGTTTCAATCACCTTGGGAGTCAGCCCGGTCGGATAGGCATAATGCATCCGAATCCAGGGAACATCAACCTCACCGAGTGCCTGAAACAATTCCACCAGCTTAACTTCGCCGTAGATATCCAACCCATAGTTGGTCGTAATCTGCGAAATCAAAATCACTTCCTGAACGCCCTCCGCAGCCAAGTTTTTCACCTCAGCCACAATAGACTCAATCGTCCGCGATCGCTGTTTTCCACGCAAGTGGGGAATGATACAAAAAGCACATCGATAGTCGCAGCCTTCCGCAACTCTTACATAGGCCACTCCTTCCGTAGTGGTTCGGTAGCGAGGAACCAGTTCGTCGGCAATATAAGTCGGCTCTAAACTAACTTCCTTGACCCGCTCCCCCGCCTCAGCCCGCTGAATAACATCCACAATCTTGTGATAGTCACCCGTCCCAACGATCGCAACAGCTTCCGGAATTTCGTCCAAAAGCTCATCTTGAAAATGCTGGGCCATGCATCCCGTAATCACAATCTTCTTACCCGCTTCTGCCATCTCCACTAAAGTGCGGACCGATTCCTCGCGGGCAGCCTGAATAAAGCTACAGGTATTAACAATGGCGTAATCCGCAAGCGCTTCGTCAGAATCAACCTGATATCCAGCCTGTACAAGAAGTCCGAGCATATGCTCCGTATCAATCCGATTTTTTTCGCAGCCCAAGTGAGAAACCGCGATCGTTGGCTTGTTGCCCATGTATAATTTTTTAGCGTCCGTGAACGAAAAGGATTAAGCTGTCGCACTTGCTGCGATTGCGCCTGACAACTGCTTCGCTTTTCGCACTGACTCAAGATTAGGAAGACCTAAGACTAAAGTCATCAACACAGTTTGGCGCTATTTATCGCAATGAGCTTTGTTTCTTTCTGCGCTTTAATATCGCGTCCAGATCCAATCTTGTATACATACTATCCCCAAATGCACACTATTACAATCTGTTACAGATTTTTTTGTTACATAGGTCTTGGCGATGCCTAAAAATCCGCCTACGCTAGAACCTGTTGGAAATGGGTGAAGTTAGATGGGACGGGCTGTTTTTATTAGAGTGCAGCGTCTACTTACTCAGCGACTGGGCAATTTTGAATGACACCACGCCTCAAAAGTTATCTGTAGGTTTTAGAACGGAGCGCCTTCATTCTCTTCATCATCTAGAGCGTCTAAACCATCGCTGCCCATGATATCGGCAATGCTGGGGATGAGGGTCTCAGTCTTGTCGTCTGCGGGAGTTTCGTCATCAAGATTGATAATCTTTCCACTGAAGGCTTCAGCGAGGCTTCGGGTGGCACGGGTGAGTTCATCGACGTCCCAGGATTGGCTGACAGGAGGCTGATAGGGGTCGATCGGGGCAGGTCGATCGCTCTGAGGCAGGTCGATCGCTCTAGGTGACTGGATGGGATGTGCGGGCGTGGGATGCGGATGCTCGACGTAGGAGTGCGCGGGATGTGCGGCCCTGACGGTAGCGGAGGAAAGAGGAGGTTCAGCCGAGGTCGGAGTGGGCTGGACCTCCAGGGGCTTTCCCGGCATGATGGCTATCGAGAGCTTGACACTCCGCTTTAGGGTCTTAGTGCAGGCTTTCCCTAGCTGGGCCGATCGTTTTTTGACCATATCCAACATGTTTTTCTGCGTGACGCCGATTTTGATGTCGCTGCCATGGATCGCGATGAGTTGACAGTTGGTGCTGAGAATAGCGCGGCTAGGAGCTTCGTCGATGTTGGCGATGATAGTTTTCCAAGTGGCGATGAGATCGAGGTCGGGGGCGAGATTGAGGGAGAGGGGAGCGATCGGAGTGGCAGAAGGCGCGGGATGCGACGCCCGTACTGCGGTGGGATCTGCTATGGGCTGCAATCGAGTGGGCAGTGGGGTGGGAGGTGGGGTGGCTCTGATGGCAGTTTGGGCGGCGGGGTGGGCCATCGGGATGGCGATCGCGGCGGTGTTAGGGGCAGTCGTTCCTAGAGCGCTGGGGAGAAGGCCCATTAGGGTGATCTCTAGCCAGAGACGGGGTTGGGTCGTGTGTTTGAGCTGGACTTCGGACGATCGCAGATGCTGCTGGCCTTGCAGCACCCAGGACAGCGGCGTAGCTTTAACAAACTCCGTCATCTCGGCCCAAGTGATAGGGGTAATGGCGGCGAGATCATTACGCTTTGGGGACGTTTTTGCGATCAAAAGATCCCGGTAAAAACTAGCTAGGTTTTGCAGCACAATCAACGGCTCCCTTCCTCGGTCCATGAGTTTACGAGTCAGATCAAGCGCAGCTTCAGCATCATCTTGAGCGATCGCCTTCGTCAGAGCCATGAGATCCCGTTCTGGGACTGCGCCAACCAAATCCCAGATTTTTTCAGCCGTAACGGGTTCGGCGGAAAGACTCAGTTGGTCCAGCAGGCTCTCTGCATCCCGCAGTCCGCCTTGAGAAATCTGGCCAATCAGGTTCAAGGCATCCAGTGCGATCGAAATTTCTTCTTGTTTCGCAATATGCACTAAGTGTTGCACCAATGCATCCAATGGAATTCGCCGAAAGTCAAAGCGTTGACAGCGCGAGATAATGGTGGGCAACACACGCTGAGGATCAGTCGTCGCTAGGACAAAGATGACGCGATCGGGCGGTTCTTCCAACGTCTTAAGCAACGCATTAAATGCCGCTGACGTGAGCATATGACACTCGTCAATAATATAAACTTTATAACGGCAACGAACAGGTGCAAACTGCGCGCGCTCAATGAGTTCGCGAATGCTATCGACTCCAGTATTACTCGCGGCGTCAATCTCAATCACATCCAGCGCCCCACCCCGTGCAACTTCCCGGCAAACCTCACAAACCCCACAAGGTTCAGGAGTAGGCCGATCGCCTTGAATACAATTCAACGACTTAGCAAAAATCCGCGCACTAGAAGTCTTCCCGGTCCCGCGTGCGCCTGTGAAGAGATAGGCAGGGGCGATGCGGTTTTGGAGCAATGCATTGGACAACGTGGTGGCGATCGTCTCCTGGCCCACGAGCTGGGCAAAAGTCTGAGGGCGATATTTGTGGTGGAGAGGGACGTAGGTCATGGGCGATCGCACAAGGTTTAGCAGACTGGGTAGCGATCAATTGTACGATCGATCGGGAGTCCTGACGCGCTACGCTAAACGATAATCCTTTGGCCACTTGCACACCATGAGTCATCCTTCAATTCTTGATCTCAATCAGACCTATACCTTTAGTAAATATTTTGAGCTAAACGCTGATCCAGAGGAGTTGTTTGCTGAATTGGGTGTGAAGCTAGAAAGTCAAAATTTAGATTTGCCCAAAGCGCTGCGATCGCCTCAGTTTTTGTCAGGGTTGAAATCACGGATTAATCGCGGACTACAGTTAATTGATGTGACGACAGACATAGCACGACGGGAAACCTTAATTTCGCCAATTTTATTTGAAGTATGTAGTCTTCTGAATCAAAAAATCAAGATTGAATATGCGGTGAATGTGAGTAATTGGCTGCGAGGTAACTTAGACTATTTGATTCAAAGTGACTCTCAACTGTTAGTTATTGAAGCAAAGAACGCAGACATTGCACGAGGGTTTGTACAGCTTGGAGCGGAGATGATTGCATTAGATCAGTGGACAACCTCGATCGCTCCTAGAGTCTATGGTGCAGTAACAACAGGGGATGTATGGAAGTTCGGGATCTTAGACCGATCGAACAAGGTCCTCTACCGCGATACCAACGTCTATGCAGTCCCCACAAATTTGGAGTTGCTGGTGTCGATTCTATTAGGAATTATTGCAAAGGAAGTAGCGTAAATCATGCGATCGCATCAAGAATCTACTTTTGATAACAAACACCTCTAACAAAAGATCATTAAAAAAGCCCCCGCATCACGAGGACTTTTCTAGTCTACTTTCTTACTGTACTGGCCGCAGCTCAAAATAGCTTATCCGTTACTAGTCGAAGCCGAGCAAATCGAAGATTTCGCGATCTTTCAGAGGTTCTGCGTAGAGAGGTTCTGCATTCTCTAGCATCCCTTTTGCGAGCTTAAGATACTCTTTCTGAACTTCCAAAACCTCTGGTTCAGGATCCATTTCAAACACAGTACACTTTTTCAAGCGACTGCGGCGAATAGCATCTACCGTCTTGAAGTGCGCTAACGTTTTCAGGCCAACGCGATCGTTGAACTTATCAATTTGATCGGTACCTTCACTGCGGTTCGCGATAATTCCACCTAAGCGAACGCGGTAGTTTTTTGCCTTGGATTGAATCGCTGCAACAATTCGATTCATAGCAAAGATAGAGTCAAAATCGTTGGCTGTGACAATCAAACAATAGTGAGCATGTTGCAACGGAGCCGCAAATCCACCGCAAACCACATCACCCAGCACGTCAAAGATCACAACGTCTGTATCTTCAAGCAAGTGGTGTTCTTTCAGGAGTTTGACAGTTTGGCCTGTGACATAGCCGCCGCAGCCTGTCCCAGCCGGAGGCCCGCCTGCTTCAATGCACATGACGCCGTTGTAGCCTTCAAACATGAAGTCTTCAGGCTTAAGTTCTTCAGAGTGAAAATCAACGGTTTCGAGAATGTCGATGACCGTTGGAACCATTTTCTTAGTGAGCGTAAACGTGCTGTCGTGCTTGGGATCGCAGCCAATTTGCAATACGCGCTTACCTAAATGCGAGAATGCAGCGGATAAATTAGATGACGTAGTAGATTTCCCAATGCCGCCTTTACCATAGACCGCAATGACCAAAGCACCTTCAATATTCATGCCAGGATCTTGATGAACCTGAAGGCTTCCTTCGCCGTCTTCACACTTGGTAATGGAAGGTGGATGAGCTTGTGCAACTACCAAAATTGACTCCTAAAAAGATTAACGAGAGATGGATTTTAATGAGAACTGATGTTAGCGCAGCCCTATTTACCAATTTGAGCTTTTGCGTCGTAGAGGGTCTCTACCGTGATCGAAGTAATGCCTCGATCGCTGGCAAATTTTTCGGTGTTCTTCTTGATCTTGCCTCGAACAAAGAACGGAATCTTTTTCAATTCAGCTTCACCATCCTCGCTCCACGATAGTAAATGTTCGGTGCCATTAAGACTAGTCGGAACAATAGTACTTGCGGCAACTGGCGAGGCGATCGGCTCATGGTTTGCGGGCTGGCTAACGGGTTCAGGAGCACTCGCAGAGGCAGTATGTAAATGACTCATGTGCCCCTCGGAAAACTCGAAGTCTTCGCGGAACATACCGATCAAGTGTTCTTCTAGCCCCATCATGAGGGGGTGAACCCAACTATCAAAAATGACATTTGCGCCTTCCCAGCCCATTTGAGGCGAGTAGCGCGCAGGAACATCTTGAACATGAATCGGCGACGAAATCACTGCACAAGGAATGCCCAAACGCTTGGCAATATGTCGTTCCATTTGAGTTCCGAGTACCAGCTCGGGAGCCGCTTCAGCCACCGCCGCTTCCACGGCCAAATAGTCGTCACTAATCACCGCCTCAACCCCGTGTTTCTTAGCCAATTCACGCACCTCCCGCGCAAATTCTCGGCTATAGGTCCCCACCCCGACGAGCGTAAATCCGAGTTCTTCCGTGGCAATTCGAGCGGCAGCAATGACATGAGTGGCATCGCCAAAAATGAAGACGCGCTTACCTGTCAGGTAGGTCGAATCCACCGATCGCGAATACCAAGGCAACCGTGAGGCAACCGCTTCAGCCGACGAAGACAACCGCGCCGCGCCCCAGAGTCCAAGCGTATCGGACTGCGATCGCTCTAACGCCTCGCTGACATCAATCTCCGCCACACGACCGATTTCAGCCAGGAAATCGCGGGTCGCCCCAACGCCGATCGGCACGGTTTTGACGGTGGGTTGTCCAAAGCTACGGGTAAGCCATGTGCAAGTTGTCAGAGCAATTTCAGGGTAGAGACAAATATTAAAATCCGCATCCGGAATACGCATCAGATCATCCGGCGTAGCACCCATCGGTGCAACAACGTTCACATCCACGCCGACTTCCGCAAGCAGCTTAAGCACTTCTTGAATGTCATCCCGACACCGGAACCCTAACGCTGTCGGACCAATGATGTTTGCCTTAGGCCGAACAGTCGCCTCGCGTTTGATTCGAGGCGTATTAGGCGGTGGAACAAGAGGCAGTAGTAGGGTGCGAACTAAGTGATAGAGCGTTTCACTAGCTCCCCAGTTCTCTTTTTTAGAATAAGCAGGCAATTCCAAACTCACGACCGGAATCGGAAGTCCCATACTCTTGGCCAGCGATCCCGGCTGATCTTGAATGAGTTCTGCGGTACAGCTTTCGCCCACAAGCATGACTTTGGGTTTATATCGATCGTACGCCTCGCGCACCGACGTCTTCACCATCTCCGCCGTATCCCCTCCTAAGTCCCGCGCTTGAAACGTCGTGTAGGTCACAGGAGGACGACGATCGCGGCGCTCAATCATGGTGAACAAAAGATCGGCGTAGGTATCACCTTGAGGCGCATGAAGCACATAGTGAACGCCTTCCATCGCTGTCGCAACTCGCATCGCTCCGACATGAGGCGGGCCTTCGTAAGTCCACAGAGTCAATTCCATAGTTCAAGGGTGGGGTGGTGAAGTGGGTATTTCTTGCGTCAGACACATCAAACAATTTAGGTCTAAACCGTTAACCGTCTCCGTCGTTCGAGGGGCCGAGCAAAGAGTTCTGCAAGATCCGCCGCCTGGTCATAGCCCTGAATCGGCGAGAAAACGAGTTCAATAGACCATTTAGTCGCCATCCCTTCGGCTTCCAAGGGATTTGCAAGTCCTAGTCCACAAACGGTAATGTCCGGACGGGCTTCGCGACATCGATCGAGTTGTTTCTCGACATCTTGCCCTTCTGAAAGCGCAGTCCCGATCGGCAGCAACTCAATTTCACGTTCCATCAACATTTTGTCAATGTAAGGGGTCCCGACTTCGACAAGCTTCATGCCGCATTCTCTTGACAAGAACCGCGCGAGTGGAATCTCTAACTGCGAATCAGGGAAGAGAAATGCCTTACGACCCTCTAGCACCTGACGATAGCGATCTAGACCCATCTTGGCCCGAGCCACCGACGGCGCTATAGCACTTTCAAACTGCTCTGGAGCAATGTTCCAAGCCTCTGCCGCCGTTCTTAACCACGCAGTCGTTCCCTCCACACCTAACGGATAAGGCGAAGGGAGAAGCGTTGCACCGCGTTTGACGAGCGATCGGACGGTTTCGCTGAGAAAGGGCTGGGCGAGAAGGAGTTTGGTCGCTTTTCCCACAGGCGGTAAGTTAGCCGCTCGGCGTGGGGGGAAAAAGTACACCGGACCGATTCCCATTTTGTCAAATATCCGCTGGAACTGGTCTTCGACGACATCGGCCAAGCTTCCGACAATCATCAAGCTAGG
Organism: Synechococcales cyanobacterium; assembly: GCA_043787035.1. Taxonomy (GTDB): domain Bacteria; phylum Cyanobacteriota; class Cyanobacteriia; order Leptolyngbyales; family Leptolyngbyaceae; genus JAAFJU01. The sequence goes on from JAYVVL010000117.1 coordinate 11,250, forward strand.
TTCATTCGTTGCCTGAGGAAGAACCGGAACCATCGATCCCAGACAGGCATCTTCCCCTTGAGTAAAGGTGGTTTCGATACCGCTACCGGAGTAGTTGAGGATGCGAACCTTCGGGAAAAACTGCTGGTTGAGACGTTCTGCGGCTTTGGCCAAATCGAGCTTAATGACTTCAGAAGGACACGATCCCACTAAAAATAAGGTGCCAATGTCCGGACGCCGATCGAGCAATTGATTCACGACGCGATCGAGTTCATCATTGGCGTCAACCAAACCCGCAAGGTCCCGTTCACCGAGAATCGCTGTCCCGAAGCGAGGTTCAGCAAAAATCATCACGCCCGCCGCAGATTGGATGAGGTGAGCGCAGGTGCGAGAACCGACCACCAAGAAAAACGCATCCTGCATTTTGCGATGTAACCAGACAATTCCTGTCAAGCCGCAAAATACTTCTCGCTGCCCGCGTTCTTTCAGCACAACCGGGTTGGTATTGATTTTGACGGGACTTTCCGTGCAAGGCTCCAGAGCCATGTGTTGCTCTCCTTTTGGGCTATGCCCTAACGTCGGACAGGTCTGATCGCAGAATAATTAAATGAATTACTTCGTTAATAACTATATTTACATACGACCATCAGCAAGAGCAAGCGTTGCAAAGATTTACAGAAAAGGTCAATTTTCGACGATCGCTAAAAGGTCGGTTTTTCAAAAATTGGTATGGAGTCTGTGCGAAACATTGTAGTGATCAAATAAAACAATCTTAAGAATTTCTATAGATGTAAAAGAGTAATACTGGTATAGACGCAGCCAGAAATTTGTCGGTTTTAGTGATGAATCGATGCAATAATAGTAGGAGAATCTGAACTAAATTTTAGATGCACAGCATGACCTCTTTAGATCTGATCTCACAAATTAAAGCCCGTATTGCGACGCTCACTGACCCTGATCTTGCTACATCAGACTTGACGTTGACAAGTTGCGATCGCGAACCGATTCATATTGCAAACGTGATTCAACCCCATGGTGTCTTGATCGCCTTTGCGCAAGACAATCACGTCATCTTACAGGTCAGTGATAATTCAGAGGCGTTTCTAGGTCACACTCCCGAGGACATCTTAGGGAAGCCGCTACTGATGTTGCTGTCTCACGAGCAGATTGAGTCTGTTCTGAGCTGTGCGGACGCGGAGTTTGAACAGGTTAGTGTCCTGCGTTTGATGTTGACGATTGGTTGGACGTCCCAGGGCTTTGAATGTTTGGTGCATCGAAGTGATAGCGTCGTTATCTTGGAAATGGAACGATCGGCTCAGCATCCAGAGATGAGCGCTTTTGACTTTTACAAGTGTGTTAGAGCGCCCATCAATCAGCTTCAAAATGCTCATTCTCTCGCTCAACTCTCGCGCCAAGCCGTCATGGCCATTTACGAGGTCACAAAGTTCGATCGGGTGATGCTGTACCGTTTTGATGAGGATGGTTCGGGGCATGTGATTGCTGAGGTGACGAGTGAAGGCACCGAATCATTTTTGGGGTTGCACTTCCCAGCGACGGATATTCCGAAACAGGCGATGGAACTCTATCGACTTAATCCCCTGCGGATTATCCCCGATGTGTTGGCCAAGCCTGTCGTCCTCAAACCCAGCCTAAGCCCTATTACGGGAAAGCCGCTAGACATGAGCTTGTCAGAGCTTCGCGGGGTGTCACCGCTGCATACGGAATATTTAGAGAACATGGGCGTGCGATCGTCGATGTCGATTTCCATTTTACGCGATCGGCAGCTTTGGGGCTTGATTGCCTGCCATCATCATGCGCCCAAGAGCCTTTCTTATGAAACGCGTACAAACTGTGAATTTCTAGGGCAGGTTCTCTCCCTCCAAATAGGGTCGAAAGCGGATGCAGAAGACCTCGATTACAAGATGAAACTTCAGGCCGTTCACAACCGATTTGTAAATACGATCGCCATTTGCCGAACGCTTGGAGAGGGACTTAACCAAAACCCAACCGACCTGATGCAGCTAGCCGGATCGTCAGGCGTTGTGTTTTGTGAAAGTACGAAGACTGAATCATTTGGGGACACGCCTCCTCATTCAATGATCGAGGGGTTATTGCAATGGGTGGGCCAAAAGATTGGCGAAGATGCAATTTATAGCACCAATACCTTAGTGACCGACTATCCAGAGCTTTTACCCTATAAAGCGGTTGCTAGCGGACTAATTGCGCTGCGGATTTCCCGTGCCCAACAAATCTATCTCCTATGGTTTCGCCCAGAAGTCATTCAGACCATTAATTGGGCAGGCGAACCCACGAAAGCGATCGGTATTGATACCGGGAGAGGCCGGAGAATTGCTCCGAGAAAGTCCTTTGAACTTTGGAAAGAGACGGTACAGCTTAAGTCATTGCCCTGGAAAACATGTGAAATTGAGGCCGCGTTAGAACTGCGCAGCAGCATCATTGGCGTGGTCCTGCAAAAATCCGATGAACTAGCACTGATCAACACAGAGCTTGAGCGGAGCAACATCGAATTGGATTCCTTTGCCTATGTGGCCTCTCATGATCTCAAAGAACCTTTGCGAGGTATTTTTAACTATTCCACGTTCTTAATTGAAGACTATGGAACTCAGTTGGGAGAAGATGGAAATCATAAAATAAAGACCCTCATGCGTCTCACCCAGCGAATGGAAGACTTGATCAATTCGTTGCTGCACTATTCGCAGATTAATCGAACTGAGCTTATTTTCCAACCCGTTGATATGGGAGTGTTGTTGGAGAATGTCTTGGATATGTTCACAGTTAGCCAGCCCGGAGATGCTAACTTCCAAGTTCCCCGGCCATTGCCAATCATCAACTGCGATCGATCGCAAATCAACGTGCTTTTTACAAACTTAATCAGCAATGCAATTAAGTATAATGATCAAGATAAAAAGCAGATTGAGATTGGGTACCTCTTAGAAAGTGAAATCAGCGCAAATGAAATTAGCCCACTGTTCATCAAACTTCCGAAAAAAACGTCTGCCCAAACCATCTTCTTCGTCAAAGATAATGGAATTGGGATTCGGGACAAACATTCAGAAATTATCTTTAAGATTTTTAAACGATTGCATCCCGTCAACAAATATGGGGGCGGCACAGGCGCAGGTCTAACGATCGCCCGAAAAATCGTCGAGCGCCATGGAGGAACTATTCTAGTTTCATCGACAATGGGTCAAGGCAGCACATTTTACTTTACCCTGGGGCAAGCATCGTGAAACCCTCTCGCACAGCCCCAAGATTAATGATCGTCGAAGACAGCGATGAAGACTTTGAAACCTTAAGTCGAATTATCGATCGGGTAAGCTCGTTTCCGATCAGTATTCAGCGCTGCATTGATGGAGACGACGCATTGGATTTTCTGAACCAAGAAGGAAAATATAGTGAGCTGAGCGGTGGCTCAAATCCTGAATTAATCCTGCTGGATCTCAACCTACCCGGAACAGATGGGCGAGAGGTGTTAACCGTAATCAAAAATAGTCAACACCTCAAAACCATTCCAGTTGTCGTACTCAGCACCTCTGCAAATCCCCAAGATATCAAAACCTCCTATCAGTTCGGCGTTAATAGCTATATGCTAAAACCTATGAACATTACCGAACTGAGTCATTCAGTCCAAACACTTATAGAGTACTGGTTTACGGTCACGGTCTTGCCGACAAAAGAGTATCTCAAACGATGAAGAGACTTTATATCATGCAGGGTTATGTTAGTACAAATCATTTCAGTAGATCTTAATTATGACAACTCAAACAAAGAATCGGGATACTGAAAATTACGTTCACAATTTAAATTCAAACTGTCTTATATTAATCGTTGATGATTCAGAAACCGATCGGGTTACTTACCGTCGATATTTGGAATCTTCAGATCAGTTTAAGTGCCACATATTAGATTGTGAGTCAGCGGAAGAGGCGATTGAACAATGCGGAGTAAACTGCCCAGACTTGATTTTGCTGGACTATTTACTTCCAGCCGCTAGCGGACTTGATTTCCTCCAAAATCTCACCAAACAGTTGGAGTGTATTCCATCCGTTATTATGTTGACGGGCCAAGGAAACGAGAAAGTTGCTGTGGAGGCCATGAAACAGGGCGTCAAAGACTATCTTGTCAAAGGGCAACTGACCTCTCAAACCTTAGTCCGATCGGTCACTAATGTTTTGATAGAACGAGCGCTACAGTCAAAAATCGATCGGCAGAGGCAACAGCGTGAATTATTTACCCGTATTTCATTAAGCATCAGTCGTCTAGTTGAGCTATCCCAAATCTTGCAAGTGGCCGTTGAGGGGACGCGTGAACTCATCGGCTGCGATCGAACATTGGTGTACCGCCTCGATCACGAGATGAACGGAACAATTGTAGTCGAGTCTGTTTCGGAGGAGTGGCCTACGATGATCGGTCATCAGATCGAGAATCCAGGATTACAACCTGATCAAGCGTTTCCAATACAAGAGTACTTGAAGGGTCAAAACCTTGTTATTTCAGACATTGAGTCAGCTCAGTTAACCGATAGCCGCAGACAAATTCTGCGTGAACTTCACGTCAAAGCCGTTTTAGTTGTTCCGATCGTATTCCAAGATTTTTCAGCGTCTAATGAACCTGTATTGTGGGGGTTGTTAGCTGCACATTATTGCGAAACGGTTCATGAATGGCGGCCTGATGAGTTAAGTTTTCTTGAAGAACTCGCGATTCCGATGGCGATCGCCATTCAGCAAGCGGAATTATTGTCCGATTTAAGAGCCACGCTCACTCATCAACAAGTGATCGAAGATCAGTTGAACTACCGCCTTGTAGAAATTGAACAAGCCAACCTCCATCTCTCTCAAACAACCAGTGTTCTAGAGAAGCGCAATCGAGAACTGGATGAATTTTCACATATTGTATCTCACGATTTGCAAGCTCCCTTGCGGGGCATTGCTAATTTGGCCGAGTGGATTGTAGGTGACTTAGAGGGTAACCTCCCCCCCGAAAATCAACAGCAGCTAAGTCTAATTCAATCTCGTGTCATGCAAATGAGTGGGTTCATTACGGGGCTACTGGAATATGCACGAGTTGGCAGAGAAAATGTTATCCCAACGACTGTCAATATTAGCCAGCTATTAGAGGAAATCGTGGATTTGCTTGCTCCATCACCCGAGTTTCAGATCAGTTTTGCAGATGATTTGCCAACGACCAAAACTCAGTCGCTGCTCCTAAAGCAAGTTATTTCTAATCTCATTGATAACGCAATCAAGTATCACGATCGACGCAACGGCCACATTCAAATCTTAGTCGTTGATCAAGGACCTATGCTAAAATTTACCATAACCGATGACGGTCCAGGAATCAATCCAGAACACCACGAAAAAATCTTCAGAATTTTCCAAACTTTGTCTGGAACTGCATCAACCAAAGGAACTGGAATCGGACTAGCAGTCGTCAAAAAAATTATTGAAGGTCAGGGCGGTACGGTCTGGATAGAACCTGAATCTCAGCAAGGCAGTGCTTTTTCGTTTACCTGGCTAAAAAATTCGGTCGGTTAGACAGAGTTGGTACAACCATCCAAAATTACTCATAAATTGACTGTCATCGCGATCGCATTGCAATTGCTCAAATGGCCAGTCCCTCATTTAAGACTATTAAAAAAGTCCTTCAGAAACAACGATCGTTCTCTCTGAAGGACTCTTAAGATTTTAAAACCTTTAAGATCTAAACTTAGATCTTAGTAACGATAGCCGCCGCCGCTGTTGCTGCTTTGACCCGGTTTGTGAACGATGAAGCTCATCACCTGGCATTGCTTGATGTTGTCAAATGCGACAACGCGGATGAAGGATTTCGGAAATTCCGACTTGCACTGTTGCACTTCAGACAGCACTTCCTGGGGAGAACTGCACTTAAACAAAGGCAGTTTCCACATCGTCCAGTAGTACTGTTTAGGATCGGGATTTTCGTTGAATTCGATGCAAGGGAAATAGCCTTGTTCCATCGTGTACTCAATTTGACGAGCGATTTGCGCATCGGTCAAAGGAGGCAAGTAGGAAAAAGTCTCGTAGCGCTTCTCAAGAGGCAGAGTTTTCATGAGTTTTCTCAGTAATCAGTAGTTAAAAAATCAAGAGTAAAAAGTCAAAGATCATCGTGAATGCTAGGACGCTCTTGCTCAGGGCTTTCTCCTTCAACGCTCACCTGTGTCATGCGCTCCAACTGCTGCGATCGTTGCCGTAGATTAGCCTCGCTCATTCCTGAACGCAGCATATCCGGCAAGAAATCCGCCAAACTCACCGCCAAACTTTCCCGCACCGTCAGCACCCGAAAAGCTAAATCCTGGCGCTCCCGAAAGAGCTTCTCAACAAACAAATCACCATCCTTAATGCTTTCGCTGGATGCAAATTGATGAAGCCAGTACGCACGTTTCGGATCTGTTTCATCCAGTTGTTCGTAAACCACTCGAACGGCACGATAGGTCAAGTAGCTAATTAATGTTTGAGTTGTATCGTTCGCAATCTGCTTGAGATCCATATTTCAGGAAGGGTGAAGTTATCCCTCACCCTCAGTAGAAAGGGAAAATTCATGCCACGCATCCCAACCATTCATTAGATGGTGTCTTGTGCTTCAAACTCAAATTTGATTTCCTTCCACAGTTCGCAAGCGACTGTCAATTCAGGAGACCATTTACAAGCTTCACGAATGATGTCGCCGCCTTCACGCATGAGGTCACGACCTTCGTTACGAGCTTGGACGCAAGCTTCAAGTGCATCGCGGTTCGCTTTAGCACCCGGCGCATTACCCCAAGGGTGTCCAGACGTACCACCACCAAACTGAAGAACGGAGTCGTCGCCGAAGATATCGACCAGTGCGGGCATGTGCCACACATGGATACCACCAGAAGCAACCGCCATCACACCAGGCATGGACGCCCAGTCTTGAGTGAAGTACACACCGCGCGATCGATCTTGCTCAATGTAGTTTTCACGCAAGAGGTCGATGAAACCGAGGGTAACAGCCTTGTCACCTTCAAGTTTACCCACAACCGTTCCGGTGTGAATGTGGTCCCCACCCGACATCCGAAGGCATTTCGCCAAGACGCGGAAGTGAATCCCGTGGTTTTTCTGACGGTCAATCACGGCGTGCATTGCACGGTGAATGTGCAGCAGAACGCCATTATCACGGCACCAATGAGACAACGTGGTGTTGGCGGTAAAGCCAGCCGTCAAGAAGTCATGCATGATGATGGGCATTTCGAGTTCTTTAGCGTACTCAGCACGCTTCAGCATCTCTTCGCACGTACCAGCGGTCACGTTCAAGTAGTGACCCTTGATTTCACCCGTTTCAGCTTGCGCCTTGTGGATTGCATCTGCAACAAACAAGAACCGATCGCGCCAACGTTGGAACGGCTGAGAGTTGATGTTCTCGTCATCCTTGGTGAAGTCCAAACCACCGCGAAGTGCTTCATACACTGCACGACCGTAGTTCTTCGCAGACAAACCCAGCTTGGGTTTGATGGTACAACCCAACATCGGACGACCGTACTTGTTCAGACGATCGCGCTCAACCTGAATCCCGTGAGGAGGTCCTTGGAACGTCTTGAGGTAAGCGACGGGAATCCGTAAATCTTCCAAACGCAACGATTTCAACGCTTTGAAACCAAACACGTTACCGACCAAAGAGGTCAGCAGGTTGGTTACAGACCCTTCCTCGAACAAGTCGAGGGGGTAAGCGATGTAACAGATGTATTGGTTATCTTCGCCAGGAACGGGTTCGATGTCGTAGCAACGACCCTTGTAGCGATCGAGGTCGGTCAGCAAATCAGTCCAAACCGTTGTCCAAGTACCCGTTGAGGACTCAGCGGCGACTGCTGCTGCTGCCTCTTCTGGCGGTACGCCAGGTTGAGGAACCATCCGGAACGCGGCCAGGATATCTGTATCCTTTGGCGTATAGTCAGGTGTGTAGTAAGTAAGCTTGTAATCCTGAACCCCGGCATTGTACCCGGCTTTGGACTGAGTTCTCGCTTGCGCGTAAGACATAATCTCCCTTCCTGTGAAATGTGAAATCCTTCACGAACGATAGCAGAGGACGCAGACTAATTCAAAAAATAGATTCCTAATTCTTAATCAATCTTTAGAACTTGCCGATCGCAACCCAATGTCCGGCATCCCGCAAATCCAACTCAGAACTCGACCTCTCAGCCGCACTCCAAGCCCGATTCCGCTCCTCGCGGACCAGTTCAATAGAAATCATATCAGGAAGTCGATGCGCTTTACTTAAGAGTTTCTGTAGCGATTCATTAGCGGTTTCTATGATTTGCAACTCAGTTTGGAGAAATTTTAAGGACACTGAGACGAAGGATTCGTGGTATCGTGAACCACTGTGAGAATTTTTCGGGCGCAATCCCAAAGTAGAGGAAGACCATGGCTAAACGCCGCAATTTAAAAAGAGAAAAAGCTTTGCGTAATTTGGCGTATGCACGCAAGTTCCGGAAGCGCACGACGAATAGCCGTTACGGCAACCGTCGTCGCTTTGATGACAACCGACTGGACGAGACTGAAGGCGAAGCGGGCAAGGGCGGCGCTGAAGATGCAGGTGGCGCAGCCGAATAGGGCTGGGCACTTATTGGTCTCAATGTCTATCGATTTAAAAAGTTTGGGAGCTGCCACAGCTCCCTTTTTTGGCCCTTAGCCTCACTGCACGGCATAAAGAAGAATACCTAAAATTTTATCAACTTGGGAAATGTAGTACTCCGTGCGATCGAGATAAGCCGTAGTACCCTCTAAAACGATAAATCTCCAGTTGCTGCCGCTGCTTACAGCTCCATAAAGACGAGATCTGGGCTGGTTGCGGTGCTGATTAAAGATTTGGGCGGCGACGAGTTCGGCGATGCATTGCCCGACGCCGCTAAAGATATCTTCTTTTTTAGCTTCCACAATCATCAAAACAGGGGCTTGGATTTTAGTCGGATCACTGGACCTGCTGATCAAAAAGTCGCAGAAGCCATTCAGTCCTCGATCGACATCAACATTGAATTCGTTACCAGAAAATAGCAGAACTTTTTCGTGGGTTTGATGCGCAACATCGCCGAGAACCGGGGCAATAATGAACTCAGATCGTGATTTTTCGGTCGTTAAAGTTGTCCCCATAGGCAGAAAAATACTCAGGGTCTGACTCAGCCAAGCGGACGGACTCACGGGAAGGGTGTCCTGAAACAGATCTTTTGAATAATCAACGGTAATCCCGAGTTCAGTTTCGACCTTCTCAATATCAAAATTGCTGTATGCCATCGCTCAACTCCCGCTTTCCGTCTACTCTCTCATAGTGTATCGCGGCCTAAATACCGTTTGAGGACTTCAGGAATGGCAATAGAACCGTCCGATCGTTGGTAGTTTTCTAGCACGGCGGCCATCGTTCGCCCCACGGCGAGTCCTGAGCCATTTAGCGTATGGACAAACTGCGTTCCTTTATGGCCAGATTCTTTAAAGCGAATATTTCCCCGTCGGGCTTGGAAATCGTAGAAGTTCGAGCAACTGGAGATTTCGCGGTAGGCTTGGGCCGACGGGAGCCACACTTCGAGGTCATAGCATTTGCCTGCGCCGAAGCCAAGGTCGCCGCTGCATAGTTCCATGGTGCGATACGGAAGACTTAGAGCTTCGAGAATGGCTTCGGCATGGCTGAGCAGGGTTTGGTGTTCGGCTTCGGAGGTTTCGGGGCGGACCAGTTTGACCAGTTCGACTTTGTTAAATTGATGCAAGCGAATCAGTCCTCGGGTATCGCGGCCATAGCTTCCAGCTTCTCGACGAAAACAAGGAGTATGGGCGCAATGATTGATCGGCAGTTCCGTCGTATCAATGATTTCATCACGGTAGAGATTGGTGACGGGGACTTCGGCGGTGGGAATGAGCCACAGGTCGTCGTCACTACACTTAAAGCTTTCTTCAGCAAATTTTGGCAGTTGTCCGGTGGCGATCATGGAGTCGGAGTTGACTAAGAGCGGAGGCATAACTTCGATATAGCCTGCGTCGATTTGGGTATCGAGCATGAACTGGATTAAGGCTCGTTCTAGAGCGGCTCCAGCTCCGAGGAGGGCAATAAAACGGGTTTGGGAAATTTTAGTGGCGCGATCGGTGGTAATGATGCCTAGTTTTTCAGCGATTTCGTAGTGGGGCAAAACGGCGTGTTTGGGTTTATGGTCATCGCCCCAGCGTTTAATTTCGACGTTCTCGTCTTCGCTTTTGCCGTCGGGGGTAGAGGTGCTCGGGAGATTAGGAAGCTGAAGGAGAAGCCTGTCGAGTTCGGCTTTGAGATCTTTTTCGCGGGGTTCAAGTTCGCTGAGTTCTGCTTTAATTTGGTTGCCTTCCGCCTTGAAGGCGAGGATTTCCGCATCATCCGGTTTAGCGCCAGATTTCATCTTTTGCCCAACGAGTTTGCCGATTTCGTTACTGCGGGTCTGAAGGTGCGATCGCGTTTGTTCGAGTTCGCGGCGACTTGTATCCAGCGTTAAAATAGGCTGAATATCGAAGCTGCCGTTACGACGGTTGAGCTGGGCTTGGATGCGATCGGGGTTCTCCCGCAGTAGTTTTAGGTCAAGCACGGATAGTTCTCATTAGAATATTTAGCTACCTGTTAGGATACATGAACCCCAACGGCTGAGGACTAATATTAGTACCATACGAATTCAATAAAACTGAAAGGGTCTCAAATATCTAAAATCACCAGGGACAACGGTCCAGTCGATCGCCGCACTTCATATATTGGATCACCGACGCTTCAAACTCCTTCACCTTGAGGGTAGGCGTTTCTTGGATAAAGATGCCAGAGAGCATCAGCAAAGTGAGCGAATCCAACTGGCCCGTCACCTTCAGATCGTGGGCCTCTTGGAACGATCGCACCGCCTCGGTCAAAGACCCGAAATGTCCGAGTTTTTGGAGATAGCCTAGGGCCGTATTGCTGGAAAAAGCCAAGTCCGTCGATCGATAAATCGGTAGATATTCGTCCCGCCAAATCACATCGAATTCAGCTTGAGTGTAGGATTGATACTTTCCGGTCGCCGGATCGGCCACGATCGCCTTAATGCCATCGATCGCCATAAGCGCCACTGCATGGGGCAGCTTTTCACCCGCATCTGTAATCTGCCAAACCGCCAGCACACCCGGTCGATTGATTTGCTGCATTTGCTCCCAGGTCGGCTTCAACTCCATTCCGCTCAGCCCAAAGCTTTTCACCGCTTGGAGCACTTGGGGCATCGAAGTTCCCATCAAACTGGTCCCGGCAGCTCGCGCCACTTCGGTTTCGGTGGCACTCGTTATTCCCCAACGTTGCAAAATACTGGCCAAGGCCGACGGAGCGCAGCTACTCGCAGACGTTTGCCGAACCACGCGATTAGGGCGAATATTATGAGCCAGTCGTGAATAAATAGGAGCGAGAAAGTGCGATTCAACGCTCACAAAAGCCAGTAGACCCAGGATACCCACGACCCCAATCATTCCAAGCTGAACCCTCGCCGTCCGCCAGCTAATGGCGATCGCCATCCCCAACGCCCCACACAGCAAACTGCGGATAATCCCCCATGTAATTCGCATCCCCGAGAAGCGCCACTCCAAGGGAAAATTTTTGAGCTGTGGCAAATTTATTGCAATTAGCAGCAGCACCACATACAGTCCGATCGCCACGATCGCCAGCCATTCTTTGCCCTTAAACAAATCGTTTGCCGTCGCCCCCTTGCGCAGCATTACCCGCCCGAGCTTAGTGCCGAAATAAAAGCACAGACACCCGATCGTCCAGTTCAATGCAAAGTTGAGATCTAGGTCGATCGTCATAATTCACCCAGTAAAAGCCATCCATCCGCAGCCGTTCCTCTATTCAGAACCCCAGCGTTTCAGCCTTAATTCTCAATTAATAGCACAACCGATTTTTTATAGTGCCCTGAGACTAGTCCGATCGCCCCTGGGTGAGACTTGGGCATTAAGATCTGTACATGCCGTAAAGATTTCATCAAGACTAAATATTTTTGATATAAATTTTGGTAGATTGCGTGGACAATGGTACCACCGATGGTGGACATACCCAAGTGGCGATCGATCAGTCCTAGCGGGTGGCAGTGCTGCGATCGAGAACGGTTCGGACCTTCGACCTGACGGTAAACATAGAACCTTACTCCCAGCACCTTGGGCATAGTCATGGCCGATAGCGGCATGTATTACCTGACGCTCGCGACTAGTGGTAAACCGATCGTCCTAGGCGAGAGGGCAGGCAGCAAATCGGTTTTCCGGTGGAACGGGAAAAGTCTTGAAACGGAAACCCGCGTCAAGACCGATGCATATAGCGACACCTACCCTCAAAAGCTAACCACATGCTGTACTTTGGCAAAATCGCAGTTTTCGGGACCGTAACCTTCGGGGGACTTGTCACTCAAAATGCGATCGCCCCGACCCCGTTTAATCCCGAACAAGATGCCGTTCGGGATGCTTACTTTGTGATTATGAAAACCCACTAAAGGTTCGTACTAGAATCTGGACCAGAAAGCACAGGGGTTGCAGCGGCCTCTTGTTGCGCTGCGGCTTGAATCGCCTCTCCCGCTTTAATCTCCTGCACGCTGTCTGCGATGCGAGAGAGTTGGAGACCGGGGGGATAGTTGCCGGAGGTTTTGATTTGGGTGACAAGATTGGGAGAAATCTCGAAGCCCATTTGCTGACTGACGGCGCGGGTGATATCTCCACGATCGATCATCCCAGCCACCGCACCCGAAAGCGTCAGCACCGTAATTTTCTCTAGCTTTTCCACTTCCAATCGCTGAATCACCTCAGCAAGAGACGTTCTTTCGGCAATGTGTGGCAACTCTGACAGTGGTGTGGCAAGTTCTCGAAGAGTTTGGCTATTCCAGAGACTTCGTTCAACCGTTTGGAGCATATCCACCGACACGGCTCCTCGGTATCGTCCATCAGATGCCGCAAAGTAGGTGGTTCCCGTATTTTCCTTGAGGACCATCTCTTCGGCAAACTGGTGCAAGTTCATCTCAGCGTCCAAAACCCTGTAGTCGCGGGTCATCACCGACTGCGCGTCCAGTTTCATCATGGCTTCTTGGACATCGGTTAGGCGATCGGCGTTCTGAGCATTTTGGCGCATGAACCAGCCAATGAGCACGCCCCAGAACCCAACCAACTCAGGCAGTCCCAGGCTTCCGGTCACGCCCAAAACGTCCGCAAACCCGATGATTGAAATCGCCCAGCCGAGCCACAGTCCCGTCTTTGCCGCCCAATGTGCGCCTGTTAGATAGTCGCCGCTGGATTTCCAAACGATCGCCTTCAGCATCTGACCGCCATCGAGGGGCAGACCCGGAATGAGATTGAATAGGGTGAGCGTCAGGTTAAGTGATGCAATGCTGCTGAGAATGACAAGCACTATGGTGCTCTTCGGCGCAATGATCACGACCGCTGCCGTACACAAAATCCAGAGCGCAAGGCTAACCAGTGGCCCTGCGATGGCGATTTGAAACATGTCGCCGGGAAGTTTGGGTTCTTTTTCAATGGACGCAACGCCGCCAAACAGAAATAAACGAATCGAGGAGACTTGAATTCCTTTCGACTTGGCCACCAAACTGTGACCCAATTCGTGGAGCAACACCGACGCAAACAGCAGCAGTGCCATAACGAAACCCGCACTATAGGCGATCGTTGGACTCCAGCTCGTGTAGCGCTGCTGCCAAAGCACGCCATTCTGAAAGGTCAGAAACGCAATGATTAGGAACCAAGACGGATCGATGAAGAGTGGGATATTAAAGAGTGCGCCAATCCGCCAACCGCTTTGCATAGGGAGTTTCGGGGTGTTTGTGTAGTAATTTTGTGTCCTTATAGTGTAGCTGTTCCCTTTAGAAAAGGTCTGTTGGGAAATCCTCACCTAAGCTTGTCGTTCAGCCCGATCGGGTATTAACTAACGATCGCACATTGGATCTTCGTCCCAAATAAAAGCCCCAAACGGTAAACGCATGGGGGCTAAGATTTTACTTAAAACTAGAGGTTGACTAGGGCTTGACTAAGCTTTGAGCGCTTCTAACATGGCTTTGTAAATGTGGCTTTGGTCCACTGCATTGGCCACACCGGGCAGTTGATACTTCGTGCTTTTGCCGCCAGGAACAGCATCGACATAATCCACCGTCTTACCGATGTACTTTGCCAAGTTCAGCTTTTTACCTTGGTAGTAGACCGGAACCATGCGGTTTGTGTGGCTGCCCCAACCGTACTTGAGAGTGGGTTCAGATCCGAAGAAGTGACCTGCCGTCGCTGGGGTATGTTGCGTGTAAGTGAGTGACTCTGCGCCGTTAGCTGCTAAGAGCTTGGGGAAGGTGTCGTTGAGGGTGATGTAATGATCGTGGTCAGCGGTGACGATCAAGACGTTTTTATCCCATCCACCGTTTTTGGCGACCCAATCAATGGTGGTCTTCACAGCGTTGTCAAATGCGATCGTATTTCCGATGATGTTATCAATGTTGTCATCATGGATTCCCCAATCGATATCGCCGCCTTCAACCATGAGCCAGAAGCCATCTTTATCTTTGTTTAGCATGGTCAACGCAGCTTGTGTCATTTGGGCCAAAGTTGGATTTGCTTTGCGTTCCTTAGCGATGAACTGTGCCGCTGTTTCGCCTCGTCCATTGTCGATTCCGTTTGCTAAGGGGCGAACGGTGTCTGGCTTAGGAATTTGAGTCCCGTTAGTGGTTGCGGCGCTCGATCCTGCGCTGATATAGACTGCGAAGTTATCTAGGCCCGTGGAGCTGTAGTCTCCGTTGGCCGTTGCGATCGGAAGATTTCCGTTTTGGCCGCGTGCGCCGTAAAGACCCAAGAGACGATCGCCTTTATTCGGATCGAGCTTGGCAGCGGTTTTGAGCAATTCAGCGCCGCCGTCTTTGATTTTGCTCAGGTCGTTGGTGTAAGTAACGTTGCCATCACGCTCTAGGAACGTATAGCCGTAAGGGTTACTAGGGTTGTACTTAAGTTGGTTGTAGGTGGAAGGCTTGATATAGACATAGCCGTCACCCGAAGGCTGTGTCGTAGTTTGGTTGGTCGCGTTTTGGAAATCAAGGGGGTGACCACCACCGAGAAGAACAGTGGGCATAAAGGGCTTGATGTCCTTACGATCGGGGCTGTAAGGATCGGGAAGATCTTTACGGATGGCCTGTTGCAAGATGCTATCGAGCACCGGATAGTCACTGTCGTACTTCGATCGACGGTTAACGTGAGACGTTGCAGCTCCAGGCGTTGCGTGGGTGATGGGCACTGAGGTGACGAGTCCTGTAGACTTGCCGAGCTTGTTTGCCGTTTCTAAGATAGTTTCTGAGTTTTGCTCATAGAGATCCACGCCCGTAGCATTGTTGTAGCTCTTGACTCCGGTGTAGAGCGTCGTTGCGGTGTTGGCCGAGTCCGGATAGCTACATTTGATGTACTCCGGGTTGAAGCCTTGCGCCGCCGCAACAGCCGGACTTAAAGGCGTCCAGGGATTCGGGCCGCCTTTGCTGGGTTCGTACCCGACAATGTTGCCGCCGTTGGAAGTCGTTCCTGCGCCATTTCGACAAGCTACGTTAGCGGTCGCTTCGGCTTTACGGACAGGCGTTCCGGCATTGAACGCAGGGTTAAACTGAAAGCCAGGAATAACAGGGCTTTTCCCAGTGATAGCGTTGGTTCCAGTGAGAGCTGTGCCTCCAGTGGCTCCACCTACAGTGGTTCCGTAAGTAGTAGCGTAGGTGTAGCCCGTGAGGGTCTGCATGGCGAGTCCTTCGCCTTTACCGGAGGTGTACCATTTTCCAGTTTTTGCGGTGGCGGCGGCGCGAGCGGCTTCCCAACCCAAGCCATCGCCGATCATGATGATCACATTGACGCCCTTTCCAGCGGCCAAGGCCGAAGGAGTTCCAAAAGGCGAAACGGTGAAAAACAGGACTTGAACTAAACACAAGAAACTTGCGAAAATTCGCTTCGGAATTCCGGTTAGAAACAGATTCATAAATAAGACCTAAGAATTGTAGAGTTGAGAGGTCCGTAGCATTGAGTCGTATTCAATTTCAGAAACTAAACATCAACTACGGGTAGAAGTTAGGTTCTTGATGCGTCAACGAAATCGGAGTGGACTCGTGAGGAAATGTCAAATCCACACCCGAAAAAGTTTGGGTGGGCTGACTCACGGCCATGCTGGGTTCTGCGGTGGCCAAGGTCGAACCGACAGCAACAACACAAACCGTCACTAGGGCAATAGCGAAAAACAATATTATTCGCATCGATCGACTTAATCGTTCAAACATAGGGATTAGTCCTGGCTTAAATTTTACTAAAACAAAATCTGAGTGTGCAAATTCAATGGGTAGCGCTAACGGTTCGGGTAAAAGTTATCTTCTCGTTCCGATCGAGGGATAGAGCTTGAAGGATTGACGATCGGCGGACGTGCTCTAGCTGAACCTACTTTCGATCGTCCATCTAGCAATTGCTGACTGTTCCAAACTGATCCATTTGAAAAGGTTCCTCTTGGATTCTTCAGCCAACTCTCGCGAGTGATTTGACGCTGGACCAGTGGCAGAATTTGCCCTGCCCATTCGCCCGAAACTCCAACTCTCATTTCCGTAACCCTTGGGTCTAGAAACCCACTGCTAAATTCAGTTTGAACGATCGATTCAGCCTGCAATTTCGCAGTAGAGATTTCTTTTTCCCGCACAATCGTGATGACGTATGACCGGGACCGAAGTTCAGCAAGTGCGGGCAAAGATCCAACAATTGCCATCCCCAAAAACAAACTTGATCCAACCCAAACCATTAGCAGATATTTCATACCTTATCACTTTTAGAGTATTTTCAGAAGTCATCTAAATCACAATATCTATTAACGATCTTTGAAAGAGTGGATGCAATACCAGTGGATCTAGCGTGCCTACACCAGTGACTTGAAGCGTAATTTCTTGAATAGAAAATTCAGACTTTAAATCCTTTTCGATCGATTTTAACAACCGATCGCGACTAGCTGACTCTAAGCTATTGCTAACTTGAATATGACTACACAAGGCCGTTTGATAGTTAGAAATTTGCCAGATTTTGAGAGATTTTATAGACTCCACTTCTGGCGTATCGAGCAATCGTTGTTCGACCGCTTCTGGATCTATGGTTTTCGGTGCATATTCCAAAAAGATTCTTAAACTATCTATGATTAGTGGCACTGCACTAATGGCCGTAAATCCAGCCACCAAAAACCCCGTTAGCGTATCCATCCACAAAAATTGCCAAAGATGAATCGACAAACTCGCAATGATGATTCCCACCGAACTTGCCACGTCCGATAGCGTATGCAAAAACGCCGCCCGCAGGTTTAAATCATGGCGGCTATTTTGTCTAAGGATCCAAAGATTAATGCTGTTTACGACGAGTCCCAACGTTCCCCCAGCCACCATGGGCAAGCTTAAGACATCATGGGGATGGTTCAGTCGTTCCCAGCTTTCTACGGCGATCGCAGCGGCAACCAACAGCAGTCCCACGCCATTCACCAACGCAGCCAAAATTTCCAATCGCTGATGCCCAAAGGTCGCACGTCCGACAGCCGGACGTTCTCCGAGCCACAGCGCGAAGAGCGTAATTGCCACCGCCACCATGTCAAACACCAAATGCCCAGCATCCGCCTGCACCGACAAACTGTGGCTCCATAGCGCAATGCCCCACTCGAACCCAAACAAAACGATCAGCAATATCAGGGTAAAGCTAACACTGCGAATTTTTTGCCCTGTCGAACTCGGTTCAGTCGAATGCGCGATGCCGCAATAACAAGAAAAAAAGTTTGGAATGGGGACGGGTGACCGATCAACGCTCAAACTCATAGCCTCACCCTAAAACAATGAACTGATTTCTAGAACAGCTTCAGAATCGCATTTCAAGGTTAAGAGGAGGTATTCCAATTGGTTAATATTCTTAGATGAGAATATTAACCAATCTCACAGCTTCACTTCATCGAACGTCTATGGCCCATCTACCAATCATCAAACGGATTTGAAACCGGACGATCGGACTCTCGCGGGGGACGATCCCCCAGTTCAGACGGGGGCCGATCGTTACTCCAGGCCCACCATGCGGTGCCACATTCGCAGTGGTAGAACTCCTGCCATTTCCGCTTTTGATTCTCACTGTAGACAGGCGATCGACGGTTGATCCAGACATTTTGAGAGGCTTCCACATTGCTTCTGCCGCATGTGGGGCAGCAAAAGGTGTGAACATGAGATGCTTTGTCAGTCCAAGTTGGTGCAGAGGGTGCGAAGGCATCCATAAAATTTTTGAGTTTGGGTCTTTTTGAGTTTGGGTCTTTTTAAAGTTGAAGTCTAGATTGCTGATTCAGCGTTAGCCTGCAAGGGGCGATCGGAGAGCCATGGTAATCAATCCCTGCTGCCCCAACAAAATCTCCCGCGCAAGACTAAATAGCCCGACCCAGACGATCGGCGTAATGTCCACACCTCCGATCGGCTGAATAATCTTCCGTGCCGGAACCAGTAGCCACTCCGTCGGGACCGCCACAATGTTTAAGGGGAACTTAGACAGATCCGCCTGAGGATACCAGGTCAAGACGATGCGGAAAATAAACATAAACGTCATGAACCCCATCAGGACGCTCAGTGCCGTAGCCCCTAGTTCCAATCCAGACATATTCATTCCTCTAAATCTTAATTCTAGCTTCCTGTATCTCTATTGTATCGGCAACCGGGATGTAATTTTTTGAGATTGTTAACTATTGTAACTATTGTTAGAAAGGATTGAGTGGCTTATTTTTGGAGATTAGGGTGGCTTAAAGGCTTAATTGACGCGGGTTGAGGGCAAGTTGATGGGGTGTCTTGGCGGCGATGAATCAGGCTTCGGAGCGTAACTTACGACACAACCGCTTCCCCTCGTCTCCGCTTTCCCCTAGAATCATTGCCAGGTGCGGTTATTCAAATAGGCATTGGGATTTATGACTCCTTCTTTAGCGAATTTCATGTGGAGCTTGGTTGCAGGCGTCGTGATCATTGTCATTCCAGCGACGATTTTTCTCGTCTTTATCAGCCAACGGGACAAAGTGACGCGTCGATAGGAATGGGCTTCATTTCTGTCGGAGGGCCTCAGGTGCGATATGCATCTGAGGCTTTTTCGAGTTTAGTATTGAACCAACCATCGGATTTTTATGTCCGGACCGTCCAGAATCTCGTTAACATGGATTACACTCATGCGCATTAAGAGGAATTCACTGTGAATTTCGGTACCCCCGTTCCACTCCTGATTGGGATCATTTTGGTCCTGTTTTCGATATTCCTATTTTTTCTAGAGAAATTTAAGCCCGGATATAAGCGGGATTCAGATGTTATTTACGCGTCGCTGGCTTTAGCGGCGGGCATTCTGAATCTAGTGGACTTGACTGGTGGCTTTTTGCACTCTGCTCAGTCGGTGGTTTTCACTGGGGTGTTTGTGTCCCTGGCACTGGAGGCGATTAATGGTCGGACGCCAGATCAGTCTCCGATGAAGTCGTCGGGCGGGATGCCGTTTAGAGATGATGATCGAGGTCCTCGCAGTTATCGGGCAGGGGTGGAAGAGAACTATACCGCCATGGACGATCGCGGTTCTCGTCGGCAAATGCGGGATGGCCGGGGTGGCCGGGATGAGGCGGATGCGCGATCGCCTGGACGAAGTGATCGCGATCGGTTTTTGGAAGATCGCCCTCGTCGTAAGTCTCGCTACGATGAACAAGACTCATCTGATGGGGATCGTGGGCGGCGTCCGGGGCGGGACGAGTTTGGGGAGGATATTCGCAGTATTCCAGAGCGGACGTCTGCGTCAGATAACCCATCGGGCCGAGGTCGAGGGCGGGATAGCGGCGATCGAAGTGGGATGAATCCGATGGGCATGAATCCGCAGTCGATGGATGATGTCCCGCGTCCACGTCGTCGTCCGATGGATGATGATGCACCTGCGCCGAGTCGAGCTTCGAGCCGTCCTCCCATGAATCGTCCTCCCGTGAATGACGATTCTTCCGATTATGTTGAGTTTCGTCCTGTGGAACCGATTCCACCCAAGGAGTCTTGGGGGCCGAAGGATAGCTAACGGATGGAGAATGGCGACAGATGAAGTGAGACTGGAGATCAGGCTTTAGGGATGATGAGGGTATGGATTGGATTCGGTTGACGCAGATTCGGTGCTATGGGTTTACGGGTTTTTTGCCTGAGGAACAGGTGCTAGGGCAGTGGTTTGAGGTGGATGTGGCAATGCAGGTGGCGGTGCGATCGGCGGGGCTGTCCGATCGCATTGATGAGACGTTGGATTACCGAAGTGTGATTCAACGGGTGCAGACCTTGGTGAAAACGTCGCGGTTTGCTCTAGTGGAGCGGCTGGCCCAGGCCATTGCCGATAGTATTTTAGAGGAGTTGCAGGTGCAAGAAGTTCAGGTAAAATTGCATAAGCTCCATGCGCCGATTCCAGATTTTAACGGCAAGATCACGATCGATATCACGCGCAGACGGACTGAGGTTTAGCTAAATCTCGTCGGGGTTGATGCCAAGTTCACGGAGCCGGTCGCTTAGGCGTTGCGATCGCTCTTGTTCAGTTTGAAACTGGTTTTTGAATTCGGTTGCCTGTTGTCTTTCATGATTTATCAATTCTTGGGGCGTCGGATAACGCTTCCCTTCGTCGTCGTACCAGAAAAGCCACTCGCGATGTCTGCCGTGATAGGTATGTTTCTCCTTTCCGATGCCGAGTCCAATCTCTGGCATCCACACTGGACTGCCGATGACAGGTAAATATTTTCCATTGATCAAGCGGTAGATTTCTAAGCTGGGTTTTCGTTTGCGAATGGGGTTGTAGACGATGTAGTACAAAACCCCAAGATCTTCGTAGAGGTCTTTTTTCGTCGTGTACTCGCCTCGATAGGTTTGGGAGACCACTTCAAGAACAAGTTGAGGAATAACGCCTTTTTCTTCCCAAAGAACGTAACTCGATCGCAGCGCTTCAGATTTCATCGTTTCGACGCCGAGACTGAGGAAGGCGTCCGGTACGATGGCTGGGACATCAGGATTGTAGTAAACGCCCATGTCGATGCCGAAGAACCAATCCGATCGATCTGCAAAAATAGCTGCCAAAATGAACTTAAGAAGGTTCGGCAGGGTTTCTTGAATTTCACTATCCACAGGGTTTTCATCCGATTCGGGAAGATCGTCAGCGGTGGGGAGCCAGTCGAGGGGTTCGAGGTATTTCAGCATGGCGTGCTTCCTCAAGAATCGCTTTTCATTATAAAAGATTTTGAGCGTCGATTGGTTTCGGGTCGTCTGTCATCAGCTCGGTCTTGGGTTTACACTAGAAAATAATGCTGGAGTTTCATGGGTTCTTCATGCCGAATTCTAAATCTTTTCGATCGTCCGTTGGCTTTACAATCATTCTTGCGATCGTCCTTTTATTCATTCTCATGACTCAAACTGTAGGTAATGCTATGACGTATCCTGTAACCAAAACGGTTGATCAAGTTGATATTTACCATGGCGTAAAGGTTGCTGATCCCTATCGCTGGCTCGAAAATCCGGATGCTGACGATACGAAAGCTTGGGTTGATGCGCAAAATAAAGTGACGTTTGAGTATCTAAATCAATTACCCGATCGTGAACGAATTCAGAAACGCTTAACGGAACTCTGGAATTATGAAAAATATGGGATGCCGTTCAAACGGGGTGAACGCTATTTCTATTATAAAAATGATGGATTACAGAATCAAAGTGTGCTGTATGCGATCGAAACGCTGAACGCTGAACCCCGAGTTTTATTAGACCCTAATACCTTGTCCAGTGACGGAACCGTCGCGCTTTCAGGGATTTCGATTTCGGATGATGGGAGCCAACTGGCCTATGGTTTATCAAAGTCGGGATCGGATTGGCAAGAGTGGAAAGTTCGGGATGTAGTGACGGGAAACGATCTCAGTGATGAGATCAAGTGGGTGAAGTTTTCGGGTGCGTCTTGGACGAATGATGGGAAGGGGTTCTATTACTCGCGATACACAGAACCTGATGAAAAAACCAAGCTGGAGGCCGTGAATTATTATCAGAAATTGTACTATCACCGGATTGGGGAGGCGCAGTCGGCAGATGTACTAGTCTACGATCGCCCGGATCAAAAAGAATGGGGCTTTAGCGGCGGTGTGACCGAAGATGGTCGGTATCTGATCATTAGCGTATGGAAGGGCAGCGATCGAAAAAATCTCGTGTTCTACAAAGATCTGTCGCAGCCTAATTCAAAGGTGGTGGAGTTGATCTCGACGTGGGATGCGGAGTTTGATGTCATTGATAATGACGGATCGGTGTTTTGGGTGAAGACGGATTTGGATGCGCCTCGAAGTCGCGTGGTTGCAATAGATCTTGCAAACCCAGACCCTAAGCATTGGAAGAGTATTATTTTGCAAACTGACGAAACCCTGAAAGGCGTGGGCTTGCTCAGTAACCAGTTTGTTGCATCGTACTTAAAAGATGCCCACAGTCAGGTGAAAATCTATGCCTTAGATGGAACTCTAGTGCGTGATGTGGCGCTTCCAGGATTGGGATCGGCGGATGGATTTGGTGGAAAACGATCGGATGTGGAAACGTTTTATAGCTACACCAGCTTCACGGAACCGAACACAATTTATCGCTACAACGTTGAAACGGGGAACAGTAACGTCTTCAGAAAGCCCAACGTAAAGGTGGATGGCTCGGCTTATGAAACAAAACAGGTTTTTTACACCAGTAAAGACGGGACGAAAGTCCCAATGTTTATCACTTATAAAAAAGGCTTGAAACTTGATGGAACGAATCCAACGTTGCTGTATGCCTACGGTGGATTCAATGTGTCATTACCGCCGTTCTTCTCGGTTTCAAACTCGGTATGGCTGGAGATGGGCGGGGTGTATGCGTTAGCGAATCTTCGCGGCGGTGGTGAGTATGGTCAGGCTTGGCACGAGGCGGGAATGAAACTCAAAAAGCAGAATGTGTTTGATGACTTCATTGCAGCAGCGGAATGGCTGATTTCGGAGAAGTATACCTCGTCACCCAAGTTAGCGATCGAAGGCGGCAGTAACGGCGGGTTGCTCGTCGGCGCGGTAATGACCCAACGCCCTGAACTATTCGGTGCGGCCCTTCCGGCAGTGGGCGTGATGGATATGCTACGGTTCCACAAATTTACAATAGGCTGGGCATGGCAGGGCGAGTATGGCGATGTGGAGAAGTCGGAGTCAGAGTTTAAGGCGCTGTACGCTTACTCTCCCTTACACAATTTGAAATCAGGAACGCGCTATCCGGCAACCATGGTGACGACGGCGGACCATGACGATCGGGTGGTTCCAGCTCATAGCTTTAAGTTTGCGGCGGCGTTGCAGAAGGCTCACAAAGGCGATAATCCGGTGCTCATTCGGATCGCGACGAAAGCAGGTCACGGCGCAGGGAAGCCAACGAAGAAGATCATTGAAGAAGCAGCCGATAAGTGGGCATTTCTGCGATCGGTTTTACGGTAGGTGATTCCGTAGACTCAAGGCTCCCAAACCCTAATTCTGGGGGCTTTGAATTGGGGTGAGTTGTCCGATGGAAGCGATCGCTTATCCTTCCACCGCCAGACGGCACATTCGCTTTTATTTCGGAAAACTTAGCGACTCTTAAACGATTTCTTCAGGATATTGTCTCTACGCAATACAGTTTTTCCCAGTTCGCCATAGATTCGATCGGCAATCAAAAACATCATGTAGGGCACATTACATTAATCGCACAATATTTATCTTTGTCACAATACCCTAATACCCCAGTGCAACAGCCGTCTTTTCCCCGACCAATTCTTTAATTGTGGGTGTCCTTAAGCAAAACCCACCGAGAACTGTCCTCACGATCGAAGTAACCCCGAGATACTGGAAGAACTGTGTATTACCCAGAGGAGTTGAGGGTGATGTCGCATAGATCAACGCACCCACACACTTCCATAGGCCCCAATTGACCAGTTTGCATTAATTTGGCTGGTCATCAGATGGCCTAACCCCACGCCCACCCAAAGAAGGGTCAAGGTCCATTTACGACTGCCCGCGTTATCACAAATCTATCCCCCTACCGGAGTTCTTGACGCTCCAAAATGCAACTTTAGGAACAGAATAGCGCAATCGATGATAGTTCTACATCGGTTTCATGCGAAAGACGCAACATGAAATCCCTTACATCTGGGCTAGATATCGTCTGGAATCACCCATTTCGGCGGTTCTGAGGCGCGTTCTAGCCGACGACGCTGAATGGCGGCCTCGGCCATTTCCAGCATCTTATCAAGGGAGGTCGATTGGATAAATTCAGAGGCTTGAGCTTTAAATTCTAGATTGGGACATT
>JAYVVL010000118.1:0-5390 GCA_043787035.1 Synechococcales cyanobacterium
ATTAACTGTTTAATAGAATTGTATAGTAGCGATATAAAGTTAATGAAGGTCTCATACTATATAGAAAAAAGGCCTAGTATAATAATATAATAAATATAAGCTATCGTCACGCTGGTATTATGATAGACTCAGGCTAGCATCAGGATAGATACCGTTCAGCTTAGGAGGCTGCGACGGCGGAGATCACAGATGCCTTCAAACAGTGGTTCTTAGTTGATTAGTATTAAAGTATCTTAAGAAACCCTTCAAGTGCCACTTAAAAGATATACTGAGCTTTCTTCACTGAGTGTAACAGGCTACGATGAGGTGAGTATAGAAGAAGAAACTTATAGCTGAAGGATATTTTTTAGATTGAGAAACTAATAATGTTAAAGAGAGATTTAGATAGTTAAGATGGGGGGGATGAATCTTAAAATATTGCTGACAGTAGGTGAATAAGTATGTAACTTATAGATGAATCATCTTAACTTGACGCTGATGGAAACTTGTAAGTAAGACTCGATGAATACGGAGTGTCGGGCGGGAAGGCGAGGATCGCACCCTAACCTGCTGGAAGAACATGATCCTGCTGAAAGAATATAAAGAAGCATTTCCAGATCTAGTAGGTTAAAGACGCCGGTCTGCACTTGGAACGGATGGAGAAGGTTAATTATAATCTCCCTGATCTGAGCTGACTGGCAGTGGCATGACTGATGTAAAGTGGGCGGCGAGTGGGCGAGCGGACACCATGAATGTCCAGTTTGTTGGAGGGGTTCGGCGGGAGTGCCAGTTTCATGAGCGACAGGAAGAGGAGCTGGAGGGAAATCCGCGAGTACGTGTTTGCTCTATCATTGTATCAGTGCCAATTGGAGTGGTACGGCGGGCTTTGAATGAACAGTAATTATCATGAGGCTATGATTTGGAACTGTGATAACTAAGCGACCGTCTCAGGGAGAGGTACAGAAAAGACAGACCAGAATGATCTTATAGTATAGTATCTATTATCGTCATTACATTTCTTGGGAAAAATCTGATAATGTAGTTATTAGGAATAAAAGCTAGGTTAACCTTTCCTGATGCTCATCCTAAAGCTCATCGGGGTTATGTCGGAGATAAAATTGTATAGATCTGAATCGTTATCATTATTATTCCTCCTTACTCAACGCTGACCGAACTTAGATAAATTATGACAGCCTCCACTGTTCCTCTTCATTCAATTACCGCTACTCTGCAAATTAACAGTCAGGTTTACGATCAGATTCTCACCAGATTATGTCTTGAACTGCAAGTACGCAATATCTATGGGGCAAAATTGAACAATCAGCGGAACAAGACTCTGGCACGCAAGGCGTTCGCTGTGATATACATGGAGTTTCAGGATGTCTTTGAAAAGATACCCGAAGCGTCAAGGGACAAATGGCTGACATTAATAGCCCAGCGATGCAATTACAATAGGAGAAGACGACGCACGCCGGCGGTGAAAGTAAAAGACCATGATAACCAGACGCTGCCAAGTACCATCACAAAGAATCAAAGGCAGGATACAGGTTATTGGGGCAACGCGAAATCCTTGTCATCAACAACGGCGATTTCTACAACAGTTGACGGTGAACGGAACAGTGGTCTGGAACAAGAGGCGGAGACGGGGCCGCCGTCCTATACAATTAGAAATGGAGAGCCGAGACCTACAGTACAGGCGAGCCACTGTATCATTCCAGTAGGAAGAACGATGGTACAAACAAACCGATCGACTAGCTCAGTATCCTGTCGACCTCAAGATCTATTGCATGTTGTCAAAGCCAAGGAGGCGATACAGGTGGATGATCTGGATTTTGAATTATTCACAGATCTTCTACGCACTGGACTACAATATAATCCATTGCAAGATATCCTCGTCTTTGAGCGTCAAGGAATCAAGGATATGATCATCAGTAATACCAATGAATGGAAGGCTGCGTTAGAAGAAATGCATTTTGCGGGATACATTCGGTTTTTATTTAGCATAAAACCTGTTGAAGGTAAGTTATTCAACCCTGACTCGTATCTCATATGTCCATTTCTAAAACCTTTAGCTATGGCAGAATTATAAGTAGAAGACCACTTTGCCAATTTCAATGATTAACACTGTGACCATGACAGTTTGTTGACAAAGGCTTGAACGCGGACTTTCGTGTAACGCGTTGGGTAATTAACCTTTTTTCCCGCAACACGCTTATTTCTACCCATCTAACCTGTTGATTAAACTAGATTGTTGTTAATTCACTCCCTCGTTAACCATCCTTCAAGTTAAATCAACATGGCAAATCGAAAGAAGGTCGCTAAGGGCAAAGCTTCAAGACTGGTGTGTTTTCAAAATCGGATCAGGATGATAATAGACTAACTCTTACTTTCTTAAGCCCACGAAGGACGCGTCGAAACAAAATCCCATACCTTCAAAGAAAGTCAGCGAGGTGGTAGTACAGAACGAACGGAAGAGAAAGTCAAGTTTAATTGACTTGAAAGAAAATGAAAAGGATAACCCACTGCATATATCATCAGAAGATGAACTGTCGTTATCATCAACACATACTTCCCCAGACAAGCGACAGAAGGTGACGGAGAGGGTATACATTCTAAACTAAAAAATCCAACTACAATATTATAACTGAACACTAATGTAAATCTAGTCAACTCATTCTTTACCTATTACCTCGTCGACGAGGTATTCTTTCAGTTCCAAGTCAAAGCCGCCTTCTTCGCAATCAAGCTTGTCTAAAGCGCAATCCTCACAATCGTCTCTGACTAAGGCGCCTTCCTCACAATCATCTCAGTCTTTGAAAGCGCCTGCCTCACAATCATTATCGCGTACCAATAATGACCGCGTATTGCCGCAAAATCCAACGTCCTTTGAAACCTTTGAAGCGCGTCGTGCTTCTGAGCCGCTACAAGACGCGACATTATCAACAGAGAAGTTGAGGAATCATCTACGTCCCTTGGGTCCGAAGCCAACCAAAGGAACTCAAGTCATACAGAGTGATCCTATACCTGGAAAAGGATCACGGCGTACTCAACTGGATGATGCTTCGTCTGAGGAGGCCTTTGAGTTCCCAAGCTATAGGCAAAACACTGGTAAAGCGGTCGAGCGTTGGTCAGGAAATGTTGAAGAGGACAATGAGTCTATGACTAATAATCGACGCGACTCTGCTCACATAGTTAAGAGTACTAAGTCAGATATATTCGACAGTTCACCTCCAACTACTAATCATCGTCGATCGGGATATCGAAGGGAACCGGACTCGGATACCTCTGATTTTGAGACCAAAGATTGGTTATGGAAAGGGGTAGGACGGCGGAGCGATGTTATTTCTACACCGGAGCATGAGCCCGTCGTTCATGTATGTGGGCTATATCTAAAGGCTGTGATTTTAACCGGACATGCAGGCGCGGGATCTACCCCTTGGCCCGAGGGTTCCAAATCATGGTTCAGTAAGGTCATGGCCGAATCTTGGATGAAGATGAGTCTACGCCTGGGGAATAAACAAGGTCGAAGGAATCCGGGAGTGATGAATAAACCAACGGCGGTCGAGGCACGCAAGGTATGTTATCTTTGAGATAATAAACATCTGTTAACAGTTTATACACGGATAGTTCTATGACTCATTCAGCGGCTGGCGAACCCATTTCATTGAAAAGGTACGAAGCATCGTGCAGACCCGATATGACTGGCAGGTCCAGAAGACATCGGAGGCAACACGAAGGCTGGCCCGAAGCCTCCTCCACAATGATCAGTTCGCATGTATAGACTTCAAGAATGATGTATGTATAATGAGTGGTGTATACATCAGAGTTAATGAATTATAGCCACCTACAGGTCGTTTCGCCGCACCAATTATTGCCGATGTCTTAGCACAGGGCATGTTCAGAGCAGGGAAAGGGAACTTCACGACCTTATCATATACAAAGAAGTTCTTTGACCCTTTACCTGTCAATCTGATCTTCCTCGCGATCGTCGTGATTGGGCATGTGATTGGAGAGTATGAGAGTGGGGAAAGGAAGACGATGA
Organism: Synechococcales cyanobacterium; assembly: GCA_043787035.1. Classification (GTDB taxonomy): domain Bacteria; phylum Cyanobacteriota; class Cyanobacteriia; order Leptolyngbyales; family Leptolyngbyaceae; genus JAAFJU01. The sequence goes on from JAYVVL010000118.1 coordinate 4,022, forward strand.
GGCTAGATGGATTAGCACAAGACGGTAAGATGAATAACCCTAATTATTTAAATCATACACTGCTAACTCTGCAATTTGTCTAGAATTCTGGAACCGTGTTAAGGCGACATGGGACGCACAATGTAGTGAAAGAAAGATCCAAATACAGAGGATCCTATTGAAGCGCATCAGACAACAAACCAGAGAGGGCGGTGACCATATCTCACTTAACGGAAACCCGATCATTGACAGTTTGGCACAAGGCACCAGCGATCTACCACTGGCAGAATTAGATGATGATGATCTTATTTCACAACCTGTCAACCCTGTCTATTCAGAGGGTGCCACGGGTCATCAGAAGACATGGAATAAAACTGCTAAGGCTTCAACGGTAGACCACGCCGCTGCGTTGACAAACAAGAAGGTATGCTAAGTCTGAATTAACTGTTAACTCGGGTATATTAATCGACTTTAATTTCAGGGGCCTGAGTTAAACGAATCGGGATCGAAGCGGTCGGACCTGATTGAGGGATCCCTAGAGGGCGAAGATAATGAGGTTTACGTACTACAGATTCAAACCTCGAGGGGAGAAGTCACACACGAGTGGGCACGATGGGATTGGGCTTGGGAAGATATAAAGAAAATCCTAACATTATCGGAGGAAGGTCGAACCTTGTGGTACAATAATGGAAACGGGGATCGGATTGTTGATGATGAAGTTGGGTATAGAAGGTTTCTGGAATGGGCGGAGGATCAGACAGAGGTGGTAAAGATTGCGATACAGGACGGCTACCCACAAAGTCCAAGTCCTTAATAAAGATTGTAACAGAGGACGGTCCTGTATCTATTAAACACATCAAGAATAGTTCTAAGTACGGGGGAAGGTCAATTGTACTACATAAATATTAATCAAGGTAGTTAAATAAACTATTTATTAGTTAATTAAACTATTAATGCTGTTAAATTAATCGGATAACTTAGAACTAGATAATATCTTATTGACCTGATAGGTTTAAAAGGTACGAATGATGATAGAAGAATTAAAGACCGAAAGGATATTTAATAATATTACTATCAATCAGGGAGTGTAGCAGCATTAACGTTAAATGGGATCATTGCAACTAAAAGATGCTCAAACGGCTCGGAGCTAAGGGAGATGCTCAAACGGCTCGGAGCAAGTCGCGATGCTCAAAAGGTCGGGGAGCTATGACATGGGCTCCTCCGCGTCCTGCGCTATTTTGGCTCCGAGCCGGCTCCGGGCCTTGGCTGAGCGGCCTCCCAAATTGCCGATGCCATGCCTCTATAACTGCCTTTCGTAGTATTGTATAACTCAGTTTATCGTCCAAATATCTCATTTGAATCCAATCCTTCATGATATTCCATACCGTCT
>JAYVVL010000119.1:0-5381 GCA_043787035.1 Synechococcales cyanobacterium
CACAACCTCAGACGACATCTCCTCAAGCATTATTGGGTGACGAGTAAAACCGTCCAAGTGATTCGCCGACGCCCGACGGAACAGTACGGCGATGGCATCCAAAACGAATTTAATATTCAAACGGAAACGATTCCCCATTGGCTTCAGGAATGGCTGGGCGATCGAGGCGGGTACCTGATTGGCAACATTCGGACCGGACGACCAGACTTTCGGTTTTTCACGCTGGGCAATTGTTTGGGGGCGATTTTCGACGTGATGAGCAACAATCAACAGCAGGCGTTGTTTCGGTTGATTATGCAAAACCAGCATCACCTTGTCGCTCAGATGCCGTTGCGCATTTGTCATCCGCCGCTAGAAGACGCTGACTGGCGCAAAAAAACAGGTTACGATCGCAAAAATCTCCCCTGGTGCTACCACAATGGCGGACATTGGGCTTGTCTGATGTGGTTCTTAGTCATTGCCATGAAGCGTCAACAGCATCGGATGCCCGAGGAGCTGAGATATAAAGTGCGATCGTTCTTGAAAGAATGCTATGACCTAATGCTGAAGCAGCTTCCGGCTCAAAAGTGGGCTGAATATCATGACGGTCCTACAGCCTACTGGGTCGGGCAACAGGCTCGCATGTATCAGACCTGGACGATCGTGGGATTTTTACTCACCCATCATTTTTTACATGAATCAGAGGACGACAGCCACATTTTGGATTTGTTCTAAACCAACTCTAAGCCAGTCATCAGCGTCACTTCCCAGACAAGCTGCGGCTGGACGAAGGCTTTGAGATAAGCCTTCGCTTGTTCCAATTGTCTTAACAGCAACGGGCTTGCTGTTTCACTCTTCCACCAGATTTGCTGAAGATAATCAATAAGCCAAATCTGAGATTCCATATCTAGCGTTTTGGCAATTTGTTTGGCGAGTCGCAGCGCGTCGGGGAGGGTCACAGGTTTACGAATGACTTTCAGCAGCAGCTCTTCCGGGATGCCTTGAAGCTTAGTCCACTGTTCCACCGCGTCCCCCGGACTTCCCTGCGCTAGGTCCAAAATCTGCGGTTGAGCGAGAATCTCCGAATGTCCGGTCTGGGTCAAAACTTTGACGACATCAGCCTGAGACAGTCGATAAAAGGGAATGCGCTGCGACCTTGACACCAAAGTGGGCAGCAACGACTCCATGCTGGGTGCAATTAAAATTAGCGTCGCACGGCCCGGTTCTTCTAGGGTCTTCAGCAATGCATTCGCCGCCGCCTCAGGCATGGTTTCGGCCTCGTCAATCACGACCACCGATCGCGCGGCTTGAAGCGGCGGACGGCTGAGAAACTGGGTAATCTCACGAATCTGGTCTAGCCGAACGATCGCCGCAGACTTGCGTTTGATGCCCTCCGCATCAGCTTCAGCAGCGGTATAACGCCTGTTCTGATGCAAGTAGGTCGGTTCTACCCAGAGCAAATCCGGGTGATTCCGCAGATTGGCGTGCGACGGCGCATTCAGCAACATTTTGACAAACCCCGTTGCCGCCAGCCGTTTTCCAATGCCATGCGCCCCCGCAAACAAATAAGCCGGAGCAATCCTATTTCGCAAATGAGCCTGGGTCAGCAGTTCGATCGCGCTAGGTTGTCCGATGAGAGAGGAAAAAGGCATGGGCGATCGGGGCTAAGGGCTTTCTATCAATTTATCGGCCAGTAAATCTATCTCAATCTCGGGCTGCGATCGTGACCAATGACGATTCTTCCTTGAGATTGCGCTTCGTGACGACCCACTCGGTATTACCTAAAAGATGATCGTAGATTGCGATGATGGCGATCATACTTTTAAACACGCAATAGAACGGGATGAAAAAGCAATAGCCCAAATACGCCCAGAATGGCTGCGGATTGCCCTTATAGCGGACGATCCAAGCCGCGATCGCCTGAGTCGGGCCGCTCAGCAACGTCAACACGGTCGTGACCCAATAATAGATCGGGTCTAAATCAGGAGCCTGAGCACCACTGAGCGACAAGCTCAACAGAATGGGGAAGACCTGCAACGCCACAAAGTGAAACGCCGCGCTGAACACTAGCAGCATCGTCCAGTACGCCTTCTGCCAACGATCGAGAAAAGGCGATCGAAGCAAAGGCACTTGGTGGCGGATTGCGACTTCCATCCAGCCCTGTGCCCAACGCTTCCGCTGTGACCAGAAAGAAGGTACGTCTTCCGGTGCCAATTCAGTGATGATAATCCGAGGGTCATGGACGATTTGGTAGCCCTTCAGCATTGTGCGCAAACTCGCATCAATATCTTCCGTCAGCATTTCCGGTGAGAACTGAATCCGTCTTAACACTGACGTTTTCCAGTAGCCATTGGATCCGCAGAAAATCCCGGTATCAAACAACAGTGATTTTGCCGGATGGCTTGCTCCGTACATGCACTCAAACTCTACTGCGATCATCTGCGTCATAAAGTTTGTGGCATAGTTGCGAATGACGTTGCGGCCCTGCACTACTGAGTAGCGCCCTGTCGAGAGCCAGTTCCACGCGATGTTAAAGCTATCGGGATTGGGACGATGATCCGCGTCCAGAATCCCAGTGATTTCGCCTGTGACCATTTTGAGAGCGGCGTTCAGATTTTCAGCCTTCGATCGACTGCCCTCGACCCGCAGTAGTTTGAGTTCAGGGTTTTTCGCTGCAAGATCAGCTAAGTCTTGCTCGATCGGCAGGTCTGCAGGCGTGTTGTAAGCTAGCACCAGTTCAAAGCCGCTTGCCGGACGATCGATCGTCTCTAAAATGTAGGTCAGGGTTTCAAGAATGATGCTCTGCTCATTGGGCAAATAGGCCGCCACCACCAAAGAGCAAGCCGGCGTTTCTCTAGTCTCAGAACCGACGGGAACAAAATAAGCATCATCCCGGCGGCGCACTCTCAAAAACCGCTGCACAAGTCCAAGCCGTGGGCGCTTGCTGACTTGCTTAGATGAATACGTAACGGCAGTTGTGATCGCTTCTCCCATCACGATGATGGAGGTCACAAAATAAAGTACTGGAATCGTCCAGTGTAGGGCCAACAGATTGCCCTGATTATTCAAAATGACGTAGTACAGCAGCGTGGGAATGCCGATGACCACAACATGCGTGAAAATGATTTTGTCTAGAATCGTACCGAATACCGTGACCGATCGCCCAAGGGGGTTCCGGACGAGTGGTGAGACGTTCGATCGTTGTTTTTTCAGCATTCCCTTGGGCATAGTGGTGTTGTCAGGATCAGGGGAGGATTCTCAGGAATATAAATTCATGTGAAGCTTTGTGTAGCATACTCCATGAACTCACATCTCTACACGATCCATGAGATTACGCGCACTTTCCGGAAAGTGGACCTATTTAAATTCTGCTCACCTTATAATCGATTTAATCCAAGATGCTTAATCGAGATGCTTAGCTCATTCCCTTGACTTAAGTTCTTAATTTGGGTGTCTATGTCAAAATCGGATACTTGACGTCGTGAAGAATTGTGTTCTTTACTCATTCTATAATCAAGGTTCCTTAGAGTTACTTATCTTATATCAGGAATTCCTGATATGGGACTAATAATCATCAATGCCCATGCGAGTCAAAACCGCATATTTGTATTGAATTTGTCGTGAAGGTAGCAGTTTTTACATCATATCCTCTCGTATTTTGAGGGGGTGATGAGGTTTAAAACATCAGCATTGAGTGGGCATTTCGTGAGTCTTTACACTACACTCATTGTTGGACGTCATTCTCTAACATTGAACTATCAATCCCAGTTAAGGATTCGATCGTGTTAGATGAAAAATCCTGTGTGGGTAGTCTAATTTGGGCAGGCTTTAGCCTGTTCAGAACGGAGGAACCAAATTCCTAATGGGGCTAATCAAACGAACATCTGTTCTGCTGAGAGACACCTTCCTGTCTCAGCCCGTCAGCTAACTCCGTCGGCTAAGGAAGGAGTGTTTTATCTCCAAGTCACCCACCTCTCATAAAAATTATCTTGGAGATGTTAAAACTGTGAACATTTCATCCATGCTCGCGCGTTTGCAGATGACGCTCGATCGGAATGACCTAACCGAGCGTTTGATCCTATCTGAACCTCGAACTCATTCGCTCCAATCCGCCGCCCTTCACATTCCCACGCTTCAATCCACAGGGCTTTGTGTAGAACAGGGCTACACGCTTGTTGTGGGCTATTCGGGTTCTTTGCGGAGTCAAGCCGCGCTCGATCTGACGCTCTGTCTCGCCCATCAAACTCGTCTTGCAACGGGCAAACCGGTTACGGTTCAAGTGGTGTACGTGGTTGAAGAGGAAGCAGAGGCTCCGCTCTATGCGCCTGCTGCCTTAGTATCTGCTGTCTCCGAACCTGTAGGACGTCGCAACCGTACCCGCACGTCCGTTCTCGCGATGCCAGTATCTCGGAAGACGGTCACTCAAGAAGCTCACGATCGCGCGAGTCAATTTGAGCAGGCCGATCGCATTTTATGGCAGGCGCGCTGTCTAGCTGATGAGTGGCGCGGTTCACTCAAGACGCACCTTCGATTTGGGTCTGTAGCCGAGCAACTCGCGCAGGTGGTTGAAGCTGAGAATGCAAGTTTGCTTATCTTGGGCTGTGAATCATGCCGATTACCGTTGATCCATCAAATCGTCAGACAGAATCTTTCCTGCACGGTTCTAGGGATTCCGCCTATTGCGGAGGATGACGACTAAGATTACATCACACCTCCATAGCCGTCACATCCTGTTCTAATGTACCGAAAACTCCGGGTCTATCCTAGACCTGGGGCATGACCTGAGACAATATTGGAGTAGGAATTTGGGAAAGCATTTTGGATTGGAGCAGGGTTCCAAAGCGGTCTTGGGTCGTACGCAAGGTCTTTGCCATGCCGTCTATGGCCGCATCGGCGTAGTCTAGCTGATTCTGCCAGCCCTGCCATGCCACGATGTGGTGAGTCAGAGCTTTTTGGAGATATTCTTTCTGTTGGGCTGGAGTGAGTGAACTCTGGCTATAGGTAACGGCACGGTGGTAAGCAGCTCCCAAATTATGGTGGGTTGCGTAAGGGTCGAAGCTTAAGTTGGGTGTCTCGGTCTGAATTAACCGCTCTACCACGGTGAGGCAGTTGTGGTAGCTATTAATGGATAGATCAAGCAGATTGGAAACGGATCCTAGCTCCGTTTCCGCATGATTACACAGGTGCCAGTAGGCGGTGCCTAGGTTGTTTTCGGTGGCCGCATATCCGCTGGGTGTGGCCTCTGGAGTTCGGTGAACGAGGGCAATTTGGTAGGCTCCGATCGCCCGAATTAGCAGGTCGTAACTGGTTTCACTAGTGACTTGATCCAAATGCTCCGCTTGAGACAAGTTCCAGTAAGTTGTGCCAAGATTGTTCTGAATCATGGCGTGAGGCATGGGATG
>JAYVVL010000120.1:0-1802 GCA_043787035.1 Synechococcales cyanobacterium
GGTGGATTATTGATTTCAACGATATGCCTCTTGAAGATGCTAGTGATTATAAATTACCATTTCAGCATGTAAAAATGACTGTTAAGCCTGAACGTGATATTAATCGGCGGGATGTACGTCGTCTGAATTGGTGGAAGCTAGGTGAGAATGCTCCAAAGATGAGAAAAGCGATCGAACCTCTCACCCAATACTTTGCTGTTCCAGAAGTTTCAAAATGGGCAATCTTTGTTCCTTCCTCTTTAGATTGGTTGCCAGGAAATAAGACTAAAGCTGTTGTTTCTGATGACTTCTATATATTCGGAATTCTCACTTCTAACGTTCATCGAACCTGGATGCACGCTCAAAAATCTACTCTAGGAATGACAGTTGCTTACACCCACAACACCTGTTTTGAAACCTTCCCCTTCCCGCAAACCCCAACCACCAAACAAATCGAAGCCATCCGCAAAACTGCCGTAGACCTTCACGACTACCGCAGCGCCCAAATGGAGAAAAAACAATGGGGCATCACCAAACTCTACAACGAATACTTCAACGAACCCGCCTCCCAACTCTTCAAACTCCACAAAACGCTAGACGAGCTAGTCCTCAAGGCTTACGGCTTTAGCAAGACTGATGATCTTTTAGAGAAACTGCTGGCACTGAATTTGGAATTGGCCGAGAAAGAGAAGAATGGCGAGGCTGTCATTGGTCCGTGGGCACCGGATAATGTACTCACGGGCTGAACGGTAATCGATGTTGAAGGGCGATAATCGATCGTTGCGTAGAAATCGGCGGTACTCTTTCGACACTCTTTTGGTGCTCATGCGGCGGCTCCCACAATCTCGGCAAGTTTCCTTTTCTTATCGGCTGAAATGAGATCAGGCTTTATGCGGATCCATGTCTGGGTAGGGCAATCCCATCGGTAGAGTCGATCGGTCTGCTGAGACCAAACTAAGACCAGGCGATCGCCTGATTTTGTGGCTTGCTGGAACTGGACCCCGGCTACCAGATCGCCCTTAAAGACGATGCGCGATCCTTGGCTTTGATTCCTGGCAACGATCGGAGAATATCAACGTTGCGATCGAGACTCTCTTGGCAGCAGGTTACGTGGTCAGGTTGCCTGATCATGGCGAATCCTAACGTCCTCCTCTTTTCCTAGAAGCCGCACGATCGCCACAAATCCTTCCTGCCGAGTCGGTATCCCAGGGATTCTTGCAGATACCGCTAGAATTTTTCGCATTTCCATCACTCCATGTTCCAGTATTTAATTTGCCAGTATTGAGATGAACACCTGGTTTTAATACACCCGGATTGAGAAATGGGTTGTCAAGGTTGTCTGGACTTGGAGGACTCGGGGAATTACTGAACTGTGGAACGCTAGATACTGGAATGAAGGAGCTAGTGGGACTCTCAGAAGGGATGTTTTTCGTGGTTACATGTCGAGTTGCCCCACATAGAGAATAGGAAAGATCTAGAAATCTGGGCGATCGCATATAGCAGAGCGTTGCGTCTATTTCAGGTCTTAAGGGCGTTGCGTTGGCTGCACTCGGAAGAAAGAGGCACGGTAGCAACATTGCAAAAATTTGCTTCTTCATAGTCTAGGATTCAGAAATAATCGGACTAGGCAGATAATACTTTTTTTGTAGGGTATTAAAAAGACTCTGAATAAAAATTCTTCAGAACTTTATGAATTGAGCAGATTTTAAGTTTTATTGAATGACGATCGGGTTTGACTGCCACGCGGGATAGGTCAATTCTTCGGTCCACTTCCCCGGTGCGATCGGCCTGAGACCTTCGACAAACTCAGAATGCCGATCGGC
>JAYVVL010000121.1:0-5371 GCA_043787035.1 Synechococcales cyanobacterium
AGTGCCGATCGCCAAAACCATTCCTGAATCGGCGCAGGTTCCATTAATCGCAACACAAAACAGCAATAGGCATCAACGAGATCATGAAAATAAACGACGGTGGCCAGAGGTGAGGCGCGATCGCTCCCGTGAACTGCATTCATTTTTAAATGCCGAAATTGAGCTTCTAGAGTGAGGGCGATCGAAGCGGCGCTATTTTTCGGGTTGATGGTGCCGACGTTGAGCGATCGGACGAGCCACAAACAACCACTGTCTGCGACGGGCAGAGATGCTGTATGTATGGCATCTTCTAACAGCACAGACCCTCGTCTCAGCAAAGTTTTGCTGGGCGCGGTGAGATGGACGGTGTGGACTCGGCGAGGGATCATGGGGGAATTTAGAATTGGGAATTTAGAATTGGGAATTTAGAACAGTTGCTGGAGAAAGTGGGCGCGGGTGTTGATGGGGATTTGTTGGACTTCGGGTTTGAGGAGTTGGGTTATTTTGGCGGTGGCTTGACCGGGGGTGAGATCTTCGACGATCGCATGGGCAATGACTTCATGGGTGACGGAATGTAGGAATACGGTCATACCGACGTTGACGCGGGTGTGATCGACTGTAAGTTCCACTCGGTTGCCGAGACGGGCGGGAATGGGTTTGATCACGGTGCCGTTAATGATTTGGCGAACGGGGGCATAACTGGCAAGAAGAATACTGATGCGAATCAGGTCATTCAGGAAGGCGATCGCAGCGGGGATGGTTGCGTCTATCTGTTGATAGAGCCAGTCGGTAAGGGTTTGTAAATCGCGGCGATCGAGGTAGGGAATCGTGCCCCAACGGGGTAAACTCGCTAAACTGCGAAGATTGACCGATTCGTCAAACTCACTTAAGCGCTGTGACCAATCCAGTCGAATGGCTGCGGGGACATCGTTGAAGCGATCGTAGAGACAGGCGGCCACTTGGGCCATTTGATCCAGTAACCGCGTAGCTTGGTGGCTGACGGTGCTGCATCCGTGATTGCCATCAATCAGGTCTCCGAGGGTTAATAAGGTGTTGGCCCGATCGCGTCCGGTTTGCCAAGTGATGGGGCGTAGTACGTTCGGGGTAGTGAGCAATTGCTGACGCTGTTGGATTAGGACTTCTTGGTGGGATTGGACGGTGCGATCGATGCTCATGCCTAATCTTGTATTCAAGCCTGAGATCGTCCCTGTCGTTGGTCCTGAAGAATTCATCGATCGAAGGGGCGCAATTTGCGACACCACGACTCGTTGCTGCGCGGACTCAAACGTGCGATACAGGATATCTAACGTATTGAGCTGATCCACCACGCGCGGTAAGCTTACAAACCAACCCACCGGAGCGTGACGTAGCAGTGCCACCATCGCCCGCAGATCATCGGGGACCACAGGATGGCCATTCAGACAGGCGGGAACGGGATCGACGGTGGGGGCAGGGTTAACGTAAATGGCGGGACTATTAATCAGTAAATTTGCAAAGCGAGGACGGTGGAACGCTAGGAAGGGGACCTGATCCTGTAAGACCTGCTGACGACGAGCATTGAGGGCATTGATGCGGGTGGCTTCTTCGTTTTCTAGGGCTTGGGTGACGGAGAGATTATGGCGCACTTCTGCTAATTCATCTTCAATGATGTCTAAGCGTTGGCGAATTTGTTGGGCGGCCTCTTGCAATTTGGCCGACGTCCCTTGGCATAGGGCGATCGCCTGTCGATAGGCTTGCACCCGGCCTTCTGCCAGTCGCAGCGCGGCTACCGTCTGGTCTAATGCCTTCACCCCAGAAGAAATGTACTGAAATTCATCAGCATTCGCCGGAATAGCGGTATCCGCCGCATCTGGTGGCAAATTTCCCGGTCTGACTTGCCCAAAACTGATGTCCTTGCCGGGAATCATCACATCCTTAAAAATACCCACTTGCGCAAGACTTTCTAAGGCCGTTTGGCGGTTGGCGATCGTGTAGTCTCGGGTCTGGATAGCGGGGGGAAGCTTAAGGCGCTCGGCTACGGAGACACTATTTTGGGCCTGTCCAATGAGCGGCGATTGGGAACGCACATCCTCAGCAGTCGTTTTGGACTTAAACACAGCACTGGCAGAGATCACACTAGCAGAAGCGCCAGAGAGGATGGTACTTGATTCCATTAACTTAGCAGATGACAATGCATTGTGGATTGCTAGATTAGAGACTAACGTTTCGTTATTTACAGGTAAAAAAGCCTGTTGTAGATCCAATTGCCGGGTGGCTTGAGGAACTGCCGGGATAGCGGGGGGCACGACGATCGCTCTAGTCCGGGATTTAACAAAGAAATCCTGCAAATCCTTTTGGGTGGCGGTCGCACTGTCTCGGGTGGATATTTCAGCGAGGGTGGGAGACGTGGCGAGGCGGGTGGCTTCTTCGGTGCCGAGGACAAATTGTCGGACGCGGTACATGTCGGTGCGCACTTGCAAGAACCCAAACTCGATCGCATCATCTGCTTTCATTACCTTACTTTCGAGCCATTGCACAAAGTTAGGAATGCCTGTGAACCGTTCCGAAAGGGGATTTAATTGATCGAGATCAGTGTTGTCCTGCGATCGGGTAAACAGATCATTAATCGCCGTCACGTTCGCGCTATTGTTCGCCGTTAGCCCGATTAAACTATCCCGCTCATTAGCAAGCAAAATGCCCTTCACAGTCAGCAGTTTGTTATCCGCACTCAAGAACACCTTTGTGCGTAGCGCTTCAGGAATCGCCGCCGTCCAAGTACTTACCACCACCGCATCCTGATCGATCGGCGTTTTGGTCTGTAGGTCTGTACGGAGTTGGGTCAGGACAGTGGATTGCAGGGTTCCGTTGGTGAGGGGAATGCCGTAGTCAATTTCGCGGGGTTCGATCGTATTATCCAGAATAGGCACTTCAGCAGGATCTACAGGTTCTACGATCGATGTTTTCCCTGTTAGAACAGTTGTGATTAGATTGATTCTATCCCGATTCCAATTTTGTCGTCCTAGCCATTCCGCTCTATGTTGAATTAACTGCTGTCGAGTCTGCGCAAAAATAGGATTGAGGACCTCTGTTTGCAAGATATTCGGTTCATAAAATGCAGACGGAACGGGGACGATTACCTCTACCTGCTCCGGTCGATCGAGCATCAACGGCATCAGAGATGCACTGCTTTCGATCACCTTATCAAGTTCTTCTAGGGGCAATGCCCGCGCCCGAAGAACATAGTTTGTAGGGAAGAACAAACTCTCTTGCGTGGTCCAATCCACTGCATTCGCAGGCAATAATCCCACGGGCGGCAAGTAGCGAAAATATTCACTGATCGCAGCCTGATCTAACGATTGAAATGCAGTTTCGGCAAACTGTTCAGTGAATTGTTGCACCCGTGCTTGCCAGATAAACTCGTTGCCGGAATTGAGTACTAAGGGCGATCGATGCAGCGGTTTGCCACCCTGTCTCACGACCGCATAACTATCACAAAACAACACTTTCGATCGATCGTCACTCACCCCTAGCAGGGCGATCGGTAATCCTTTTAGTTCCCACGGTAATCGTTGTCCCCGTTCATTCAGTTTTAGCTCTTCGTTAAAGAGGGTATAAGCCAACTGGTTGCGCCAACGGGAGATACTGGCCGCCGTATTTCCCACTAGCGGCACCTTCGCATCCCAATCGTATAATCTCAGCGCCACTCCATCGACCAGTTGCCGATCTTCAAAGGCAATGTTACTGTCATCCCCTTCACAATCATCACTCCGTTGGGCATTGCGAGTCAGAACTGTGATCGGTTGCAGTACCAAAATTTGCACAGTCGTGGTTGTTTTTGATTCAAGACTTAGGACTTGCAAATCTATACGTAATGTTTGCGATAGGATAACTTCCTCACCCTGAGCTGTAATCCCACTGCCGACTCCGACCTGGAGTCCATCGCGTTCTACACCCGCTTCCACCGTCACAGGCAACCCAGCAACAACACCAGGCGACAGACTCCCTCCGAAGAGCGCCAAATGTCCCGATCGACTACGTTGTTCTGCTTGTAACGCCAGATCACTGAGCGATCGACCCGTAAACAGATTCAACCGTCGATGCCAAGGTGGATCGATCGTCGGTGAGGGTGTGGGGACCACAAAGAGCAGGTGTTCTCCAGGGAGAGAATCGGAAATGGTGCGAATGTTCATAGCCGTGCATCCAAGTTAATAGGTATGAATGGGTGAGTTATAAAAAATCAGAATTCAAGTTTGCTGATTTCCCCCCAAATATTTTTGACTGAGTTCATTAATAAATTGATTCAGTGCGGTCCCTTCAGTGCCCGTTCCGACCTCCAGAATTTTTTGAGCAACCGTGCCCAATTCAGCGTCAGGAATCAACCGAGCGATCGTATCGAGTTGGGGAATCCACAGATTTTGGGTTATCGATCGGCGCAGTTCAGGATTAGTTTCTAAGGCAGGATTGACTTGGACCAGACGTTGCCAACCCAGCCCAAACTTTGGTGAGCCATATTGCATTTCAATTTGTAAGATATTTGACTGCGTGAGTGGGCGAGGCATCCGCTCTAGAAGCGTGATTGCCCCAGTTAAAATTAAGGGCGACGAGACGATCGAGGGCGACCCCAGAAAACTGACGAGACGAGCATTCGCGGCTGCACCGATATCTTGACGCATCGCATTAAAGCGATCGGTGAGTTGATGAGTTTCCAACACCGTCCGCAATTGATTTTCCGCTGCTTGATCATCCCCGACGATCGGTAGACTAAAGCCCACCACATCCGATCGATAGGCCAATCGCCGCCGCCGCACATACCACAACCGACCGTCCGGGGCCTTTTGCCATTGCTGTTGCCAGGTTTGGAGACTCATCGGGAGTGATGCGGCGATCGGAATCGGGCGGACAATGCCGGGGACGGGTAACACGATCGGCTGGGGGAGGCGTTTGGGCAGGCTGAGACCTCTGAGGACTTCGATCGGGAGGCGTTTAGCCAGTTGACCGGGGGCAGCGGCTTTGAGTTCGCGTTGGAGGCTGGGGAGGATGAGGGTGAGCTGTTGGATTTCTTGGCGGGTGACGGGAATCAGGACCAAGATGGCGATCGAATCTCGGGCGTCTGTGCTTAAGGTTAAATCAATGGCGGGCAGGAGAAGACAATCTTCCACGATCGCCGCAATTTCATCACTGGGCACAAAGGACAACTCCACATCAACCTCTGGCGGAAAATAGAGCTGCGTGATGTCAGTGCCCACCAGATCCAACGTCGCCGCAGGCATTTGTCCTACAGGCGGCAATGCCCGAAAATGATCCGTCGCCGCAAACCGTAAGCCCCGACTGGCTTGCCGTTCGGCCATTACCTCGACTAAGTGCCGTTGATATTGCTGCACTTGAGCCTCGCGCAACGACCGTGAAGTCGCCC
>JAYVVL010000122.1:0-5371 GCA_043787035.1 Synechococcales cyanobacterium
TCGCACCGGATTAATCCCGAGCAACAGGTACAGCATCGGCGCGATCAAATACATCAATCGCGGAAACCCAAAGAAAAAATGCGACGTGGCGCTGAAATAACAAATGCGCTGCGACAGCGTTAGCTTCAGCTTGGGGTTGAACAACGGATTTTCCAGACGCAAAATCTGCGCCATCCACCGCACCTGCTGCCCCACATAAGCCGAAAACATCTCCGCGTCACCGTTTCCGTCGCAATCCCCCCAACTTCCAAGAGACAATTCCGCCGAATCACCGCCGCCGATCCACAGAAAAAAGCGGCATTCCAATAATCATTTCCCTTTTGCAGCACTTTATAAAATAGCTCATTGCCACCGGGATTTTGCCCTTCGTCAACAGGTTGCGCTCAAAGGGATCCGGGTTATAAAACCAGTGCGGCGTCTGAACGAGGGCAACCTTAGGATTCTGAAAAAAGCCCACGACATGTTGCAAAAAGCCCCGAGAGGGAATGTGATCGCAGTCGAGAATTAGCACCAAATCCCCCTGGGTTCGAGGCAGGGCAGTGTTGATATTGCCAGCTTTGGCGTGCTCGTTGTCATCCCGCACCAGCATCTGAATCCCCAGTTCATCGCACATCCCCTGAAGCTCAATGCGACGGGCTTTGTATTTTCAGCGCGTCCATCATCTAGAACGTAGACCTTTTTTCTCTGGGGGATAGTCAATGGCGATCGCACCCAGCACGGTTTTGCGAACAATCTCCACGTCTTCGTTGTAAGTGGGAATGTAAATATTGACCTTAAGCCAGTCCTTAACAGGAATAGAGGTCAAAGACACAGGCGTCCGATCGCGAATCTTCAGGGTCTGAAAATACGACAAAAACAGCGTGGCGATCGCGTATGGTTCGGCCACGTAAAGCAGCTCAGGGTCAGCAAGAACAAATGCAGCGATTCGCTCGTGGTACTATCTGGCTGGTCCGACTCTAGCCGCACCAACGTGACCCCAGCGGCAATAAAAACGATCGCTACAGCGCCCTGCTCCCAAGCCGTCACTCGCATCGTAATCAACGGCACATACAATTAAAAAAGGCAGACTACCACCATCATTTGCCACCGATTCAGCGGCTGAAGCGCTGCCTCTGCCCATTTCGGCAGACCCTTGACCAGCCATACCCGAATCCGATCGCGTAGGCGTTGCATAATTCCAATCCCTAAGTAAAACCTTGATTCGTGTGATTGATTGTAGAGGATCGGCTCTATTCATTCGACATATCTTTTAGCAAAACTCATTCACTCGATCGACCGACACGCCAGCAATATCTGCAATTTGTTCAGCAGACATCCCCGATCGAAGCAAGTTCACCACCATCGATCGGACTTGTTCTTGAGCTTGTTGGGCTTGTTCTTGGGCCTGTTTAGCCCGCTGTGTCTGATGATCGGCGCGTTGGGCTTGTTGAATCGCCGCAAGTTGCGCTTGTCCGGCTTCTTGGTCCAGTTCAACCGACGTTAAGAACTTCCGACCATCCGGGCGATAGATTTCCAACTCGCCTTGAATATGGCTAAACCGGATTCCCATTCGAGGACTGACCCAGCCATTCATTTCTGTAATGGGCAGCAACTAATTCGTCTGACGAAGCCAACCCTTCAGCCGAAACCGATCGAGATCGTAGCTGTAATATTCTTCTACGCCATGAGTTTCGTAAAATTTCCGTTTTTCTTCCATCTCCGAAGCATAATTGCTCGGCGACAGAATTTCAAAGGCAACCTGAGGCGCAATTCCTCCTTCTTTCCGCTGTTGGTAGGACCCGCGATCGCCCTTTAATGGACCAAATGCCACCATCACATCCGGTGCAAGCCGAGTTTTTTTATCGCCTTCGATCGGGTACCACAGCAAGTCTCCCCCAACAAAGACATTCATGACTGTCGCGTAGAAAATTTCCAAATTTTCCTTGATCATGACGATCAACCGATACTGCCTTGTATTGTCAGACATAGGATTGCCATCACAGTCGGGGTACTCGATTTCAACATTGATTTGAGGAATACTAGGTTGAGTGATGAGAGCCATCGCGTGCGTCCTCCAACGATCGAACGATTAGATTTATTCTAACGAATTTTTAACCTCAATCTCCCGTCACCGCCGCCTTCAGCGTCCGACAAAAACTTTCAAGGTTCTGCAACCCCTGCTTGGGCGTGCCTTCCGACAACCGCTTCACAAATGCACTCCCCACAATAGCTGCATCTGCGCCCCATTCCATCACCTGCCGCGCATGTTCCGGCTGCGAAATCCCAAATCCAACGGCAATCGGCTTATCGCTTACCGTTCGTAATTCCTGTATTAGGCCCTGGGTTTGAGAGGCCATCTGAGTCCGCATTCCCGTCACGCCCGTCGTGCTAACGAGATAAATAAAGCCCTGAGACTGCCGCGCAATCGCCGCAATTCGATTGGGAGGACTTGTCGGAGCCACCAGCAGCACCACCTCAACGCCATACTTCAGCGCAGGCTTAAGCAACCCATCTGACTCTTCCAACGGCAAGTCGGGAACGACCAGTCCCTTCACACCAATGCTCGACACATCCTGCAAAAATGGTTCAATCCCGCGATTCAAAATCGGGTTGTAATAAGTAAAAAGAACAATAGGAGCCTTGATGGTTGGAATCACATCCTTCAGCATAGCCAGCACATCATTCAACTTCACCCCTCTCGCCAGCGCCCGAGTCGCAGCGGCTTGAATCACCGGGCCATCGGCTAACGGATCTGAGTAAGGCACGCCCACTTCAATAATATCCGCACCCGATCGGTCTAACACTCGCAGCGCTTCAGCCGTCGTTTCCAAGTCTGGATCACCCGCTGTAATGAACGGAATCAAGGCACATTGAGCACGATCGCGGAGCTGCTGGAAACGCTCAGAAACTGAAGTCATAGGGAGAGCTACATCAAATCTTTACCCCACCTAACATACAGGATTAGACTGATCCAGGATTAAGAAAATATGGATTAAGCACAATGGAATTACAGATTTAAGGGACAGGATTTTCAGGCGGCGCAGAATCGTCCGCCTGCCTTTTCCGCTCCTCCTCAACCTCAGCCTGGAACTGGGCCAATGCTTCAGGGGTCATCTCGTCTATGCGCTTTTGCATCACCGCATCTTTGTAGTTTTCAAGCTGCTGAAGATAACTCATTTTTTGAGTCGTCGCTCGGTACGCATAGGTTCCAACCCATCCTAGCAACCCCAGCAAAAATACAGCCTGACTCCAAATCCCGGCATTGGTCTCATCAAAGCCGATCGCCTTAAACAGCAAATACAGCGCCCCGCCCACCAAAAACGCCCCAAACACAATGGCGATCGCATCAATTCGACGCATAGACTATGCCTGAATCTCGCGACGGGTGGGCCGAAAATTGAGGAACGGTGCTAGCACCAACATTCCTGGAAAAAATATAAAGACCAAGAGGTACATAAAAACCCGCTCAACCGACGAGCAAACATACCAGCGCGCCTTGAGATAAAAATACACCGCTAGCGGCATTACCAAGAGGTAAGCGCCACCCAAAAACAAGTATAGAAGTGCAACAACCATAGGTTCCTCAATTTCTAGCCATAAATATTCTAGCCGTAAATGCTCTAGCCGTGAGTCTCTCGAAATCAGGTCGGACCGTTTCGCGCCGCCGCAAGATTTAAGCCCGCCTATTACTCTACTCTGAATTTAGCCGTGACGGTGCGTCGTAATCATGCTATAAAAACAAAGTCATCTTGTAAAAGTCGATCGAAAGTTTGATCGGGCTTTAGCAGGATTGCAATGTTGGGGGCATGGCGGAATGGTAGACGCAACAGATTTAAAATCTGTTGATCGTAAGGTCGTGAGGGTTCAAGTCCCTCTGCCCCCATTATGAAAAAGGCTCATTTGACTTGGAAAGCTTCAGTCAGCCAAAAAAGTTTTAGTCAACCCATAGATAAATCAGATACACTTCTGTTCACGAGGTGTTAGTTTTGAGTGCCACACCTGCATTCAAGCGATCGGATGGGTCGCACATTGAAGCAGTCCCCGCTATTGTGCTCGTCACTCCTCGATTCGTGCTATTGCTTCCATGAGGTCACTTGACTCGGTACTACCTAATGCCATGGTCCCGATCGGTGATTGAGACGATTTCTTCCACTCCTCCTACTGGAGCGTTTCGACGGTGAACAGAAGTCAGCCTGAACGTAATTTGCATCTTGCTCAGCAGACGATTTACCAGTTTTTTCTCGGAATCGTAAAGAAGTGGCCCCCAGAGGAGGTGCTGCTAGAGTTTAAGCGACTATTTCTCTGTCACGTAGACTCTGTAAACACGGCTGCGATCAATGCTGTTTATGACATTGTTTTTAGCAACGACGAACAAGAATTTCGGAATACCGTCAAGCGATCGTGCTACATTCTGGTTAATAATTGGGATGCAAGCCGTCGTTACAAAGCCATTCAGGATTTAGTTTTTGCCTTTCAAGACGATCATTTTTCCAAGAGCACTATTTCCCCGACCCTAACGCGTCTTCATCTCTGGGTCAAAAACTTCCGCCACAGCAGCGATTACAGAGATCTTGAACTATTTATTACCCGCTACGACGAATCGCGATCGCTCGAAGACGCTCAGACCAACCGATGGGCCAATCGCTATACGGCTTATCTCCTCGTTCCGCAGTACGTTGATACTCGCAATTCTATTGAACAACGCGAAGCCGCTCGCGCCTTGGCCCAACAGATTCGCGATAAGTTTAAGTTTGATCTCGCCATGTACGTCGCCCGCTCTCAGTCCGGACTCATAACGGATCGGCCCCTCAAAAATCCGACAGCCCTTGGCGACGATGCCCTCCGCCTAATCAAACTTATCGTGGCGAAACGCGGCACTTACAGCTATGCCAATCTCGCCAATATTTTTCTGAGCCAAACTCGTCAAATCCGGTTTCATGAGTTTAAAAAAAGTTTACAGAACTATTTAATTTTTTCGGTCGAGTCTTCGGACTTTTCCCGTGCCCTGCGATCGCGCCTTGGAGACAAGCTCAACCAACTCTACCAAGAACACGACTCTAGTACCGTCACTGATGCGTTAATCTTGCGGACCTGCAACCGCATCATTGAGTTTCTTACCACCGACAACCAAAAAGATCCTGCACCTCTGTTTATTCTCCTGCTGTCCCAAGGGAATCCGATGACGTTGGTGGTGACGCTGTTGAAGCTGATCTTAGTCTCCAAAAATTCACGCACCCATCTTGAATCTCGCATTGCCGACTTGATTCGCTATTATGAAGCGATGCCTGAGCAGGAGTGTCGCTGGGTTGTTAATTTTCTGGAGATTTTTAACGTCACGTTTACAATCTACGCCGAGAATGTTCAGTACGACTTAATTCAGATGACCGATCGA
>JAYVVL010000123.1:0-1797 GCA_043787035.1 Synechococcales cyanobacterium
CTCAAACTGTTCATAGTGAGATAAATCTCTCGGTCTTGCCCAGTTATAAACGGTGATCACAAGACCCGGATGGGTTCGCCCTACTCGGGATGTCGCCTGAATATATTCAGCGGTCGTTTTAGGCTGTCCAGCAACAATCATGGCACCCAACCGACGGACATCGACTCCAACGGAAATCATATTGGTTGCAAGTAAAACATCGATCGGTCGATTCTTGGGATACTTCGACTCTTTTTTAGACCCTTCTTTTTTGAGGACAAATGGAACTTCTAGGCGATCGAGTACAACTGGAATATCAGTGGATGGAATCCGTGAGGTGAGTTCTTGGACTTCTAAATTCGGTCGTTTTGCTAATCCCCGGTCTGCCATTCGGTACAATCGTGTTTGAATATCATCATCGACCAGACGCCGGGTGCCTCCGAGTTCACGCATGGAATTGAAATAGCCGACGAGCGTCATCCAAGGATCCACGTCTTCCCCTTGGTCAAAGAGACTCTGAGAGGCGGAAAGACTAGCGGTGTAAACCCGAATGAGCGCAGCTTTCAGCCGTCGTCCTGTGGCACAGATGCCAAGATATCGCCGTCCGGGAGTTTCTGCGCTTGGGGACCGCTGGCGGGAGAAGAAGTTATCGGTTACATCCAATCCTTGGGGTGGAAAGATTTGGACCTCGCGTAAAAAAAGCTGATGAATTTGTTCGCGGGCTTGGCGGATAGTAGCCGTGGATGCGATTACTTTAGGCCGAACCGTATGCCCTTCTACTTCCCAGGAACAAAGGTGATCTACCGCAGTTTCGTAGAGTCCCACGAGGGTGCCTAGTGGTCCACTGATCAGGTGTAATTCATCTTGAATAATCAAGTCCGGTGGTCGTAACGGAGTCATGGGAATCGTCTTAGCAGCGGGGGTTCCATTGCGAGCGGGATGAGAGTCGCTATCGTCGATTTCGGGCGATCGAAAGCCATGGCGGGTGCAGTATCCATTGACTTGTCCAAAGAGCATTTGGGTTTTACCATTCCAAGGCATTTGGGCAAATTTATCGACTGTCGCGATCAGCAGTGTCGGGAGCAATCGGTAAATTTCATCATCGACGACCACGACAGGCAAACCTTCCTTGGGTGATTGTTTGGCACTGAAAATGCAGCGGCCTAATGAATCCCCACAGTAGGTCAGGGTTCTCCCACTGCCTTGCTTCCAGGATTCTACATGGATATGCCGATCGGCTTGAATCTGAGTCCCACACCAGGGGCAATTAGTCAGTTGGTGGGGTGATCCGCTGCTGGCTCCTTGGTAGCTTCCTTTTGCCTGTTGAAGAATTTCATGACTTTGTTCTGTGGTGTTCGGCGTTGTTTTTTGTCCGACCCAAAGCCCAACGCGAAAGGGTTCTTGGCCCCACTTGTTGTCATCTTGACGCCGAATAGCTTCGCAGGCGCAGATCAATGCGGTTGCCCGTTGGAATTGCTGAAGAGTAAGTAAGCGCAGGGTATAGCGCATTAATACCGCAACGCCCTGTTCTCCCGATCGTCCAGCGATTGTTCCTTGCAACCGACGTAAGCCAATTGTATAAGCAGTTAAGCCGAGATAGGCTTCTGTTTTACCGCCGCCTGTGGGGAACCATAGGAGATCAGCGACGGCTTCGGTGGGATGAATCCGATCGGGGTGAGCGAGGTCGGTGATGCTGGGAAGATTGAGGAGAATGAAGGCGAGTTGGAAGGTCCGCCAGGTTCGATTTCTAGGGATGTCGATCGATTCGAGAGTGAGTTCAATTTCTCCTCGTCGTTTTTGTTCTGCGTAGAGGCTGTG
>JAYVVL010000124.1:0-5359 GCA_043787035.1 Synechococcales cyanobacterium
ATCTGACTTGCCTGTCTCGACCTTGGAAGTTTGGCTGCAAGAAAACCTAAGTAATCGCGATCGAGCCATCATATTCTCTCGCCCGATTCGAGAGGGCCTAAAAACCGCTCGCCCTGAGCAGCGATAGGTCGTTCGTCGGTTGGCCCAGCGCATTGAGTACGATCTCGGTCAGTCTATCCGGTTGAATTTAAGTCGTAACTCGCGTGATCGGAATCCCCGGTTCTCAATCAACCGCACCTACGCAGAACGGATTGAACTTGAGTTGCTCAATATTGCAGCGGAAAAAAAGGTGCGCGAGAATGGAAATCCCGAGGCAATGGCGATCTTAGAGAAGTTATTAACCTGTGAAGGGCGATCGATCTAGAAGTCTGCGGCCTAAACAATCCAGCGATTCAACGCCTCCTCGTTGGGTTTGGGGCACAGCGAGCCATGCCCTTACAGATCCGGCACAGAGATTGTATGGACATGGACATGCCGTGGGTCCCAAACCTGATTTTAATACGCCAAATTCCCTACGACCTTTGGGACTGCTGAAGCTTCTTCATGACTGCCGTTCGGTTACGGAGCGCGATCGGATCGTCAGGGCGGAGACCTAGGACTTGATCAAAACTAGCTAAGGCCGCTTCCCACTGACCTAGGCTAACCAATAGTCCCCCTCGGTTATTCCAAGCCCGAAAGTCTTGGGGCCGAAGCTCTAAGGCTCGATCGTAGCTTACTAAAGCTTCCTCAAGACGGTTATTTGCCTTGAGAAGAATCCCTCGGTTATACCAAGCTTCGTAGTATTCAGGATTCAGCTTAAGGGCCTGATCGTAGCTAGCGAGGGACGTTTCCCAATCTTCTAGCTTCATACAAGAAAGCCCCTGACTGTACCAAGCTTCGGCATAGTCCAGGCGAAACTTAAGCGCTTTCTGATAGCAGTCAATCGCATCACTATGGCGATTGAGATTTTTGAGTGCGAGTCCTCGGTGGTACCACACCTGCGGATCCTCAATCTCGATCGCCAGCGATTGGGCATAGCTAGAAGACGCTGCTTCGTAATCTCCCAAACAGAGCAATGCATTGCCTCGACTGCTCAACGCATCCGCATTGTCGGACCGCATTTCAAGCGATCGGTTGAAATGCATGATTGCTCCCTCATAGCGTCCGGTCGCATAGAGGGTTGCGCCTTGAAGATACCAAGTATCAGGGGCATTGGGATCGAGATCTAAAGCTTTGGATAGGTAGGCGATTGCCAGCTCATAGCGCCTGAGGGTATATAGAGAAAGCCCCATACTGTAGTGGGCGTTAGGGTAGTTGGGCTGAAGCTGAATCACCCGTTGGAAAGCGTTTCCAGCTTCTTCGTACTGGCCTGCGACATGAGCAGTCCAGCCTCGCTGGTAGGCGAGGAAAGGAGACGTCGGATGGGCCATGAGAGCTTTATCAAGGCAAGCTAGAGCGCTTTCGTATTGACCTAGATTCATGTAGGCGCTTGCTTTCTCGCTCCAGGCTTCTAGGCAATCTGGCCGCAGCTCTAACACCGTCTCAAAATCAACGATCGCGCGTTTGTAGTCCCCCATTTGGTTGAGGGTGAGGGCTTTTTTGAGGAGCTGCTCAGTGGAGTCGTTAGGGGTGTTTCTAAGCTGGGTTTGCAACATAATGCTGTATAGAACGCTCAATCCAATCTGGCACCTTTCTAAGTGCTAAGAGTGCCCTATGGAGTCGTAAAAAGTACTAATCCTCAAAATATAAGTAAGGTCAGCGTGCAGGCTGATACTGATAGAAACACTGATCCAACAAGACTAACGCACCGATCCAATCTACTGAAGCCCTACTGTATAAAGTCTTAGCTATAGTGGTACTTTACACAACACCCCGCCCAAAAAAGACTTAGAAAACATCATCGCTTTACACATCTTCATTCATGTAGAATCTGCTTCAATCCTGTTTTAGACTGTTAGAACTAGTTATTCAGGACTTTGCTGCCCATGTTCCCCACCCATCGTCCCCGTCGTCTGCGATCGAATGACACCCTCCGCCGTATGGTGCGTGAAACGGTATTGAGTCCCAATGATTTAATTTACCCGTTATTTGCGGTGCCGGGGACTAATGTTGCGAAGGAAGTAACCTCGATGCCGGGAGTTTATCAGCTCTCGGTGGACAAAATCGTCGAAGACGCGAAGGAAGTCTACGATTTGGGGATTCCGTCGATTATTTTGTTTGGAATTCCCACTGATAAGGATCTTGAGGCAACGGGCGCTTGGCACGACTGTGGAGTTGTGCAGAAAGCTACGGAAGCGGTGAAGAAGGCGGTACCTAATCTCATGGTCATTAATGACACTTGTGTGTGTGAGTACACGTCTCATGGGCACTGTGGCTACCTCGGCGAGAGCGATTTGCTAGGGAAGGTGATGAACGATTCCACCCTGGAGTTGATTACAAAAGTAGCCGTAGCCCAGGCTCGGGCAGGGGCAGATATTATTGCGCCGTCGGGGATGATGGATGGCTTTGTGGGGGCGATTCGATCGGGCTTGGATGAAGCGGGGTTTCAGGATATTCCGATTATGTCCTATGCGGTGAAATATGCGTCGGCCTACTATGGTCCGTTTCGCGATGCGGCTGAATCGACGCCTCAGTACGGCGATCGGCGCACCTATCAGATGGATCCAGGAAATGCCCGAGAAGCGATCAAGGAGATGCTGCTGGATGTTGAGGAAGGGGCGGATATGTTAATCGTGAAGCCTGCGCTGTCCTATATGGATATTATCCATCGGGTGAAGGAGGCGAGTCATGTTCCGGTAGCAGCGTATAACGTGTCTGGGGAGTACGCCATGGTGAAGGCGGCGGCGCTGAATGGATGGGTCGATGAGGAGCGCTTAGTCATGGAGACGTTGACGAGCTTCAAGCGGGCGGGTGCGGATATGATTCTGACCTATCATGCGAAGGATGCGGCCCGTTGGATTCGGTAGGATGCTTTTCTTACCAAGCGCTTCCGGGTGAGGCGCTTGGAAGTGAGGGGTAAAGTTGGGTGGTCAAGTCTGGGACGGGGTGGTATAAGAAAGGCGGTGGTTTTCCTGTCTAACTGATTTTTTGCTGCTTCTATTTGCTTCCCCATGAACAATACCGATCTTTTACTGCTGACGATCTACATTTTGTGCGTCACCTATGTGCTTTACCAGATTATCAACTCGTTTAATGATGAGTTAACGATCGTTTTAGAAAAGAAAGATCTGGATAAGCAGCTTGAGGATCTGAAGCTGAACGATCGAGTGGAGGTCAGTTTTAAGTTTGACAAGCGGTACGAGTTTGACAAGCTGAAGGAGTTCGGGGTTAATGTCAAAAACAAGTCCAAAGAGCATCCGGTGTTTGTGGATTGGAACATGAGCAGCGTGACGGATCTTGATGGCAAGGCACGAAGGGTGACACGGTTGATCGCGGGAAATTCGTTAGATTTGTTTCAGGAGCAAGCGCTGAGTCCGGTACCGCCTGGAACGACCATGAAGGAGAAAGTGGTCGCGGAAGATATGCTGGCCCGGAAGGGCGACGACGGTCCGATGGAGGTCAGTAAGACGCTGGTTGATTTGAGTAAGCCAAAGAAGCCCGGTGATCCGTTGAAGCGATATTTAGATTTTGTGGCGATGCAACGGACGTTAGAGATTAGCTTGAGCCTGATGGTGCGGTTTGTGGGCGATGGGTCTCCGGCGACGGGTTATCCAATTCCGATCAACTGTAAGTTTACGTTAAGGAAGTTGGATTGGAAGGCAGGTCTCCCCTGGAATCCGAAGGAAGACTAAATTCTTCTTCGCTATAGCGATATAAAAATGCCAGAATCCGATCAAGATCGTTCGGAATCGCGTAGGTGTTGACGTTATGCGAACTCCTAAATGCAAGGGATATTTATCGTCCATTATGATGGAGTTAGACCTGATAAACATTGCACATTGAGGGGATTTTACGATGCCACAATCTCTTGCGCTGCGATCGTCATACAATTGGCCTGTGTTTAAATTAGCGATGAATGGGAATGCCTGAACCTTAACGAGTTTGAAAGATGTTTTGGATCATTTTTCGATCGACGCTTTTCGCGGCTTGATCGAGCGCCATCACGTCAGCTTCGTCGAGAGACCAGCCCAGAGCACCGAGATTTTGGTCCACTTGATCTAAGGTCTTTGCACCGGGAATGGGAAGCGTACCTTTGGCGATGCACCAGTTGAGAGCGACTTGTGCGATCGTCTTGTCGTGGAGGGTGGCTAGTTCGTTGAGACAGCTTAGGAGTCCTTGCATTCCGGGAAGCAATCGCGGAAATAGGAACCGACGAATTCCTTTTGGGAAGGGTCCTTTGGGGTTTTCATATTTTCCAGTAAGCAATCCGAGACAGAGCGGACTGTAGGCGATGATTTTGATTCCAGATTCGTCGCAGAGATCTTTGAGGCCGAGTTCGGTGACGGGATAGGTAGAAAGCAATGAGTATTGCACTTGGAGAGAAACGATCGGAATGCCGCGAGATTTAAACCGTGATTGCACCCATTTCAGCCGCTTCGGTCCATAGTTTGAAAGCCCCACGCCTTTAATCAATCCCTGTTCATATAAATCCGCTAGACCGTCGAGCAATGCACCTTCTTGCCAAGGCGCATAATTGGCGGTGGACCAGTGGATTTGGGCGAGGTCGATGCGGCCAAGACGATCGATGGACGCTTGGGCTGCTTGAATCATGGCGCTTCGGGTGAGTCTCCAGGGATAGGGCGCAAGTTTGGTAGCGAGGCAAATTTGGTCTTTGTTGGGACCATTGTAGGCTTGGCTAAATTTTCCGAGGAGGAGTTCGCTTTGGCCTTTGAGTTTGCCTGTGCCGTAGGAGTCTCCGGTATCAAAGAGCGTGACGCCCCGATCGACGCAGCGATTAAATACCTGTTGCAATTCAGCATCCATACTACGATCGTAACCCCAAAGAACTTGGTTTCCCCAAGCCCACGTTCCGCATCCCATCTGCGGGAACTTCAGTGTTGGTTTCAATTCGATTTTAGCAATCATAAACGTTCTCAGTGGTGGGGTAGAGCCTGTTGCAAATCAATTAATTTTTGATAGACACGTCCATCCTTTAGGGCTGCTCTCACGCGATCGAATGCTGATTTGAGTTCTGTTTGTAAATCTGTTTGTAAATTCGTCGGTGATTGCGATCGCCACAGATAAAATCCAGCATTCCAGATCAAGGCTTCTGTCAGTTCTGACGATGTTCCTTGCAGCGTTGCTAAACTGCTAACTGCCCAATCAGCGGTGCTAGTAATGGGAACTTCCGATGCCGCAAATCCATAGTCTCGGGGAGCGAGGGTAAGGCGGTGAAATTCATCGCCGTCTTGATAACCGATAATGACCGTCCGATCGCGCG
>JAYVVL010000125.1:0-35105 GCA_043787035.1 Synechococcales cyanobacterium
AAAATTCCTAGGTTGCGATCGCATGGCGTTTGAGATCATCGAGCGTCACCACTTCTAGCGCTTTTTCGTGACAGGCTTCAAGAACAACCAATGGCGCACAGTCCTGTTTGAGGGCATCGCGCCATCTAGATACACATAGACACCACCGATCGCCCGCCTTGAGTCCCGGAAACTCATAGCTCGGAATAGGCGTTGTCAGGTCATTACCCTGGGACTTAGAAAATTCTAGAAATACGGTTGTCACCTGAGCGCAGACCGTATGGCTGCCGTGATCCATCGGACCCGTTTGGCAAAAGCCATCGCGGTAAAAACCCGTCACAGGGGACGTGCAGCAGCCTCTCAGCTCACTGCCTAAAACATTCTTGGGACGAGAACTGATGGATTCGGTCATAGCTGCTGAACTGAATTAACGACTTTATAACCAGTTCATTCTATCGGCATTTGGAGTTGACTTGCGCTGGAGATGGTAGGCCGTGCCGTATTTGCCGTCAGGAATACCGCCTTGTTGATGGATGAAGACTAGAAATGTGAGCGAAATTGCAAGTTGTGTGGCGGCGATCGCACTCAGCCACTTCGGATTTGACTTGCACATCACCACCACCCACACATAGGGAAACGGGAAAAGCACGGTTAGATAATAAACCGGAACTCTCTGACCGATACCCGTTAAAAATAGTCCCATTCCAATCGCGCTTGCTGTGAAATAAAACCGTAGAGCGTCATATCCCATCACCGATCGAACCTGCTGACGATCGGCTTTAGAGATGACCCAACGGCCCAGCGTATACAGCGCGCTCACTCCCAAAAATAGATGAGCCACGGCCATGCCATAAGTCGAGACCCCTAAAATACGCGGCTCTGCCAAAAATACCTGCCAAAACACTCGATCGAGTTGATGCTCAAGGTTCAGCCCCCACCCCGTAGTCAGCCACTGTAGATAAAACTCTGGTATAAAATTACGTGCCGTCCCGGATCCATAATTAATGCTATTCTCGCTCAAAACCTTTATCCAAGGCAGCATTGGAATGAATCCAAGTCCTGATGCAACCGTGAAACTGAGCCAGTGCGTTCGAGTGGGGGAGCAGGTGTTGGATGGACGGTCGCTCAACCTAGTCCGATCGCGCTCCTTCCACAACGTCCACCCAACCAAAATCGGCTGAAAGAAAAAACCGCTCATGTGAATTTGGCCCACTATTGTCCCGACCAGTCCCCACAGCGCTGCGCCCCAGATTCGGTGGCGAAATTGATGCCCGAGAAACAGTAAAAAGCAAAATGG
Source organism: Synechococcales cyanobacterium (assembly GCA_043787035.1). GTDB lineage: Bacteria > Cyanobacteriota > Cyanobacteriia > Leptolyngbyales > Leptolyngbyaceae > JAAFJU01. Next base: position 1,277 of record JAYVVL010000125.1, read on the forward strand.
CGGCAGAATATTTTGTGCCCAGATTTTGCGAGAAAAAAGAATGGCCATTGGGTTGACACTAGCGATCGCCAATCCCCAAAGCCAGGTCAACTGCTGTTTCTGAGGAATGTGCCAGAGGACAAATCCGACAAATGCCGCGATCGCTCCACTATTGAGCGCCATCACCCATCGCACCATGTGCAGCGGATCCGGTGAGAAGGCCAGAGGAATGAAAACCCAAAGACTCATACCGGGATTGACGAAACCCGCGCTATTGGCCATTCCAATCCTAGGGAGCGATGTCTGACCGAGCACCACCGATCGCGCCTGCTCAAACATCCAAATTTCATCACTTTTCCACTCCATATCCTCTGCCCATACAAACCGCAGAAGACACCCGATCGCAATAAAGCTAAAAATCAGCCCTCGCTGGATGGTGGGATGGTTGATTCTGAATGGTAAAAACTTAAGGATTGATCGCACCATAATCACCGGACCGATGAGATTTTCGATCGCACTGGAGGCAGTGGCAGCGGTTGTAAGATAGTTCGCTTCGATCGGAATAAGTTGTACTTCAAAATGCAGACAATGGCCCGGACTCCATCTCTCCAGCCAATTTTCTTCCCTTCTCGATACGTTCGGCCATAGTAAGAAATTCCGACCTCGTAAATCCGGCAATCTAACTTAGACACCTTCGCCGTAATCTCCGGCTCAAACCCAAATCGATTTTCCTCGATCACAATAGACTGAATCACCTCTCGCCGGAACGCCTTGTAGCAGGTCTCCATGTCTGACAGGTTAATATTCGTCATCATATTGGATAGCGTGGTCAGAAATTGATTGCCCAGCATGTGCCAATAATAGACTACTCGATGAGGCGCACTGCCCATAAAGCGTGACCCGAAAACGACATCCGCCTTATCTTGAAGAATGGGCGCAATCATCCGAGAAAAATCCTGCGGGTCATACTCAAGATCTGCATCCTGGACAATTACGATGTCCCCGGTTGCCGCTGCAAACCCAGTTCTCAATGCCGCCCCTTTTCCAAGATTGACTGAGTGGTACAGCACTTGATGGACGCGAGATTCGCAGCGGCATAGTACTTCGCGGGTACCATCAGTCGAGCAATCATCCACGACAATAATTTCGATCGATTGAATCGGTGCCAACTTAACCGCATCAATGACTTGTTCAATGGTGCTGACTTCGTTAAAACACGGAATAATGACGGACAGCGTAAAATTCATGCGCGTTTCTAGAGACTCCCATGGGCGATCGCAATTCTATCGTGAGGCGCGTTCCCTGGATAGCTTTAATGACTTACTGATTTACGGAACCTCCGGTTCAGATTTAGCCTCTTCAGCTTTTGCATGACGAGACTCTAACCAAATTGGAAGCCCGATTGCCAGAACGACCAAAAGCAATGCGACAAACGCAAACTGAGTTGCAAAACCGACAAGTTTTTCTAGAGGAACGACCTGACCTGCAAAGTAGGACAGCGTAACCATAACCGTTGCCCAGACCAAGGCTCCTACAACGTTGTAACCCATAAATTTCAGGAATGGCATTCCCGTAATGCCTGCCAAGGGGCTAGCTAAGACGCGGAAAAGTGCAATGAATCGGCCAAAGAACACGGCTTTCCCAGCATTTTCAGAAAACTGTCTGCGCATCCCTTCGAGCTTACTCTCTTGAAACCGAAGTAATTTTCCAAGCTTTAGTAGGAGTGGCCAACCGCCCTTGCGTCCGATCCAGTAGCCGATCGTTCCACCGAGAGCGGCCCCGCCTGCTGCATTGGCTAAAACCAAGGAGTACTCCAACTGGTCACTGCCAGCCAAGAAACCGCCGACGATCGTCACTGTCTCACCGGGGATGGGTAGACCTAAGTTCTCTAGTAAAATACCTACAAAAATGGCCCAGTACCCATACTGCTTAGCCAGTTCTTCAATCATCTCTGGGGAGAAAAACTCAAGTGACATCGAAGGACCTTTACAAAGCTTCATCACTCTATATCTTGACCCGAAGGCCAACAGACTGTCAACGTTAACTTTCTCTAGGTTGTCTACTACGACAACTCTTGCGTCAAAGATCTTAAATGACTTACCAACGCCTCTAGTCCAAGCCGATAGCTATCAGCCCCAAATCCACTAATTTGACCGACTGCGATCGGCGCAATGTAAGAGTGGTGACGGAATTCTTCGCGTTTGTGGATATTGCTGAGATGCACCTCTACCGTTGGGATACATACTCCCGATAAGGCGTCACGCAAAGAAACACTAGTGTGCGTGTATCCACCTGGGTTCATTAAAATGCCTTGATAAACACCTGCTGCCGTATGAATGGCGTCTATCAAGGCTCCTTCGTAGTTTGACTGAATTATTGAAATGTGAACTGCCAATGACTTCGCTTGAAGCTCAAGCTGATGATTTATATCATCCAAGGTCGCAGATCCATAAATTTCAGGCTCTCGCTTTCCAAGCAGATTCAAATTTGCACCATGCAAAACAAGAACACTCAACATAAGTATCTAACTGCAATGGTTAAATTAGTAGCGGGAGCGAGGCCGATCATGCACCGGAATCGGAATATATTCAGGTTCAGGCTGTGCCTCAGGACCCAAAAGAGAGTCGATGATACGACGGGTGATTTCCTTCAGTTTATCCAGTAGCTCTTCTACAAAATCCATGAATAGACCTCTTCTTAAGTGTAGTCTGAGACAAATACGACTTCTATTGAGCTAGGTTGGAATCCTAGAGCAATCAGGTGTTGCCTCATATTGTATCAATGAAACGGTTCAAGGCCAAGGACTGTCCTAACGCATTTGTTAAGAATTGTGCCTTCGACATTTACTTCTTATCGAATATCATAACGAATTCATCACAAGATTAAAAGTCTGGAAATCTGAAATAATTGTGAAGATTGTGAGTGAGATCTCCGTTATGGCCACCTTCATACATCATTCGCCGTACTGAATTCTTCGGCGAAGACGATCGAGGGCGGTGGCAGCGCTTCCTTGCCTAATCCATTCTCGGCCTCGATCGCCGTACTGAATTAGAGAGGCTTTTGCGCCATCTGGGCCGGCGATGCCAATGTAGACGAGTCCAACGGGTTTTGCCTCTGTGCCGCCGTCTGGACCTGCGATGCCGGTGATGCTGAGACCCCAGTCAGTGGAGAGTCTGTCGCGAACGCCGCAAGCCATTTGAATCGCGACGGCTTCGCTGACCGCTCCTTCTTGGGCTAAAACAGCTGGATCAACTCCCAGCAATCGTTCTTTGATGGAATTGTCGTAAGAAATTATGCCCCCCCAGAAGTAAGCAGAGCTGCCGGGAGTATCAGTTAACAGTTGACCTAGGCCGCCGCCCGTGCAGGATTCGGCAACGGCGAGGGTTTGCTGTTGGCTCAAGAGCAGTTGGCCAACGACGGAGGCGAGGGTGTCGGTGTTTGTTCCGTAGCAGTCTCGTCCGCCGATCGATCGCAGTGCGGCTTCAACGGGTGCGATCAAAGCTAGAGCGTCTGCATCGGTTGCGGCTTTGGCAGTAACGCGGAGTTTAACGCCGCCTCGGTTGGCGTAGGGCGCGACGGTGGGGTTCGTCAAGTCGAAGTAGGATATGACTTTTTCAGCTAAGGCGGATTCAGAAATTCCCCAGAAATAAAGAGTGCTGGACACGATGGTGCCCATGGCCCAGCCATTGGCTTTTAGAAGGGGTACGGCGGTGTCACGCCACATTTGTTTCATTTCGGTGGGGACGCCGGGGAAGGTCAAGATGAGGACGTTGGGCATGGGTTCCCAAATCATGCCAGGAGCGGTGCCAACGGGGTTGGGTAAAATCGTGGCTCCGTCCGGCTGGAGGGCTTGCTTGAGATTGTTTTGAGTCATTGTCCGTCCGCGTTTGGCGAACTTTTCGGTGATGTCTGCAACGATGTGAGGGTGCTCGACTAGGGGCGTGCTGAAGGCTGCGGCAATTGTTTCGGTGGTTAGGTCGTCGGGGGTTGGGCCGAGGCCGCCTGTGAAAATGAGAAGATTGGAGCGGGTTGATGCGAGCTTAATAGCCTGTTTCAGCCGATCGGGGTTGTCACCGACGGTAGTTTGGTAGTGGTGAGAGATGCCGAGGGCGGCGAGTTCTTTGGCTAGATATTGAGCATTGGAGTTTAGGATGTCACCCAGCAGGAGTTCGGTGCCCACGCTGATGACTTCTGCTGCGATCGCCATAGAAAAAGACCTAACTAGAGATTTGGTATTTGGACATTGAGGTCTAAGTATAGAAATCTAGGCTTGCTTTGCAATTTGCCAGACTCGCCAAGAGGCGAAACTCAAGATAACTGTGGAAAGGGCTGCATAACCAAATCCGCTGGGCATCCCAGAAAATGCCATTGCCAGACAGCCAACCCATAGGGTTAGGGCGTAAATAAATAGGACTGTTCTGCGGTGAGATAGGCCCGCTTGAAGGAGACGATGATGCAAATGACGTTTGTCTGCAATAAAGGGCGATTTTCCGTTCCGCAACCGATCAAGAATCACAGCCGACATATCGACGATCGGCACCGCCAAAATTAAGGGCAGCAATACGGCGACGGTGGTAACACCCTTGACTAACCCAATGACGCCAACGCCTGCAAGAGTGAAACCCACAAAGTAGGATCCGCCGTCTCCCATGAAGATTTGAGCGGGGTTGAAGTTGTAGCGCAAAAATCCAAGGCTGCACCCCGCTAAGGCTGCTGCAACTAGTGCCGCTGCGGGTTGGTGCGTGACCAAACAGGTGATCATCATGACGAGAGCCGCAATGCCCGAGACGCCAGCCGCAAGTCCATCAAGTCCATCGATCCAATTGATCGCATTGGTGATACCCACGAGCCAGATGACCGTTAGTACTAAGCTCACCACGTCAGGAAGCTGGACCATGCCGCCTAGACTAATGCCAGGAACCGAAAGAAAATTGATCTGGACGCCCATGGACCAGGCTCCGATCGCCACAATCACCTGAGCAATCAAGCGCGTAAAGGGCGACAAGTTAAATAAGTCGTCTAGTAATCCGATGCTAAAAAAGGCAATGCCACCGAGAACAACACCCCACATCTCAAATTCTTTTCCTTGTGGAAGTCCCCCGAAACCGCCCAGTCGCCAGGCAACAAGCAGGGCTAGGAGAAAGCCAGAGAATATAGCCACGCCGCCGAGGCGGACCATCGGTTGTTGGTGAACTTTTCGGGCATTGGGCTGATCGACGTATCCAAGCCGGAGGGCTAGTTTCTTGACCCAGGGGGTGCTGAATAGAACGATGGATGCCGACAGTGCGAACGTTAGAAGGAGGTACCAAGGAGACAGCATGGAAACCTAGATAAAGTCAGGGAACGTGAACAAGCTTGGAGATAGGGAATAGAGTTAGGCAGTGCCTACTATACCCTGGCAAGACGTATGAAGGATGTATGCAGGGCATATAACTTTCAGTATTTATTGCGTGATGCTTTACATCCTTAAGCCAAATTGCTCTCCCGAATTAGAGCATAAAAAACGGAGATGCGATCGTTTCACATCTCCGCAAAACCATGAAACTTTCTAGATGAACGGAATAAAAATCTGGAAAGTTGCTGAAAAATGCCAAAACACTCGGCAAAACTAGACCAAACTCAAATCGACCCTAGGTCGAAATTAGAGTAGGCGTTAGACCAAAGCGTTAAACCAAAGCGGGTTCAACGATCGCAGACACTAAGTAAGGATAGAGCGGGAATCGACCGCACAGTGCAGCGACCCGGCGAAGGCAATCGGCGGCAACGCCCTCGTCGTCAGGATTAAGCAATCGATCGGCAATGATGTTAGCGATCTCTGTGAATTCACCTGCGCCCATGCCACGCGTCGTCATCGCCGCTGCCCCTAAGCGGATGCCGCTGGTGACAAATGGAGAGGCCGGATCGAACGGCACTGTGTTTTTGTTGGCTGTGATGTTGACGCCACTGACTAGGGCATCTGCGATTTTCCCCGTCATGCCGATGCATTGGAGATCGACTAAGATCAAGTGGTTATCGGTCCCGCCTGACACGAGCTTAAAGCCGCGCTGTTGGAGCTGTTTTCCCATGGTTTGGGCATTCACGATGACCTGAGCGCAGTAGGTCTTAAACTCCGGTTTGAGTGCTTCCCCAAATGCGACGGCCTTTCCGGCAATGACGTGCTCTAGAGGGCCGCCTTGGCTTCCAGGAAACACGCATTTGTCGAACTGTTTGCCAAGTTCAGCATCACGAGTCATGATCAAGCCGCCCCGAGGACCACGCAGGGTTTTGTGAGTGGTAGTGGTGACGACATCACAGTAGGGCAGGGGGTTGGGGTGGAGTCCAGTAGCCACTAAGCCTGCAATGTGGGCAATGTCGGCCATAAGATACGCGCCCACTTCATCAGCGATCGCTCGAAATTTGTCGAAGTGGATAGTGCGTGAGTAGGCTGAATAGCCGCAGATAAGCAGTTTGGGCTTATGCTCTTTGGCTAGAGCCATGATTTCGTCGTAGTCAAGTTGCTCGGTGTCTTTGTTAACGCCGTATTGGACAACGTTGAACCATTTTCCGGAGACGTTGACGGGAGAGCCGTGGGTAAGATGTCCGCCGTGGGACAGGTCCATGCCCATGATGGTGTCCCCCGGTTTTAGCAAAGCCAAAAAGACGGCAAAGTTAGCTTGTGCTCCTGAGTGAGGCTGGACATTGGCGTGGGCCGCGCCGAAGAGTTCTTTAGCGCGATCGATGGCGATTTGTTCGATTTGGTCCACAAACTCGCATCCGCCGTAGTAGCGTTTGGTCGGCAAGCCTTCTGCATACTTATTGGTCAGGACGGAGCCTTGGGCTTCCATGACAGCGGCAGAAGTGAAATTTTCGCTGGCGATCAATTCAAGGTGATCCCGTTGGCGTTCGAGTTCTTGGCCGATGAGACGGGCGATCGCGGGGTCTTGTTGGGTGAGAAAGTCTGAGTTCGTCGTCACAGGAGTAACTTCCAATCTGGGTTGTAGGGTGGACGGAGAGGCGTTGATGTTGAGTCGGATGCTGGTGGTCTGAAGGTTTAAGATGCCAAGTCTTTAGATCATAACGAAAATCTGCACGAGGTTCTAGTAAGAGCGTTGTTTTTTGAAGTTGAAGGGGATGAAGTTTAGATGTTGACCGTTACTTGGAAAGGATGAGGACGTTAAATTGTTTGTGGGATTACAGCGGTCCTTAGGGTTCGACTGACACAATAGTGAATAAGCAAAAAATGACAGATGAATTGAAAGCCTGAAATGTGAGGTCGTGATGCTGAGTAGATGGTCTTCGAGAATGGATTAAGACGAAGGTTAAGCCGTACGAAATTTCGGGAGGTCGGACAGATGTTAGTCATGATAGTGGGCGATCGATTGGTTCCGGTTCAGCAGGTTTGTCAAAATTGTTTGATGGCGAGTCAGGATGGACAGCCTCGATGGCACAGTGGGCAACTCAGGTGCGGACAGGCGATCGAGCCTTCCATGCCGCAGCAGCCGGATCAATTTGACTGTCAGATGGGGTTTCGGGTGGTTCAGGTGTCTTGAGATGGGCAAATGCTGAGGTGAGAATGAAGAATAGTGATGAAAGCGCTGGGGGTTGGTTATGCTGGGGGCGTTGTCATATGGAGTGAGGAGGGGTTATGAATTTTCGTGGAACGGTGACTGGACTTGATCGATTTTTGGCCTCGCTGCCGTACCTACTGCCGTTATTTTCGGTGCTGCCGCTGTTTTTGTTGGGGGCAATGTTACTGCCGGGAGGAGAGATTGTTTCTCCAGTTCTATCTGTCGTAGTTAGGATTTCGGCGATGTCTGGCGCTTTATTCGGCCAGTATGGAAGTCTAATCGTTTTCTTTGGGCTGTACCTGTTGGTGGTTCGCAACAGCGACATTAAGTACTTCATTCGGTTTCACACAATGCAGTCGTTATTGATTGGGATTGCGGCGTCGCTGGTGGGATTAGTGTTGAATCTGTTGGGTCCGGCTTTAGGTGAGCTGACGAGCTGGCTAGGGTTGCTGGTGTCGATCGCGGTGGGAGGTGCCTCAATATACTCAATCTTTTGCTCGATTATGGGGAACTATGGTTCGATCCCGGTGATTTCGGAGGCGGTCGAGTCTCAGTTACGCTTTTAAACCCCAAAAATTAGGTAATGAGAACCCCGATCGGGTAGGATATGAATTCCTTGCTTTTCTGAGCTTGACAGTTTTGTTGGCTATCGGAAAAGCCGGTTGACCATAAGGAGATGATCAATGAAAGATTTTGTTTACGAAACGATGTATATCTTGCGTCCTGATCTTGGGGACGAAGCGGTCGATCAGGCGATTGAGAAGTATCAGTCTCTGTTGAAAGAGAATGGTGCTGAAATTATTGAAACTCAGCACCGTGGCAAGCGCCGCTTGGCCTACGAAATCGGCAAGAGTCGTGAAGGGATTTATATCCAAATGAACTATAAGGGCGGCGGTCCGATGGTGTCGGTGATGGAGCGATCGATGCGGTTGAGCGAAGAAGTCATTCGCTATCTGACCGTGAAGCAAGATGTTGAAGTGCCTGAAGAGGAATAGAGCATTGGTCAAATCCTAGAGTTTGCGAGCCAAATTCTGGCAAACGTGGGGCAATGCTGTCAGTCCCTACTAGGCATCTGCGACTGTTGAAAGTCGCAGATGCTTTTTCGTTTAGAATCGGTTACGATAAAGCGAAGTCATACCGAGTTTGGTTTAAGAGGTAACTGCCTGATGAAGCTTTCTAAGAAGAATTTAAATGAGCGGCTCGATCATGTCTATGACGTGATTATTGTGGGCGGCGGGGCGGGTGGATTGTCGGCGGCGATTTATCTTCAGCGCTATCGGTTGTCGTGCTTGGTGGTAGAGAAGGGGCGGGGCCGATCGTTTTGGATGCAGGATTTGCGCAATTATCTGGGGGTAGATTCGCATCTTCCTGGACGAGATTTGTTGAAACAGGGTCAGCATCATGTGCTGGACGTTGGCGCGGATTATTTGATAGGCTTTGTGGAGACGGTTGAGGATGAGGGCGAGACCTTTAAGGTGCGAGTGAAGGTGGGGAAACAGGACAGTAGCCATCCGGAGTTTCGATCGAAGTATGTGGTGGCAGCCAGCGGCATTATGGACAATTTGCCTAAGCTGGAGAATATGCAGAATGTCTATGACTATGCAGGGCACAATCTGCATGTCTGCATGATTTGTGATGGCATGGATATGGAGGATAAGAAGGCGGGATTATTTGTCAACCGTGAGGGGGCGATCGGGACGGCCTTTGTGATGAATTGGTTTACGCCTTATATTTCAGTATTTACTCAGGGCTTGTTTGAGGTGAGCGATGCGATGCGGCAAAAGTTGGCTGAGCATGGATATCCTTTGTATGAGCAGCCGTTGAAGCACTTCATTGGGCATAAGCATGAGATGACGGGTGTGGAGCTGGCGGATGGCACACATGTCGAGCTGGAAACAGGGCTAATTGCCATGGGATCGCATTATTTCAGTGCGTATTTAGATGGGATTGAGCTGGAGCGTGATGGTGAGGATCTGGTGACGGATAGCATGTGTCGGACGTCGCATCCGAGAATTTTTGCGGTAGGGGATATGAAGAAAGGGGTCAATCAAATTTCCATTGCTGTTGCAGATGGGACGCTGGCGGCAACGCAGATATGGCGCGACATTCGGCGTGCTTCAGAGCCTCGCCGCTGGATGGAGCATTTGGCAGAATCTATTGCTGAACCCGTTAAGTTGATTGCTGAACCCGCTAAGGTTTAGGGCTATTCAGGACTGGGTGAGGAGAAATGCAAAAGATCTTTTGCATTTCTCCCGTTCGTCGCTACAATAGCCACCAATCCCATAACCAGGTGATTGGTTTCGCCTTTCAGTTTGATGTAATTTGTTCAACTGCCTTAATCCGGAGCTAGCGATCGTCGTGTCCCAATCTGAAACCCTTACGCTTCAACAGCTTCAAGCTGAAACCCTATATCTCAAAGATGAACTTCAGGCCCGCGATCAGCTTGTGCAGCAGCTTTCCCAAGAATTATTTCGTCTCGTCAAGGGTCAGGGCCAGAAGCCGGATGCAGTAGGTGTTCCTATTGAGCGGGACCTCGCCGAGATGCGGGCGCTGCGCGATCAGATGCGCGGAATGGAGGAGCAGGTGAATTTCTATCAGGGACAGATTGCCGATCGGGATGTGAAGATTTCGACCTTGGAAGAATCTATGCAGGGGTTAAACGATCGATCGCAGATGCTGGAGAAGGTGGTGCAGGAGTTGCCGAATGTGTATCGGCAGAAGTTTGCGGAACGCATGGCTCCGGTGAAGGAAAAAGTGGTGCAAATCCAGCAGGAAAACCGGAAGCTTCATGCTGAGTTGCAGAGCGTGAGCTATCGGTTAGCGATGCGGAGTCGGCAGGCAGGCAAGCTGGATTTGCCCAGTTTCGCTGAATAACAAATCTCCTAGTGTTTGGGAGATCAGATTCGTCTAAACCTATAGGCTCAGAAAGCTAAAGGTCTAGACGATTTTTTTTATTTCAATCCAAGGCGACTCATTTCGATGATGATGCGTTGTTGCATTTCGCGGCTAGTTTTACGATCGCTGCTCATAGCTTGCTGTTGGTAGCGGTTGAATTCGTCGGTGTTGTTAGCAAATCCGTTGCGGTTGAGGATGGCGTTGACTTCATCGTTAAAGGAATTGCAGATGCTGCGGATATTGCCTTTGAGATTGCTGGGAAGCTGTGCAAAACCGCTGCTACAGACGTTGTCGGGCATGTTGCCGCCTGTAATGGTTTTGACTTTTGACATGAGGGGTTTGCGTTGCTGCTCAATGGCGTAAACGGCTCGGACATAGCGGGTAAAGCTGGATTCCTGGGCGGAAGCGATCGGAACGGGTAAGCTAGCGATGGGGCTAAAGAGTCGATCGGGGGTGTAGCCCGTCAGAAGGCTGGCGGTGCTGAGAGCGGTAATGGTGAAAACCTTAAGAAAACGGGAAGACATGGTGGGGTGCGAGAAGATAGAGGGGTGTGACATTCTGAAAACTAGCACATTCGGTGAACTAGGATAGATGATTCATTCTGTTGGCAATAAGTTCCGGAACTCGGATCAATTTTGTAGGCTAGGGTTTGGGAGGGAAGCGTGGTTGGGATGAAGGGTGTGTTGGGGGGAATTTATGGGCCTGCGATCGCGCTGTTGGGATGGCAAGTTTGGCGTTTGGATGCACTGGATCAGAAAATTTTGGCAATGGCGATTGTTCTGCTGAGTTTAGATTTGTGGGTAATGGCGATTTTTGACTTGCAACAGGTGGCACAGGTTCGGGCGTTGTTGAGTGATGCTAGGCTCGATCGTTTTTACAGGGTGACGGCGATGACGATCGTTTTGGAGTGGGTGGGGATGTATGGGGCGCAGGGTTCTTTGTGGGTGGGCGCAGCGGTGATTTTGATGAGTCAGGTGGGGTTTAATCTTTTTGCTGGGGTACAGCTTTTGCCGGATCAGGCCGAACCGATCGTGACGTTTGGGATTCGCGATCGGGCTTTGGTGTTAGTGGCGGATGTTGTGGGCGTGGGTTTGGTGAGTTTGGGGCTAGTTGGGGTGATGCCTCTGGGGATGGCGAGTGGGCTTTTGGGAATGGCCGTGATTTATGGTGGGGTGAAGGTGTTGGGTGTGGTTCAGGGCAAGTAGGCGAGCGATTGTTTTGGGAAATCCCGCGTTTATGAAGCCGTTAAACAAGGGTCGTTGCTCAGCAAAGCAAGGGGGGATACTGTGATTCAACCGATGTCCGATCGGAGTTAGGACTGTAGTCCTTATATTGATAGATTATCTCTAAATAAATCATCATTCGATCTGGCGATGTTCATCTTAGTAAATTAATCGAGTATTGAGTTAGATACTAATTAACCCCACCTAATCAACATGAAAGATCGTACTCATCTATCTGAACTCAATCCCCCTGAGAATATTACGCCATCCGTTGGAACTACTCTCAGTGGCATTCTAATCCTTCTTCCATTGGCATTAGTCCTAATCTATCTTTATTCAAGTGCAATTAGGTCTTGAATAAGACTTGATTATGCTTTTAACAGCAAAGCTTATCTTTGTCGATGAATGATTAGTTTTCAACGTCCTTCAGGAGTCGATTGTGTTAAATTTTATTCGCAGCACCCTTTTCAAATTCAAATACAATGTTAACTTGTTCCTAAATAGCCTTCAATTTAGACAGGTTTTACCCACTATTTTGATGAGTGTTTTTTTGATGGCAAGTGTTGCAGACTCTGATTTGAGTCCTAAAGCTATTACCAAAGAAATTGATAAAGTCATTCATCAAGACAATGAACAAAGACCGAAAACAACTCAAGAATGGAATAAACAGTCTCGTGAAACTGAAGGCAAGCCTAAGGAACGGATGAAAAGAGTTGAGAAACAATCCGTTGAAGCTTTCAAAGATTTTGGTTCAATGTATTCGGATACAGCTAAAAGAAGTGCTTCTGAATTAGAAAATTCTAAGTAGATAAAACACTTAGGAAAAACAAATAATATCGAAGGCCAGTTACTATAATCATCTATAGTGACTGGCCTTTTTTTAAGAGTCCCATTAAGCACAGTCACCCTACTAACACCCGGCTATAAAGTGCGATTAAAGTCGCCAATGCAAATAGATGGACCCTTAATTGAATCCTCACTCTATCGCTAGCTTGTGTACGCCGGGTACTACTAGCTCTTTAGCAATGATTAAAAGCTAATAAACTACTCAAAGTTTCAAGTAACTTTATCTCTATAAAAGTGATCTCTTTCTCAGGACTTAAATCAATTAACCAGCTTGCGTTAACGGTGAAGTAATTCGTCTTAACTTTCCCCTTAACTTGGTACTGAGTACAACTCTGATTGTGCTGCATCATTTTTAGATAGTTTGGAAAAAGCTCCATTCCAAAAGCTTCTCGTTCTAAATATTGAGCGATCGCACGTTTGCCCTTGATAATTTCTTCAAATGGAGGCTTTAAACATCCTTGCTCCGAAAACAAATCGGCAGTTGCATTGAAATCAGATTGATTAAGTCGTGCAAAATAGTCATGAACGACAGAATCAGTTATGTTTGAATTTAATTCGATATAGGAGATCGTATTCATCTTTAAGTATGATAAGGGTTTAGTCGTTTATAGAAGCGTTAAAGGATATACCGATAGGACTTTAGTATTGGTGCTGTAACCGAAAGTAATAGATTTTAATCGGTTACAGCATTAATTAAGACGTTTTAGAGGAATTAAAGGCTTTGGTTACTATGACCCGATCGCCATAAATCCTCTAACGTTAAGTCCCTGGAGGTGCGACCAATCCCGGCATAGGTTCTTTATCCTCAGGTTCAAATTCAGTCCGTTCAGCGCCACACTTTGGACAAACCCAATTATCCGGTAACGATGCAAAGGGAACTCCCGGCTCACCTGTTTTTGCATCAGGAACCGTAGGATCATAGACATAACCGCAAGAATTACAAGTGTAGGTTTCCATTGTTAACTCCTAAATAAAATAGATTAATCTTCATACTGATCGTCGATTGCTTGAGATTGAACAAATCGGGTCAGTTATTAATTACAGGCCGGTCGCTTTATCATGGGGACTCGCGATCGGATCAACGCCCATATCAGCCACGAAATCCCGTAGAACTGTAATCTGTTCAGAATGATCAAGCTGTTGAAGCTTGCTTAAGCATTGAGAGACGTTAGCATCAATGGCGAAGCCCTCTGGCATTGGAATAATTTCAGAACGATCCATTCCCTGGGCCAGTAAGTACCAGAACAATAGTTTTGTTGTGTTACTTAATGCACCGTACTCTCGACTGATTAAGCTATTTTTATGGTCTATGAGATCCCGCTGAACTTGTAATTGCTCATTATGAGACATTTCAGCAACTTGTTTGAATAGTCCTTCCGCAATAATCGGTGATGCTGTGGTAGCGCCGGGTGCCGCTGGTGTGATAGATTTCCCAACTTCTTTGTAAATAAACCAAAGTAGTGCCAGTTTTTGATCTGTTGACAGGTCTTTGAAGACTAATATCAGACCAGGGTTCACATCTGAAATAATAACTTCCATAATTATCCTCTAAATTTGTTCCTTCAGAGTAGTAACTATTCATTATGGATAAAACTAACTTTAGAAACAGATCAAAATAATCAAAAGGAAGACTGCTCTAGGTAATGTACATGCTATTCAGACTAAACTTATCCACTTTAATTCCTAAAATTAGAGCGTATCAAAGACTATCCAATCTTGAACATGTGCATTCTTTAAGACTAACTCAGCTTGACTAATTTCATCGTCAGTCCCTTTAATGACGACCAAGTAATATCCATTCATTAATCGATCGTAGTAATGTTTTGCTTGTTCGTCTGAAATACCCACTCCGATCGCAGATCCAAGCAATCCACCTGATACTGCACCATAAAATGCCCCGACAGCCATTCCAACGAGCAGAACTGCGCCACCCACTCCTGGAAGCGCAAGAGAGGTTAGCCCAGCAATGACACCACCGCCAACACTTCCCCAAGCTCCAGAAGCTAAAGCGCCATGCTCAAATCGATCGATCGCGCGATGGGTCGCAAAGTATTCTTTAGACTGTATGTCTGATTCAGCTAAATCTTCTAAGGGGGCATCCTCTGAATCTGGATGCTCCACCACAACAGAAACTCCATCAGTCGCAAATCCGGTTGCTTTAAGTTGACTGATGGCAGATTCGGTTTGTTGGCGATCGGGAAATAGGCCCAGTGCATTTTTATATTCTAATGCCATGTTAAAGTCTCTACTTTATATCTGATGTGAGCCAGAAAAGTACTGACGAGTCTTCGCTGCGATCTGAGGATTGGTCATCCTATCAACAGTCTCCATACTAACAATAAGTGAATTCGCCTTGCTGTTATCAAGACGTTTTTTAAATTCGTTTTTCGCCTCACCTGGACCTAATATTAGGATTGATTCTGCATTACTGATACATTCAATAATCGAATCATAATAAATATTTAAATGTCCAGTTAACACCCTCTGTAGACTATCATCGGCCAGTAACTGAACTGACTCATAGCTTTCATTTAACGGTAGTCCGCTTGATCGGCGAGGCTGCTTTTCTACTTCTGACAGGATCTCTTTGATGTCTTCTCCCATTTCTGCGATCGTTACAACGATCGCTTTACGGTGATCAATCCATAGCCCTACGTTTGTTTTCATCAATATTTCCCCTAGCGAATTGTTTATTTATGTACTTGCCCCTTTAGAAGCTATAACCTACTCCGATTTTAGCAACAACCCCCTGCCCGGAACGCGTGATGTAGTCAACACCACCATACAGCACCGTATTTTTACCCAGCTTAGTTTCAACCCCGGCTTGAATGACAGGTGATGTAAACTCACCCACTAGTACACCTGCACCGGCATAAGCACCGATGCCCTTGCCTAAAGAAAAGTCATAGGTACCAGTTGCTTGAATGCTAACTGTTCTTAAAGGAGAGAAACTAGCACGAGCAGAAAAATCAGACCGTGGAATTTTGTATCGACCATCAAGCCCTAATTCAAAATCAGTGACCGAGTTACCGATCGAAACACCTCCAGAAACTCCCACGTAGTTTTCATTCATTTGTGCTTGGGCACGTGGAGCAACAACAGTGGTAATTGCTGTAATAGCCATAACAGATAAGATGATTTTAGAGGAATGCATAAATTTAGAAGCTCCTTCGACACTATGAGGTCACTGATCCAGAAGATGTTCTCATCTATTGTTTTATGTAATTTTATGACAGATCGGTGATTAAGCTCTCTCCTGAATTGCATAATTTGGCTTTGTCAATGGAGAGAACTAGCCACGAGTCAGTGCCTTGTTACCTTTGCTGGAGGGGTCCTAATTTAATGTTATGACTTCAACTACACCCCAAGACCTATTCATACCGCAGGAAAATTCATAGTTTATTTCACACAAGAAGTATCTATTGCATTTTGAATTTTTGGGTTGATATTTTATTAGGCTACCTTTAGGTGTATCCATATTTCTTAATAAACCAAGTTTTAACAAATTGAGTTAACACGCAATAACAAGTCAGGATCGCAGCTAGCCAAAGGAAATAAACGGCTGGTAAGGGAACAAATCCTAAACTAGATGCGATCGGAGAAAAGGGAAGAAACATGCCAATTCCCATTACGATCGCGGTGATTGACAGCATCGGTAAAGATGCTCTACTTTGAATAAAAGGAATCTTAGCTGTACGAATAACATGGACAATTAGCGTTTGAGTCATCAGACTTTCTACAAACCAACCTGTCTGGAATAAGGCTTGATTTTCTACAGAATTTGCCCCAAAGACAAACCACATTAGAGCGTAGGTACAATAATCAAAAATAGAGCTGATTGGACCGATGAAGATCATAAATCGCTGGATATTTTCAATTTTCCATTTTGGCGGTTTTACTAGATCTTCCGGGTCTACGTGGTCGAAAGGAATACCTGTTTGAGAGAAGTCGTAGAGGAGATTGTTAATTAAAATTTGTATGGGCTGCATTGGTAAAAATGGAAGAATTGCGCTTGCCCCTAATACACTAAACATATTTCCAAAATTAGAACTAGTACCCATTCTGATGTACTTAATAATGTTAGAGAAAGTCTGTCGGCCAATAATGACTCCAGACTCTAGGACTACCAGATTTTTTTCGAGCAAAATGATATCAGCTGACTCTTTGGCGATATCGGCTGCTGTATCCACTGAGATGCCCACATCGGCTTCTTTCAAGGCGGCTGCATCATTGATGCCATCTCCCATATATCCTACAATATTGCCTTTATTTCGCAGAATCTGAATGATTTTGGCTTTTTGAGTGGGTGAAAACTTGGCAAAGATGGTGGTATTTATAGCAACTTTGGTTAATTCTTCATCCGACAAAGCTGCAATGTCGCTCCCTAATAAAACGTTTTTGACAGTTAAGCCTACGTCTTTGCATATTTTACGCGTAATAATGTCATTGTCCCCGGTCAAAATCTTTACTTCAACCCCATTTTTTTTAAGGGCCTTGATCGCCTGATTAGCAGATTCTTTGGGCGGATCGAGAAATGCAATGTTGCCTAATAGTACCAAATTACTCTCATCATTAATTGCGTAATGAGCTTGCTCCGGGGGCATCACCTTGTAGGCCACTGCAATGACCCTCAACCCGTCTGAATTCAGTTTTTTTTGTAAGTCAGCAACCTTAGTATGGACTGACTCATCCATGGGCAAAATCTGGCCATTAACTTTGAGTTGGGTGCAGGCTTTGAGGACTTCTTCAACTGCGCCCTTACAAATCAAAATGTGCTGTTTCCCCTGTTCTTCGACCACTACCGACATGCGACGACGCACAAAGTCAAAGGGAACTTCATCGAATTTTCGGTAGTTTTTCTCAACGTCTAAGGACTCCAGTTCTTGACTGCGATCGAGGACAGCAATATCTAATAAATTCTTCAGTCCCGTCTGGTAAAAACTGTTGAGATAGGCATATTTAAGAACGTCTAAACTCTCTTGCCCATAGGGATCCAAATGCCGTTGTAAGACGATTTTATCTTGAGTTAAGGTCCCTGTTTTATCAGTACATAAAATGTTCATTGATCCAAAGTCTTGAATTGCATCAATATTTTTAACAATTACCTTTTTTTCAGACATTACGATCGCACCCTTTGCTAAGTTCGCGGTAGTAATTACGGGTAACATTTCTGGAGCGAGTCCTACCGCAACCGACAACCCAAAAGTGAATGCCTCAACCCAATTGTGTTTTAATGTTCCATTAATCAGAAAAACAAGAGGAGCCATGACTAACATAAAGCGCACTAGCAGCATGGTTACCCCATTGACCCCTTTGTCAAAACTAGTTCGGACTCTGCGTCCGCTGACTGTTTTAGCCAATGATGCAAGATAAGTATGACTCCCGGTTTCTGCAACAACGGCGGTGCCAGAACCACTTACAACTGCGGTACCCATAAAACAAAGATTAACTAGCTCTAATGGATTTTTTTCTTTGTCGTCAGGGAGGTCTACATGTTTTTCAGCGGGTAGAGACTCTCCGGTTAGAGTTGATTGACCGAGAAATAAATCTTTTGCGGCAATTAGCCTGACATCAGCGGGAATCATATCTCCAGCCGAAAGAAAAATGATGTCTCCCGGCACCAGTAGTTTCACTGCAATTTCTTTACCCTTTGTGATTCCTTGCTTTGATGGTGCATCTTGAGTCATATCCTTACGACTTACTGCGGCTGTAATGCTCACCATTTCCCGCAGTTTCTCGGCGGCTTTACTGGACTGAAATTCTTGTGAAAAGCGAAGCAACCCCCCAAAGATTACCATGATAGTAATAATGAAAGCTGCGATCGAACTTCCTGTTAACAATGAAACTATCGCGAGAAAAATAAGTAAAAGCGACAGTGGATTTGTCATTGCTTTTATCAGCTGAAAATACCACTTTGTTGGCTTTTCACGAGCAATTTCATTTAGCCCTGATTTCTCTAACCGTCGCTTAGCTTCAGTTTCAGTTAGCCCCTCTAAACAAGTATCGAATAAACTTAGAACACCTTCTACATCACGTTGAGCAATGTCAATTAGTGCTGCGGATGAATCTATAGATGAATTAGATGCCGGCTTAGATTTTTTCAATGATCGCATTATTTGCTTTAACGTTTTCATGAAATAGGTTATATTGCGATTGCTAAACGGATGTTGTACTAAAATTTAGTTGATAATTATTGACTGCTGATACCATCAGTTGTCCGTCCGCTCATCTCGCCCTGTATGACTCGATAAATATAAACAACTTCACCCCGTCCTAATGAATCAATCCAAGTCCGGTTGATAACAGGAGAAAGGGCTGGATTTCGCTCTTTTGCGATTTGGGTAATCCGATCGATATCGTGCTGCTCTGTCAAATGCTTAGCTTGACCCGTAACAATTACGCTACGCCAATGACTTAAGCTGTGTACCTCTTCAACCTGTAAACAGATATCTGGATCAGCATCAATGTCATGAGTTTTCATTCCAACTGTTGTAAATAGATAGATGTCTGAATTGTCAAAATAGTAATGCATTGGCATTACATAGGGCTTTCCCTTATGAATGAAGCCAAGATGACCGTACCCTATCTTATGTAGTAGTTCATTAATCTCAGCTTGTCCCATTTCATCAATATCTAGCATGGCTATTTCCTCAAGGTTTAGTAATCAATCGTAGGTTTTATCCAATCAACTTAGCCACTCGAAAAGCAGATGTAACCGCTCCTTCGTGCAAACCATTGCCGAGATAAGCTCCTGCATGATAAGTGTTACGCTCACCATTTGTATCGACAATTTCATCCCGATATTGGAACGATTGGGTTGTATACATCGGAGTATGATGTTTCTCTCGATGTATAATACGATCGGGTGCAATCAGTTCTTCTAGTTGAAATGATAAAAAATAATTCTCAGACGATAAACTACCGCAAAGTTGATTTAGAAATCCGTTATAACCCCATTGACTCTCCGTTTGAAAAAAATCAAATTCGGAAGGTTGTTTAATGTTAAAACGATCATACATCGATCGATCCTGATGCACGATGCTAGTCACATAATTCGCTTTCCAATCAGAAAATCGTTTAATTTCGACATCAGTTGGATCTGCCAATAGTGCCATCACCTGATCAGGAGGAGTCGCAAAAACAATCTTGTCAAATTCATGCATTTCACCATTCAATAAGGAAACTTTCACCATATCTACATCTCTAAAGATACGATCAATCTCGGTGTTTAATAAAATTTTACCCTTAAATCGAGTCAGGATTTTTTCAATATAAGAATACACTCCGCCTTTAACCCGAACCCAATTAACTGCGATGTAGTCACGGATTACTGGGATAGCAAGTTCTGAAGGAAAATCATTAATTAGTTCAAACGGAATTGAATAGCTATACATGATAAGAAGCTTTAGCCAAGTATTACGAGTGCAGGGACGTTTTAAGTACTCTGAAAGCGGTTGATTATGGAGACTTTTTAAGTCAGCCGATCGCGTTCTTAGCCATAATCCAGCGGAGCGGGCGTAGAGTGTATCAAGACGTAAATATTCGATGATTCGGTGAACTCCCGTAAAATTTTTATCAATCATAACTGCCGATAAAAATTGGCTTCCATCATTAAGGAACATGCCTGATCCAACACTAACAGGTTCTAGTTCTACTCCTAGATCTTGCATCAGCGCAATAAAGTTGTAAAAAATAGTTGGAAATTCTAGTACTCCACTTTCTAAGAACTCATCGCAAGCCGACTGGTTGGGCTTTACGTTCTTGTTTAACGTACGAATATGTCCACCGAGGATAGGCTGTCGTTCAAAAATAGTGACATGATGCCCCTGTCTGTCGAGCAGATAAGCCGTAGCCATGCCACTCGCTCCACTCCCAATCACAGCAATTCTCATAATTAATCCTCTTAATTGTTAACTGTAACTAGTCTTCGATCGTGTGCTTAACCGGTGCCTAAAATTACATCACCGGATAATCGTTGATATAGTAAGGCTCCTGTCCAAATGGTGGGTGCAAAACCGGGATATCCAGAGGATGCATTACAGAAATAGAAGTTTTGCAAAGATGTTTCGTGATTGAGCCGCCCAAGCCCCATATTTTTAGGAGTTAACTTAGATCCATAAGAATTTCCATTGGGGCACCAACAATACCGTTCATTGGTCGTCGGACTACCTGTAATATGAAAAACCATATGCTTTCTAAAATTTGGAACATAGTGTTTCTCAACAACATCCAAGATTGAGTCTAAAATCTCTTGCTTTTTCTGGTTATAGGCTTTACGATCGCGTTCTCTTAATTGTTTAAAGTAATCATAGTTGGCAACTGTTAGAAACTCCACAATCTGACAATCCTCTGGGCAATCTCGACTGGCCTTTGTTAGTAACGTCGGCGTTGTTATTGCAAAGCTAGGATTGGAAAAATCATTGCGATCGTACATCTGTGCAAAGGCTTCATTGAGGTCTTGATGCCCCGTATGCGAGAGGTTCCATTTGCCAAATCCGTAGTCTCGGAGATCTAAATCTTTAACGACACAATAGGCCATGTAGTTCGATGCTGAATAGTCATAGTCCAGCTTCTTGCGAACCGTTTTGGAGAACTGCGATTCACCGATCATTTTGGCAGCTTTTCGAGGATCGATGTTGCAAATCACGGTACTGCCCGTAAATTCTGCGGCTTGATGGGTGACTAGATTCATGGCCTGGACACCCGTAACAGTTTGATTCGTTACTCGGAAATCTGTTATTTCATGGTTGAATAATACCTCTCCTCCGTTGGATTCGATTACTTTAACAAGTGCATTAATTACTGATTCAAAATGCTGCGTCGGATAAAATGCACCCGCTTGATAGCCTCGAAATAATGCAACCCAGGCAAAGAAAGAGAGTTGATTGGGAGGAAGAAGAAAATCAAGCCATTGTAGTGCTAATAGGGTTTGAGCGGCTTGAGGAAGTTTGAACTCATCAAAGACATCTTGAAGCGTACTATTGAGATGCCGAACTGTGGTCCAGACTTGAGTTGGGTTTTTGAGAACTTCGATCGGATCGATAGGGGGTGCAACTTTTTTTAAGCCTTTGCCCGTCTTTTCCACCGTCTCAATGAAACGGCGAATATTAGTCTGATAGTCAGGAAAAATTGCTGATAATCGATCGATAAGTTTGTCCGGCGCTGACGGGATATCTAGCGCATAACCGGGCATTCGCACATGGTCAAACCCTTCCGGATCGTAACGCTCAAACGTAACCTCTTGATCAAGTCCTAATTTTTTGAGTACTCTATTAACAGTTTGCCCTTCGCCACAGTCCCAAACGTAGTGGAATTGAGCATTAAACGTGTACTTCTTAGCCATCATGAAGGTGTGTCCGAAACCTCCCGGATGCTCATGGGCTTCAAGTATGCGCACAACTTTACCAGAGTTTGCCATCAAGGCCCCAAAAGTTAATGCGGACAAACCGCTACCGACAATGAGATAATCTGGCTTCATAAATAAACACTCTCCAAAACCAATGGATTAATCCATTTATTGATTACTTAACTGAACGAGTCGGGTAATAGTCAGCACAGTCAAAAGATTGCTCAGTCAGGGCAATAGTTGGGTGAAGCGCACAGTTGAGATAGGCATTATGATTGAAATACTGACAACGATCGCAAGGTGCTTTCCTGTTTTGCCTAAGCTTAATTGAGTACTTCCGCCAGAGAGGAATATAAGAATAGAGTGGCATAGCAATTAGTGAGAAGACTGCGATCGTCATCATGATGAGGAAAATAACATCTAGAACAAGAAGGGTATCATTTCCTCGATGTTGCGGAGAAAGTAACGAGTTAGAAGTCTGAGTTGTTAGTTGTTTAGGTTCCATATGAATTCCTCTCATGGCTTCAGAACGTGAAGAAGGCGATTAATTTGGATAAGACATTCATTCATTCGATCGAGAGATGGAATAATAGCCTTCTTCTTAATTGCGTTTGTAATCCTAACTTACGGACTAACCACAGCTTTCACCGTAACCGTCTTAACGCCTTTGATTTCCATCACTAGTGCCTTGATTTTATTGAGTTGCTCTTGTTTAGGAACAACCCCTGCGATTGTGACATCTGCATCTTTCGCTGTAACCGTGAGCTTTCCATTGGGGATATTAGCTTCAAGTTTACTGCGCACTTCACTGGCTAAATCGCCCTCCGTTCGTTTTTGAACATCGCCTCCTACGTTATTTCGCTGCTCTCGTGCTCGGATGTCTGCGTCAAGCTGCTTTTTGCGAACTTCGCTTTGTGCATCATCTTGAGTCATCTTAGCATTTTTATCAGTTGTAACCTGTCCGTTGTTTTCAGTCGATCGAGGTGCATCGGATGAAGTTTTTGCGTCACTACAAGCTGATAAAATGACAATTAATGAAACACCCATCAGAAGAGCTGGGAGAGAGGTTATTTTTGTAATCTTATTCATGGTGTAGACCTTTACGATCGTTAATTAATGTCAATCAATTGTCTAACGTTCAAACCCGTGAACGATCGACGGGTCTTGTTGCTGTTTCTACTTGGTTATGCGGTAAATCGTAGGCATACCATTCATGAATACCTCGATGACTAAAAACGGATTCAGCTAAACTCAAATCGACTTCTGATCCGTCCACTACAATAAGGTAGTCTCCTTGTGACACCCGATCGCTATAGGTTTCAGCGCGATCGTGGGGGATTCCGAGTCCAACAAGCCCGCCCGCCAAGCTCCCTGCTGCGGCTCCAATAAGACCTCCTGAAATGGTAGAAGCAATGGCAGTCGCTGCGGCTCCGGCTAGCATCACAGGACCTACTCCTGGAATCGCGATCGCTCCTAATCCCACCAACAATCCAGTCAGACCGCCTAAGGTTGTTCCCGCAACGGCTCCTGTTTTAGCTCCATCTCCTGCATCATTTTCATGGGTCTTTAGGGTTCCTATGTCAGCTATTCGATCGCTAGTATGAACCCCTGTCGCTTCAGTATGGCTCTGAATATCACGGCCCACTAATGAGACTTGATCCATTGAAAAGCCACGGTCCTTTAACTCGCGTAAAGCCGCTTCCGCCATGTCATAACTTGTGAATAGACCAACAGCACGTTTTTTCAACATCATGATATAGACTAGGTTATGGGACAAAGATTTTACAGGCAATTTCTATAGGTTCAACGCTGAGTTTATCTGATTGAACGATTATGTTGCTCTGTAGTATCAGTGTGCTAGACGGCTGTTTGATTTCTTGGACTAATTGATTGAATAGGTGGAATACGATACAAAGTTTCACAAAAGTAGAACTTATGTCGAAATACTAGAAACCCTTAGCCGATCGAATTCGAAATGTTCTTCTACTGCACTAACGACATCTGGATAATACGTCTTTGCAAACGAAGGATATTCTCCCGCCATGACTACTCCGCCCCAGCAGTGTAATAAGTGGACTTCAATATTTTGTCGAAGCAGAGGCGCTGCATCTCTCGGAGAGGTATTGTAGGTTCCAGGCAGGGACACAATGGCGATCGAGGTTGTGTTCAGTGCTCTCACTAAAGCAAGCTGATCCTGTTTTTTAAAGTGTTGCCATTCTTGGTGCCAGTCCTGAAAAAGCTGCTGCGTGCCGGGAGTTTTGCGCCAAACCATGACGCCACTGTTGAAATGTGGCGTATTTCCTGGCACACGGTGCAGCGTGTAGTCTATCTCTTCTTGCGCTACATGATCGCATTGTCCAACGGTGGGATTTCGATCGAGAACCATTGCAAAATCCCCGTGGTCAAGATAGGGCCACAGCGTGCTTACCGGGCGGATGGGTAAAATATCTGCATCCAGAAATAGGGTCTCTTGATAGGGGCTGAAGCGCGACAACTGTGTCTTGATAGACCGCGACAAAAACGCACCTTGGTCATCTAGCTCATTGGGTTCTATAAATCGGGGTGTAATGCCGTAATCACTGACGGGAAACTGCTGAAGCAAGGGGCGATCGGAGATGAGGGTGATGGGCAACGTCGGATCAAGTTGACGCAGCGCCATCGCACTTATTAATGCAGCTTCTAGGTACTGATCACGGGTTGTTGCACAATAAATTACACCTCGGTTCGTCATAAAAATATGGCTCTAATCGCCCAATGGTTAGATTAACACCGTATAACAATACTGCGTTGTGGCGATTTTTGGGTTAGCAATTTTTTAAGCGCGACAGAAGGACGACCATTTCATCAATAGCACCGCGCAAGGTCGAGGCGGAATCGTCAGAATTAACGATCATACTAAAGACTAAGGGGGAATAATTCGGAGCATTGATGTAACCCGACAATGCAACGGCACCCTGTAATGTCCCTGTTTTAGCAGAGACGACTCCCGCAGCCGATGTGTTGCCCATGCGATTGGTTAAAGTTCCACTTCGTCCGGCCACGGCTAGCGATCGACGAAAGGTCTGAGCTTCGGGTTGCAATGCCATTGCTTGCAAGGTTTGGACAAAGGCTTCAGCGCTGGCCCGATCGCGTTCTGCTAATCCCGATCCATCGACCATACTATAGCGATTTGGATTTACATCTAGACTGCTCAGAACCTGTCGAACGGCATTCACACCACTCGCTCTAGAATCCAAAGACGTTGGCTCTTGCAATCGTCCTAGCGTTTTCAGAATGGCTTCCGCGTAGACGTTATTGCTGTTTTGATTAGTTTCACTAATCAGTTGTGAGAGCGGGGGCGAAACGACGGCGGCGAGTTCGATTTCACTGGCGGAAGCTGGAGTCCGTTTGACAAGCGTGGACTGAATCACTTGAATTCCAGAGGTGGTTAATATCTTGCGAAACTCGCCTACAAAATAGTTTCCGGGATTCGGAACTGAACTATCAAAGATATTATTTTCATTGACAAGCAAACTATTGACAGGCGCGGCATAGCCTTCACCCCGATGTCGAGTCGCCCAAAAGGGATTGTATGGCTCACCTCGAAATACCGTATCGTCCCCAATTAAGAGATTAACCCGGCGGATTCCTTTTTGTTTGAGTTGTTGCGTTAGGGTTCTGAGCTGGCTGGTGCTAAAGCTTGGATCGCCTTGCCCAACGACCCGCATTGTGGCTAACTCTGGTCCGATCGCACTGCCGAGTACAGGAGTCCGAAATTGATATTGCCCACCCAATTTTGTCAAGGCCGCCACAGTCGTAAATATTTTGTTATTCGAGGCGGGCATTAGTAAAGTTGAAGGATTGTTAGCATAGAGGTCTTGTCTTTGACCCACGGAGGCTTGATTTTGGACGAGAACACTCCACTGTCCTGGTATCCGATTCACAATCCGATCGAGCCGACTTCTAAGCTGCGCAGGGCAAACAGAACCCGCAGGGACTTGTGCAAGAACGCTACGGCTGAAAACTGGAATTAAACTAAGGCCACCCAACAGGGCCGCTAGCAGTGCCCGAAACGATCGTCGATAAAGCATGGTGATTGGGGGTGTGGGCGTTAGTGCGATGTGGATCCTGCAAGGTCGGAATCTCAAACCTATGGGTAGTATAGTCCATTACGCTTTCCCAATATGTCTCAATCGTTTCACCTACTGATTTTCCGATTGGAGTTGTTGCAATACAGGCCATTTTTCGATTCTCCTTGTAGTCTATAGATTCAAGCCGAAGTAGTGCGATCGGAATCAAAGATCACCTTACACGCTCTGGTCTCTGTGAACTCTAATGCGCATCGCTCGGACCATCAGAAGGCTTAACTTTCTTAAGGAACAAAATTGCGATTCCACTCATTAGTAATGCAAAACCGATGAAATAGAAGCAATCATTGAAGGCCATGACATAGGCTTCACGGCTGACTAGACCTGCGATCGACTTATAAGCTTGGGCCTGTGCTGTTACAAGATCGCTGCCCCGACTCGTGAACACTTGGGTCAATTCTTTAATACGCTGCTGCGTTTCTGGGTTATACAATGAAACTGCATCACCTAACTGATTGGAGTGAAACTGTTCGCGCTGAGTTAACAATGTCGCCAGTATTGCAATCCCAAATGAGCCACCTAGATTGCGCATCATATTAAATAATCCACTCGCTGAACCTGCCTGAGTCTTGGATAGTCCAGCCGTCGCCATGGTCGATAGCGGCACCATGATCAGCGGTTGACCCATTGCTCGAACGAGCTGTGACCAGCGTAACTGATCAATTCCCGTGAGATGCGTTAAGTCAGAATTCATAAAGCAACTGGTCGTGAAGAAACTGACGCCGATCGCAATCACTAACCGGACATCAAGGATTTTAATGAGCTTAGGAACAAAGGGAATCAGGAAGAGTTGCGGAAGTCCCGCCCACATCAAAACTTCACCAATTTGCATGGCATTGTATTTCTGGATTTGAGCTAGATATAAGGGCAGTACATAGATAGAGCCATACAACCCAATTCCTAACGATACGTTGACAATGCTAGCAAGGCCGAAGTTTCGATTATGCAAGAGACGTAAATCAATAAATGGCTGCTTACGGGTGAGTTCAATCCAGAAAAATAGGGCTAAAAAGACTAGCGCGATCGCACTTAAGTTAATAATTAACGACGAATTGAACCAATCTTTGCGAGACCCTTCTTCTAACACGACCTGCAAAGAAGCCAGCCCGATCGCCATGGACAAAATTCCCCACCAGTCTCCTTGCTTAAGTAACTCGGGTTTTGGCCGTTGTTTCGCGATGCCGTACCATACCCCTGCAAGTAGGAGTAGGCCCGGAATCACGTTAATGTAAAAGATATAGTGCCAACTAAAATTATTAGTGAGCCATCCCCCTAAAGTCGGTCCGATCGAAGGTGCAAAGGTCGCTGTGAGGGCAAAGAGCGCTAACCCGATCGGTTGTTTGGACGGCGGCAAGCTGACAAGCAGATTGGTAAACGCCATGGGAATTAGAATCCCACCCGTTGCGCCTTGAAAGGCCCGAAAAAAAATCATAGATGGCAAATTCCAAGCCGATGCACAGCACACGGAAAAGAAGATGAAGAGTGCAGCATTGACTAAGATATAGCGCCGAATCGAAAAAACCTGGGAGAGCCACCCAGTCAGAGGAATAACAACAATTTCTGCTACCAGGTAAGCCGTAGAAATCCACGAACCTTCTTCCAATGTTGCGCCCAAGGCGGCTTGAATATCTTGAAGTGACGAGTTTGTGATTTGAATATCCAGGACGGCCATGAAAGCCCCCAGCATACTCGCACCTACGCCTATCCAGGTCCGAAGGGGTACAAAATCGGGCGATCGAATTGGACTTGGACCTGAGTTCTGGATTACACCTGCATTTGCCATGACACTAGCTCCGCAAAATAAATGATTCTAGTTAATTTTCTGCATAGCTAATAATGCCTTTTTGCTCATAAATTTTCCGAACAATGGTCCTAAGTTCTGGAAATTGCCTGATGAAAAATAGCGCTCCCAAGATGCAACTTACGCCCGCTATCAGTAATGTATTGGTCGCACCAATATGAGTCGCGAGTGTTCCACCCAACAGACTCGCAAAAGGGGTCACTCCTAAAAACGACATGATATATAAGCTCATGACTCGTCCACGTTTGTCATCATCAACAATTGTCTGTACTATTGTGTTTCCTGCGGCAATTTGAAGAATGGTCCCTAAGCCTATTAAAAACATAGCCCCTAAAGACAGCGGCAAAAATCGAGATAGAGCAAATATAATTAGGCCAATGCCCAGACTAATCGGTCCAATAATAACTAATTTTCCCAGTCCAATTACGGTTTGTCGGGAGATGAGATAAATCCCCCCAAACAAGGCACCTACTCCTGATGCCGCCATCAAGAACCCTAAGGTTTGAACATTGCCTCCCAAAATTTTGTCTGCGAAAATAGGGACCAATACAGTATATTGCATTCCCATCAGGCTAACTAGAGCAGATAGGATGAAGATCGATCGGATGGGCAAACTCATGAAGGCATAATTGATTCCGTCTTTGACGTCTTGCCAGGGATCGCTGGTGACGATCGATCGAGTTTTTGGTTTAAATCTCATCGCCAATAAGGCAATAATGACCGCAATATAGCTAAGGCCATCGATTAAGAAACAATAGGCTTCTCCAACTCTAGCGATGACCAATCCCCCGATCGCAGGTCCGATTAATCGCGCTCCATTAAACATGGTGGAATTGATGGCGATCGCATTAGCAAGATCTTCGCGTTGCTCAACAAGTTCTACTGCGAAAGCTTGGCGTGCGGGTGCATCTATTGCATTAATGAGTCCTTGAACGAAGCTTAAAACGATAATATGCCATATTTGGACAACTCCTGATAACGCTAAAGCTGCAAGCGTTAATGACTGCACCATCGCTAGGACTTGAGTGCCAATTAAAATCCGATGCCGATCGAATCGATCGACGATTACACCCCCAAAGGGAGCAAGTATAAAACTAGGGATTTGGCTTGTAAATCCCACAATTCCCAACATAAGCGCTGAATGGGTTAGGTTGTAGACTAGCCACACTGTCGCGATTTGCGTCATCCAAGTGCCAATAAGAGACACGCCTTGACCCGCAAAAAACAATCGATAATTTCTAGATCTTAGAGCGGG
Organism: Synechococcales cyanobacterium; assembly: GCA_043787035.1. Classification (GTDB taxonomy): domain Bacteria; phylum Cyanobacteriota; class Cyanobacteriia; order Leptolyngbyales; family Leptolyngbyaceae; genus JAAFJU01. The sequence goes on from JAYVVL010000125.1 coordinate 30,296, forward strand.
TAAAAAAGATTTTCGATCGGATTTTTGCATACGGATTGGGGTAAGGGAGGGCGAAGCTCGATTTGATTTCAACTTTATTCATTCCAACCTATTTAATTCCAACCGTAACTTCCGCCGATAAACCAGGAGTGATTTGTGACTCATAGCCCTTAAGACTCTCTGCGTCTAGGTTGATTTTGACAGGAATACGTTGGACAATTTTAGTGAAATTTCCAGTTGCATTATCAGGCGGGAGGAGTGTGAATTGAGACCCGGAAGCAGGTGAAATACTATCAACACGGCCACTGAAAACACGACCCCTAAATGCATCAAACTTGATTTCAACAGGCTGCCCCGATTTAATGCTATTGAGCTGCGTTTCCTTAAAGTTTGCAATGACCCAGTAGTTTGTATCGACGATCGCCATTAACGGTGCCCCAACTTGAACCCGGTTGCCGACTTCGACATTCTTTTTGCCAATCCGTCCGTTGCTGGGGGCGGTAATATTGATATAAGAGAGTTGAAGCTGAGCGGCTTTAAGGGAGACTTCTGCTTCGGCTATTGCACCTTGGGCCGCCTCATATTGACTCTGGTTGACGACTGTTTGTTGGCCTGAGGCCGTGGCTTGTTGGAGTCCACCTCGGGACGCTGCAAGTTTGGCTTGGGCGCTGGTGATGCCTCCTTGGGCTTGCGTGAGTTTGGCTTGGGCTTGCTGAACGCCTTGAAGGGCAGATTGCTTTTGGGCCTCGGCGACTGTGTAAGCGGCTTGGGCGGTATCTAGCTGCTGACGTGCGATCGCTCCTTGTTTGTATAGCGTTTCATAGCGGTTGTAATCAGCTTGAGCTTTTTGTCGCGTAGCCTCAGCTTGATCCACGAGAGACTGGGACGCAGGGATCCCAGCTTCGGCTTCTTGTACAATTGCACTAGCGGTACCAATGGCCGCTTGGGCGGTTTCAATATCACCTTGAGCAACAGTTGTTTTGCCGCTCGTTGTTTGAGAGGCTAGAGCGACACTTGCTAGAGCGGTATTGGCCTGACGCTTTGCTGATTCTAGAGCCGCTTGAGCTTTTTGAACTTTGTTTTCATAATCTCGGCGATCGAGCTGTACCAATAGCTGCCCCGGCGCAACAACTTGATTATCACTAACTAAAACATTGCTAACGGTCCCTTCTATCTTGCTGCTGACTTGATGAATCGATCCTGCAACCGTCGCATTGTCTGTTGTTTCGTGACTGGACGCATATTGCCAATATCGATAGCCAAGTACTGCTGCTAAAATGCCTCCTATGCCGAGTCCGACTAGGAGAATAACAATTGTTTTATTGCGCTTAGAGCTTGAAGGCCGTTCTGGTGGTAGGGGCGTTATTAATGCTTCCTTTTCGAGATTAGTTTCGGATATTCCTTGAATTGACGTTTTGGCAGGCACCAGTAAGGGAGCCGATCCATTTGTAATATTTTCTCCAACAATCACATCATCTTGAACCATCTCTTACTCCCTTACCTGACATCTTATATCCTAGAGCATTTATCCTCATTACATTGAATACACGCCCAAATCTTTGATAGATGGAGCATTCAGAACCTTACCTTTGCAATTGAAGCGAGAACCATGACAAGGACAGTCCCAACTTTTCTCTGCATTATTCCAAGCTACAATGCAACCCAAGTGAGAACAAACGGCTGAAACCGTGTGCACAACACCCTCATTATCTCGGTATGCCGCTAACTTTTCACCCTCGATCGTCACTAGTTTGGCTTCACCTATTGCTATATCAGACAGTTCATGTGAACTGAGTCCCTTTAGCCGATCGCCCAACCAATGCACCCCTACGCTGATAGTTTGTTTGACAGCCGTAGGCGTTGCAAAATCAGTTACGCGAGTGGAATCATAAAGACTTGCCCAAGCATTAGTGTTGCCCAAAATTAAGTCCGACAAAATCATTCCAGAGAGTGTTCCTTTTGTCATTCCCCACAGGCTGAATCCAGTAGCAACATAGATTTTAGATTTGGGGGTGAGCTGACCGACGTATGGAAGTTGATCAAATGATACCATATCTTGAGTAGACCACCGATAGTCAAAAGTATTGATACCGAATCGATTTCTGGCATAATCTTCGACCATCCGATATTGTTCTTCAGTATCAGAGACTTCGCCCACTTTGTGACCGCCGCCACCCACAAGTAACAATAACCCCTTAGTCGATGGTGTTGTCCGAATAGAGAAGTACGATTTGCCACTGCCAATAAACATTCCTTCAGGTGCGCGATCGGGATCAATAATTGCACCCACAATATAGGAGCGTTTAGGATAGGTTTTCGCAAAGAAGAGTCCACTGTCTAGAATCGGTAGATGCGTCGTGACAACCACCTGTTTGGCCAACACCGTGCCGCGATCAGTCATGACTTGACAAAAGGTTTTTTCTTCTTCTACATTAGTCACTTTCGTATCTTCAAAAACACAACTCCCATCGCCTTGGATAGACTTGGCTAGATGGAGTAAGTATTTCCGAGGATGAAACTGGGCTTGATGGTCAAATCTAATCGCACCTTTAACTGGAAAAGGAAGAGGCGTATCGGGAACAAAATGAGCAGGAAGACTAAGCTTCAAGGCCGCCTCATACTCTTGCGCAACCCGCTTGAACTCCTGCTCTGATTCTGCAAAAGTATAGGCACTACGGCGACTGAAATCACAGTCAATCTGCTCATCATTAACAAACTTTGCAACGCGCTCTAAAGCGGCTTGATTAGACTCGGCGTAGACTTTTGCTTTTTCAAATCCTAGATTCTTAAGCAAGTCAGAGTAGATTAATTGATGCAGAGATGTTACCTTAGCCGTTGTATGGCCGCTCACACCTGCTGCTATTTTTTTAGATTCTACGATCGCAACTGTTTTGCCCATTTTTTTCAGGAGCATAGCTGTTGTGATTCCCGCAATTCCTCCCCCCACGATCGCAACATCAACAGTAACATCATGACTCAAGGCCGGAAAGGTTGTATCGGGAGACGAGTCGATCCAGAATGAAATCGGTTTGCCTGTTAAAGAATTCATGAGTATTTAGGGCATTATTTGTGGCTTTACTGAGTACGCTGCTGAGTGCGTTGACTATTGGCGTTGACTATTGGGGCATCAACTACTGAGGCGTAGTTAATGAAGAAGAAGATTCAATCTTCTTTTCTGCAAAGTAGTTATTTAAAAACGTACTTGCAAATGACAGGATGACAGGACCAAAAATGAACGCTAGTGGTCCACTTACGATAAAGCCAGGGACAAACAATGACGCCAACCAAAAGCAGAAACCATTTACTATGAATGAGAACAAGCCCAAGCTTAAAAAGTTTATTGGGAGAGATAGAATTGAAAGGACCGGTCGGATGACAGAATTAACAGCTCCGACTACAACTGCCGCTAGCATTGCCGCTGGGAAGTTAGCGATATCAACGCCCGGTACTACCAAATCTACAACCAGTAATCCTAATGCTGTTGCGATCGTCGTAACCAAGAATCCAACAATATTTGTGTTCATACCTTTACCACCTGAATTAAATCAATTTTGGGCCTGCTTGGATTAACCACGCCTACTTATAAACAGAGTCGCTTTTGTAGACCGACTCGTTAAGAGATCGAGATTGATCTTGCTTGACGATCGCCCAAACAGCGTGAATGATACCTGGAATCCAGCCTAGTAGAGTTAATCCAATGTTAATAAACAACGTTGGACCCACCCCAAATGCCATAAAGACACCTACAGGAGGAAGAAGAATAGCGAGTAAAAGGTGCAGCGATTTCATGATTTTTGGTCCGGTGATGTAGTTGATACGTATTTGCTTAAAATACAAGCCTGTTGGGAATTTTGCTTGTAAGTGAAGGCTAGTCTAGAGTAGGAGCATAATTTTGTCGAATAACAAGCGCTTTTGTCGATTTAGCTACTTCTAATCCTTTTCCACAGATTAATAATCTGCTGCTTAACAGCCTTTTCCTTGCGAGCTGCACCCGTTCCAGCATTAGCCGATCGAAGGCGAGTTGCTTTATGTCTTTCCTCCAATGGAATAATGCCAGAAGATCGGGCGTTAGACGTTGCCTTGATGTACCAGGCTTTAGTATCGTTAACCTTGGATTTGAGGTTGCTGTAGCGATCGCCGTAGCGGGAGGTTAGCCCCAAATCTAATTTGGAAGCTTGCACCTTCAAACGTTCATATTTTTCTTGAAGAGGTGCTAATAGTCCGATCTTCGATTTCATATTTTTTCCTCTGACTTGCTTGTGGTTAAGCAAGTCACTACTAATTTCTTTCAAATTTGTCTAAATGTCATTTGATGTGTTTCTAAGATGACGAAAACCTGTCGATGCTCCAATTAAAGAAGTCGCCAAGCCGAGGAGAGATCCAAATACAAAAGACCAGCTCGCTTTCGCTGCATTTGCTGCAATCTCACGCGTTTGTTGAGCTGAAATAGTTGGGGTGCCAGCCTGTACGTTAGGCTGTACTGACGTCCCTGGAACAACATTAATGGGGGTGTTTTGCTGAACTTGGTTAGCAATGTTTCCAGCGTTAGCGGCTGCTACACCGAAAGCTCCCGAAACGCCACTTGATAGAAGCCAAGCGCTAAGTGCAAGTGTAGATGCCCATAGGATTGCTCCATTCAGCAGTGCAGTACTTCGGCTCATTCGCCCAGAGCTTCGACCAGTCACCCATCCTCCGAGGAATAGAGAAAGAAGAAGACTAATAATGGCCCAAATACCAATGTTTGTTCCGACCCCTGGCGCTTCACTCCGAGGCGCACCTGAGTCACCAATACTGGTTAGGCCAATCGCCGCACCAAAGGCACTTAGAACAA
>JAYVVL010000126.1:0-14525 GCA_043787035.1 Synechococcales cyanobacterium
GTCGTCACGAGAATTTTGGACTCTCTAGATGAAGACTCGATTCTGTCCCGGATTAAGGAAGAACTGCGCGGAAAACTGCGATCGTAAACGGGTCGATCGCACATCCGCGCATGGCCGCCAACTTTCTCAAAGCCTGTATTTTCGGCACGTTGGCCCTTTCCACCGCCTCCGACATTTCTACCAATCGAACCAAATCAGCCTCGCTAATCCTCTCAGCCTGCCGCTGCGCAATCAGCTTCCGATAAGTCGTCCACCAGTCAGCAGAAAATCCCAAGTTTACTTGCCGTAATAACGCTGCTTCTGATGAATCTTGTGCCCATTCAGATCTGGCCGATCGCAAAAATGTTAGAACTTGGGAGGCTAAGTCTTCCGTCAATTGAGGCAGTTCTTGGAGGAGTTGCTCTTTCGCGGTCATAGATAGGGCATAGGATACAGCTTGTCTTCAACTATGCCAAATATTTAGTCGCGCAAGGCGATCGATCGTATCTACTATACAAACTTCCTAACGCTGATATGTCAGAATTTTTCCGTGGTAAGGTGAGCCTTGAATGTTCTCTGAGGTGGCTTTTTCCATCGTCGTCTCGTAGCCCAACCCCTCCATTGCCCGACTAAATTTTCCCTGATGACCTCGACCTGGATCGACAATCTTCACCTCCACATGAGGGTGCGCATGTCGATCGATAAACTGCGACAAAACCGATGCATGGGTGCGTTCATACAGCACATCACTTCCAATAATCACATCAAACTTTCCAAGCCGTGGATTCTCCGTCAACCAATTTCCAACTTCAAACGGCAGTGGAGCAAGATTATTAATCGCCACATTTTTTCTAAGAAATGATCCGGCCATTGGATGATAATCACAGGCCGTAATATCCACCGATCGTTGATGCATGACTAAGCTCGCAATCCCAAGGCCACAGCCAATTTCTAGTACCCTTTTCCCCTCACTATTAAAGTGTGCCATGTGCTTGACGAGGATTAATGCCGACGGCCAAACGACCCCAAATAACGGCCAAATAGCCGATGAAATCCCCATTTTTTCTGCGATTTGATCGGGGTCTGAAAATTGCTGTTTATCCTTAAGAGAACGAATGAAAAAATCGACATTCTCGATCGATAGAGTCTCAAACTTCACGTCATAACCTGGCATGGAGTATCCGCGCTGTAGAGTCATGCAACAGTATCACTCCGCTACTACAATCCACAGCATCTAATCAATTAGCTCCTTATCCATTAATAGAATCAATCCATCAAAAGTCTCGGTGGCACCAGCCAAAACAACTGACACTGTCCCACAAGTTCTCCCTCAATTGGAGCCATCAGCCCAATGATTCCGGCTTTTTTCAATACCAACCGTTCCTGAACGCTCCCAAAAACTAGTGTTTCTGCAAGCTGACTTAAGTCTGGCTCATGCCCCACGATCGCCACCCGTCTCCCCGCTTCTCGATCGTGGCTCAACTGGTCAATAGATCGGGTTCGATCGCCGTCCGGTTGCAGATCCTCACAGCGTTCGATCGATTGACCCAAATGACCTGATTGCAACACCGATTGTAGAATCTGCGCCGTCTGGTCTGCGCGTTCGTAGGGACTGGTGTAAATGCGATCGAAGTGCAGCCCGAGATCGCGCAGCCGTTGAGCGACCTTACGCGTTTTTTTCTGACCATCCTCCGTGAGCAGTCGCCGCGAATCGTCCTCGTAGTCTCCAGACTGCCCCGCCAATCCATGGCGCACCAGATAAATTTCAAAATAAGGGTCAACGGTTATTGCTTTAATCATTAGTCTTGGACTCCATATTCAACGCTATATTCAATGCCACAGTAACCCTATCCTTAACCGAACGCCTCCCAATCCGAAGCTTGAATAGCTTATTCTTCCAGGCTACGAATAAATTGAGGTGTTTCTATGGCATAAAGAGTAGACAGCTCTTGAGATCGATGCCCATGGATGCCACACCCAATGCCGAACTAGAGGCCACGCTACAGGTCAAACCAGAGGGTCAATTCCATCCTATTTGGTCCACTCTAGCCGCCGAAATTGCCGACTGGACTCGCATTGGACTCACGCAGAGTCCCCCTAGTCCGATCGTGGTGGGCATTCTGGCGGGACAAGGCACAGGCAAATCAACCCTCGTACAACGTCTCAAAAAGCTGCTCCAAACCGACTGGAATCTCACCGCCGTTTGTCTGTCCCTAGACGATTTATATCTTCCCTACCAAACCCGCCTCCGCCTCAAAGACCAAGACCCTCGTCTTATTTGGCGGGGACCACCGGGCACCCATGATATTCACCTCGGCGTCCAAACGCTCAAAAAACTTCGATCGCAGACGTTCCCCGTGCCTCTCCCTCAATTTGACAAATCAATGCATCAAGGCCAAGGCGATCGCATTCCGCCCATCAATGTCCACCAAGCTGATGTCATTTTATTTGAGGGTTGGTTTGTCGGTGTGCGCCCCGTATCACCATTCCAACTGGATACCGCCCCGCCCCCTGTGGTAAGCAGCGCCGATCGAGATTTTGCGCGGGATATGAACCTGAACTTGCACGCCTATCTGCCGCTTTGGGAACAACTCGATCGGCTAATTTTGCTCAATCCAAAGGATTATCGGCTCAGTCTGCAATGGCGCATGGAAGCTGAAGCCAAAATGCGTGCGTCTGGGAAACCGGGCATGAGTGACGCCGAAGTGGTCGAATTCGTTGAGTACTTCTGGAAAGCGCTGCATCCTGAACTCTTTATCCTCCCTCTCAGAGACGAACCCCAGTGGATCGATCGTATCATCGACATCGACGCCCACCACCAGCCCACCCAACTGTATCAACCGAAATAAAGAGTCGAAATAAAGAGTCTGTTACCCTCAGCTTAAAACGCCTGGGAGGTCTATACCCTGTCGCTCAATAACAGCCTCTAAGATTGCAACCCGTTCTCTTAGACGACCTGGCGCGTCTGTTCGACAATCTTCAAAGCTGATGGCATCTAAATCGAGAAAGGAAATAATGGCCATTTCCAGAACTGCTTCAATCGGATCACCCGTTTCTCGCATGTTCGCTTTATGACTGCCCATGAACCGATTACGAATGGTTAGGGATTTTCCGATGTAGAGAATCCCTTCACGCCGATGTCTGACGGCATAAATTTCAGCACACTTAGGGAGTTCGCAAAGGGTTTTATCTAATGTAAAACGTTCCTCAAAGGGCATTAAGGTAAGCCGATCGAGAATTTGGATTGCATCTTGTTGGAATTTGTCCTCATTCATTGGGATGGTCTTGGAATGTCTGAATAGACTCGCTGGCGAATGGATTATAGCCTACGGTAATAAGTGTTTAGGGTCCCGAAGCCCGTAAAATAATAATGACGTTTTGTGAGTACACAGTCCGTGAAAGCATTATCCCTTCTCGGTTCAACGGGTTCGATCGGGACACAAACTTTAGCTATTGTTGCGCAGTATCCGGACCAGTTTCGGGTCGTCGGGATGACCGCAGGGCGAAATATTGCCCTCTTCGCTGAGCAGATTCGTCAGTTTAGACCTGAGATTGTGGCCCTTCAGGACGAAGCGTTGTTGGCGGACTTGAAGCAAGCGATCGCAGACGTGATTCCTCAGCCGATTTTGCTAGCAGGGCAAGAGGGCATTGTAGACGTGGCCCGGTATGGGGATGCGAAGGTAGTGGTGACGGGGATTGTGGGCTGTGCGGGACTGCTGCCTACGATCGCGGCCATTGAAGCTGGCAAAGATATTGCGCTGGCAAATAAAGAAACCTTGATCGCCGGAGGCCCGGTGGTGTTGCCCTTAGTCAAAAAACACGACGTCAAATTATTTCCAGCCGATTCGGAGCACTCCGCAATTTTTCAGTGCTTGCAAGGCGTCCCGGATAAGGGCTTAAGACGGGTGATTCTGACGGCCTCTGGCGGCTCGTTCCGTGACCTGCCTGCCGCAGACTTAGCGAATGTTACCGTGGCCGACGCGCTCAAGCATCCTAACTGGGCCATGGGCCGGAAAATCACCATTGATTCCGCAACCTTGATGAACAAAGGCTTGGAAGTCATTGAAGCGCACTATCTGTTTGGCGTAGATTATGACCACATCGACATCGTGATTCATCCCCAGAGCATTATTCATTCAATGATCGAGCTGCAAGATACCTCCGTGTTGGCGCAGTTGGGCTGGGCGGACATGCGGTTGCCGTTGCTCTATGCCCTAAGCTACCCCGATCGATTGCCTACGGATTGGGAGCCGCTAGATCTGGTCAAAGCCGGAAACCTGACCTTCCGCGAACCCGATCATGTGAAGTATCCCTGCATGAACCTGGCCTACAATGCAGGACGAGCAGGCGGCTGTCTCCCGGCGGTGCTGAACGCGGCCAATGAAGAGGCAGTGGCTCTGTTCTTAGACGAGAAGATCCGGTTCTTGGAGATTCCGAAGCTGATTGAAAAGACCATCGATCGCTTTTCAGCTCAAAACATTCTCACTCCTAGCCTCAACGACATCCTTGAATCCGATCGATGGGCCAGAGCGACGACGCTAGATATCGCCGGAAAAAATGCCGTGATGGTCTAGGGCTAAGACCGCTCATATATTAAGAATTCTTAGAAGCTGAACCTGGGTTTCCTGGTTCGCAGTACAGTCGCAAAGGAATCATTCGTAGGAAACAACTTATGTACGCAGCATCCTATTTGCCCACGTTCCTCGTGCCTCTCGTGGGAATCTTGTTCCCATTGGCTAGCATGGGTCTCTTGTTCCTGTACATTGAGAAAGACGCTTAATCGATCGAAACCCGAATTAATGGTAAAAGCCGCCCCATTCATACAAATGAGGGCGGCTTTTAAAATACATCGACAAACTCAACCAAAACTGGAAATCCGATCGACCCTTAGATGGACGATCCAATTCCAGCATAAGATCCATAAAAGAAGAGTCCAACCACTACAAGAACCCCCGTTCCTGCGACTGTTGCGACCATCCACAACGGAATACGCCCATTATTCAACACAGCATCATCTCCTAAACAAAACAAAACGAAACTAGTTAAAGAAGTAGCTAGAGAACAAAATCCCTAAGGTGAAAACCATCAGAAGTCCCAAGTACAAAGACGTGCGATTCAGATCGACGCCTTGCTTATTTGGGTTTGGAGAACGATCCATAACACAACACTCCATTCAGTTAAAGGGTTTAAGACAAGGAATTTGACGGATGCTTACATCCATACTAGCGTTGGATGACTAGCGTTGGATGAACTGCATGGCCGTAATCGCGCCCATGAAAAACACCGCTGGTACGCCCAAAGTGTGAATCGCTAGCCAGCGGACCGTGAAAATAGGATAGACGATCGGTTCGTTTGTGTTGGTTGCCATTGGGAGTTAGTCCTCTTTAAAGTAGGTTGTGGATTTGCAAAAGAAGAGGTGGTTACTTCTTCATGCCAGACTTGACGTTCTCTTTGATGAACGCATCGACCTGATCCTTCGCAGTGGTCCGATCGCTGATGATCGGCGGCGCAGTGCGAGTGCTGGGGAAGTACTCGTTCGGACGAGGCGTACCAAACGCGTCATACGCCAAGCCCGTCGCCACGAACAACCAACCCGCAATGAACAGCATCGGAATCGTCACGCTATGGATGACCCAGTAGCGAATACTTGTAACAATGTCCCCAAAGGGGCGCTCGCCTGTAGTTCCAGCCATTGAGCAATCTCTCCACAAATGACAGATGAGTTTCTGATACAAATCATCATAGAACAGGACTGAAGTACTGACTAGAGCGACGTAAGGAATCGCAATGCGATCGCTCTCACCAGCGCCAGGATTTAGACCTGTAGCGATAAGTACAAATACTTAAGCCGCCGTTCCAGCCGTTCCGCGATAGCGTAAGAATGCTCCCCGCTGACCCAGAATGTAGCCATGGTTCGGATTCACAAACTCAACCTTGTAAAGATTTGCGGGGACCTCTTCAGCCTTTGCGTCTTTTTGCCAAGTTTTGCCCCCGTCGTAGCTCACGAGCAAAGTACCACTCCCGCCCACAACCCAAAGCTCGTTGTCCGTCCGGTAAGCCAAGTCCAGAAAACCCCAGCTATTAAAGGATTCGGGAGCCTGAGGTTTTTGCCAATCTTCTGCATCAGGAGAATTGGTAAATTGAATTTGTCCGCCCCGTGCCAGCATCCACAAACGATCGTCCGGCCCAAAACCCATCCCTTGAAGGCGACGAGAGCTGTTGCGGTTGAACGGTTCCCAAGCGGTCGAACCGGGCTTCCAAGTGGAGAAGAAGTTTCCCCGTGAGGAAACAGCCACGTATTGACCATCGGGCGATCGGTGCAAACTCTTGAACACCCCGAAAGCATCATTCACCAGTGCTTTCCAGTTGCGTGCGCCGTTGCTGCTCCGATAGATAGCACCCACATCCGTGACCATTTCCAAGGTCTCGGGTCCGAGGGCGATCACTTGGTTCGGGGAGCCGGGGAGCTTCTCACTCAAGGGCATCCGTTCCCAGTTGGTTCCACCATCTTTTGTATGGAGCAAAATCGCAGGTTTACCCGCGACCCAGCCTTCGTTTCCGGAGAAGCTCACGGACGTCAGCCGATAGCGCTCGGTCCCAAGGTCCAGCTTCCGGGTCGTCCAGCTATCGCCGCCATCCAACGTCTCAAACATGGACGAGTTGGTACCGACGATCCAGCCATGGTTTGGCTCTGCTTCGCTGAAGGACACGCCCAGCGGACTTTCCTCTGTTTTAAGCTGAATGATTTCCCAGGGCTGGTCGGGGATGGCCTTGAGGAAGGCCGCCTGGGCAGGCAGACTCGGGCCTGCCATCATTGTGGTCAAAATCAGCGCGATCGTTAGTGCGATCGTTGCCCCCACGGTGGACATCTGACGAATCAGCCCTATGAGCCGCGTTCCTAGTGCCTCGTCCCGTGTATCGTGTCGTATTTCCCCTCGGTTCAGCATCCAAACCATGACCTAGCCACGCTCCCAAAGTAAGCAAAAAAATTAAAGTATCTATAAGAACGATTCCAATTGGCTGAGTTCAGGCGGCTTATTCCAGGCTGTAAAGGCTCAGAAAAAACAGCACCGACAACAGCAGACTCCCAAAAATCAGAAGATTCTTCTGTCCGGGTGTCATGGTGTTGACGCCAAACCCATACTTGAGGTTTTCCTTAAACCCAGAAGCCGCCCCAGCTCGCCCAATATTATTGAAGCGAGCCTTCGGAACGCCGCAGACCGGACATCTCCAAGTGGATTGCAGCATCGTAAACTCGGTTCCAGACTCGATTTTGTTACGCTCATCGCCTTTTCTCGGCTCATAGACATAACCGCAAGCGGAACACTCATAGCAATCCATAACGGGCTGGGGAACAACCTCAGCGGCAGATTCCTCAGGGACGTGGCTGGACCCAACATTATGCGTTTCGGACTGTTCCTGACTCATAGTCAAACACCGACCATTCTTAACTTTGTAACAGAAATTATCATCGCATCTCTTGGACCCTGCCGATGGAGAATCCCACCGCTCCATAGACAAACCCATCATAAATCCATCTTCAAAACCGCTGTTTCATTGAGCGTCGCTGAATTATAATAGTGACAAATACTCGATTTTAAAAGGCGGGTCACGCGCGTGTTTGTTTTGAGCGGTTACGAGTATTTGCTGGGATTTTTGATCGTATGTAGTCTGGTGCCCGTCTTGGCGCTAACGGCCTCTAAGGTCGTGCGTCCCAGTCGGCGCGGACCCGTTCGTCGGACCACCTATGAGTCCGGGATGGAGCCAGTCGGTGGTGCTTGGATTCAGTTCAACATCCGATACTACATGTTTGCGCTAGTGTTTGTCGTCTTCGACGTGGAAACGGTGTTTCTGTATCCTTGGGCGGTGGCCTTCAGTCAACTTGGGCTTCTGGCCTTTGTAGAAGCGTTGGTCTTCATCACAATTTTGGTTATCGGACTGGTTTATGCTTGGCGCAAAGGAGCACTGGAATGGTCATGAATGCTGAAAATTCAACCGAGACGTTATCTGCGGGACTAGCCCGCCCGTCCGTGGTGATGAACCCGGTCGATCGTCCAGCGGTTACTCAAGAATTATCCGAAAATGTAGTTTTGACCACGGTGGACGATCTCTACAACTGGGCACGTCTATCGAGCCTGTGGCCGCTACTGTACGGCACGGCTTGCTGCTTTATTGAGTTTGCGGCCTTGCTCGGATCGCGCTTTGACTTCGATCGTTTTGGTCTCGTGCCTCGATCGACCCCTCGCCAAGCGGATTTAATCATCACCGCAGGTACTGTTACCATGAAAATGGCCCCGGCTCTAGTGCGGTTGTATGAGCAAATGCCCGAACCGAAATATGTCATTGCTATGGGAGCCTGCACTATCACAGGCGGCATGTTTAGCGTGGATTCGCACAGTGCAGTGCGCGGGGTGGATAAGCTGATTCCAGTGGACGTGTATCTGCCCGGTTGTCCACCGCGCCCCGAGGCGATTATTGACGCGATTATTAAGTTGCGCAAAAAGATTTCTAACGAGTCGATTCAGGAACGGGGCTACCAGCGTCAAATCCATCGTTACTACAGCACCGCCCACAATCTAAAACCCGTTGCGCCTGAAGTTACGGGTGAGTACCTCAAAGCCGCCACGCGTCAAGCGCCTCCCGCTGAGCTTCTAGAGTCGCTCGGGCTTCCCGTCGGTGAACTTGTATCAGCCAAACAGGAGGCATGAGGTTATGGAAGATGAGAAAAAAGCAGTGAAGGCCGCCATAGAAGACGCTGGATCAGTAGCAGTCATACCGGGAACGGTTTCTAAATGGTTGACTACGCAGGGATTTGAGCATGAGTTTTTAGGGCTTGATGCATCCAACATTGAGTTGATTAAGGTTGATGCAGCTCTCCTAGTTCCGTTTGCGGCGGCCCTGTATGCCTACGGGTTCAACTGTTTGCAATGTCAAGGCGGCTATGATTCAGGTCCCGGCGCAGACTTGGTCAGCTTTTACCATTTGATCAGAATCGAGGACAACTGCACCCAGACGACTGAAGTCCGATTAAAGGTGTTTTTGCCTCGATCGAATCCCAGAGTACCGTCGGTGTACTGGGTGTGGAAGGGCGCAGATTGGCAAGAGCGCGAGACGTTCGACATGTATGGGATTGTTTACGAAGGCCATCCGGGGTTGAAGCGGATTTTGATGCCGGAGGATTGGGTCGGCTATCCGTTGCGGAAAGATTATGTGTCGCCTGACTTTTATGAGTTGCAGGATGCTTATTAAGGCTTAGACTGCGTAACTTATAAATTGAGAAGCCCGCGATCGCATTGCGGGCTTTTTTGTGCGCTCTTTTTACTTTTGCAGGCTGCCTCTACAAGCCGATCGATCTCAATTGCCACATCAACTGGCACACTTGTGTAACTGGCATATAAATTGGCACAACTTGTGATCCATATCACCGATCGATCGAACCTCCAAACCCTCTCTCAGAGCTATTTCTAGACCATCAGGACAAAACCTAGAAAACCACTTTCAAAACTGCTCTACTCCCTTAGAAATACTTTAAGAGTCCTCCGTAGGTAAAGGAGTGCAATACCCGAGAGAATCCATCATGACCACTGCCACACCCACGCTCCATGTAACACCGACTGCTCAATCTACTCAATCTGCTCCTCAACACTCCGAAGTCATGGCTGTTGCGGGTGATTATTCCGCTCCTCAGACGACCGATCGCTCAACCCTCACCCAATTGCTCGAAGCCGAACTCGTCCAGGCTCTCAATATCAGCAACAATAGCCAAACCTTCGCCATAGCCGATCGTATCGCTATTGAAGTCGATCGGATTTGCGAAAAAAGCACTCGCATCCAAGCCTCTGGCGAAATCACCAACTGGCGGCTCACCCTCGCTCGCTACCGTCTCGAAAAATGCATCCATTTCTATAAACTCGGCTCCACTCGGGGACGCAACGATTTGCACAGCACCCTCAGCAGCATGGTCTACCGTCCGATCGCCCCAGCCCACCTCCATCTCAACTTCCAAGGACGCCACACCCTCATCGAAGATTTCATGCAGGGCTTCTACACCGAATCCCTCCGGGCCTTCCGCCGCGAAAACGTCCTAGCTGAAAATTACCAACCCAAAACCAAACTCCAACTTGCCGAATACATGGCCTTCAGCGAACAGTATGCCAAACGCCGCATCAATCTCCCCGGCTGCAATAGCCAGCAGCTCATCATCCTGCGTGCCCAACGCTTCGCCAACCGCCAACCCAACGAAATCGCCGTCGATATCGAAACAGCCATGGACTCGGGCCGTGACAACGAATCTGAAGCCTACGGATCCTCCGCGCCCATCCTCAAAATGATTCGCGAACAAATGGTGGCCGACAGCGGTTCTGAAACGGGAGAAGATGGACTCCGCGATCGGATCATTCACGAACTCGTGTCCTACCTCAAAGCGCAGGAACAACAAGATTGCATCGACTACCTGACCCTCAAACTCCAAGACCTCTGCGTCACCGAAATCGACGACATCTTGGGTCTCAGTTCCCGCCAGCGCGACTACCTCCAGCAGCGATTCAAGTACCACATCGAAAAATTTGCCCTGTCTCAAAACTGGAAAATCGTCCACGAGTGGCTCGACGCAGATTTGGACCACAACTTAGGAATGAAATCGCAGCTATGGGCCGAATTTCGCGCGAAGCTGACCCTCGATCAACAAGATCTCCTCGATCTCAAGCAACAAGGCCACGACGACAAACACATTGCCAAAACCCTAGGCTGGACCCTCAAACAAGTTCAAAAACGATGGGCCAAAGTATTAGAATCCGCATGGCAAGCCCGCAACCAATAACCCCTACCCAAAACCCAAATCCCCCCAAACAACCCAAATCCCCCCAAACAACCCAAATCCCCGAAATCTAAAAAAATTGCACCTCAAAACCAGCCCCCAAACGCTGGTTTTTTAATATCCAAATCCACCCAAAAAACCGATTGCCCATCCAACCCATTTACTTCAACAAGAACTCCTGAACAAACATCACCGTCGAATAAAACTCATAATCCACATTCTTCTTTTTCCCAAAGCCATGCCCTTCATCCTTCGCCATCAAGAACCATACCGGAGTTCCATTCCGCTGCACCCGTTGCACAATCTGCTCAGCCTCATTCAGCGGCACACGCGGATCATTTTTTCCATGCACCACAAACAAAGGCGACCGAATCTTGTCAGCCTGAGATAACGGCGAAATTTGGGTGAGAAAGTCTCGCATCTTCGATTCGCGCTCGTCGCCGTATTCGACCCGACGTAAATCTCGACGATAGCTCTCCGTTCGTTCGAGAAACGACACAAAATTAGAGATTCCCACCACGTCAATAGCGCCTCGAATCCGATCGCCATACCTCACTGCCACCGCTAATGACATATAGCCACCATAGCTACCACCCGTGACTAAAATGCGATCGGCATCCAGATCAGGCTGCTGCTTAATCCAATCGAGCAACGCCCCAATATCTTTGACTGAATCTTCCCGCTTGAAGCCGTTATCCAGGGTTAGAAAGGTCTTGCCATAGCCGGACGATCCGCGAACATTGGGATAGATAATCGCAATGCCTAATTCGTTTAAATAATAGTTATTTCGACCTAAGAAATATGGCTTGGCCTGCGCTTCGGGTCCGCCATGAATGTCAATAATAACCGGACGTTTGCCTCTGAACTTCCCTGTCGGTGGACGGTAGAGAAATCCTGAAATTTCGAGAGTGTCAAAACTTTTCCACTTCACCAGTTCTGCATTTGAAAAGCGATCGGTGGCAATACCTCCGGTTTCGCTCTCGGTCCATCGGGTCAGCGCTTGGGTTTTGAGATCCACAGAGTACACATCCGCCGCTTGAGTCGCCGATAAGAACGTCAGCCCCAACTCTGGATTTTGGCCCACGACGCTAGGCCGCCAACTGATTCCTAAAATCAGCCCCGACGGCAGCGTGGGCAACTTCACTATTTTCCGCGTTGCTGTGTCGATCACTCGCAGACGATTCACTCCTGCTTCGTTGGTCACAAAGGCCAAATATTTCCCATCTTTCGAGAGTTCAATGTTCTCCACGTCCCACGGAATCTCCGCTGTCAGCACCGTTGAACGATCGGTTTTAAAATCTGTATAGGTCAGGCGTGAAAACTCTGAATCTCGATCGTTCACACTATACAAGCCCTTCCCGTCGGGACTCAGTACCGCATCTCCGTAAGCGACCTTAACACCCGTCTGCGGCGGGCTAATCTGCGTTTTTGCGCCCGTGGTCAGGTCGATCGTGACCAAATTACTCTCATTGGCAGACCGATACTCGATCGCCAGCAAGGTCCGATCGTCCGCCGACCAGTCCAGAACGCTCCAGCCGCCCCCAGTGGCCTTCGCTACCAATCGATCGCTCTTCGGATCCAGCGGATTGACCACGTAAAAATCATTATCCTGCCCCGTCCGACGGGTGGACGTGTAGGCCATACGATCGCCTTTATTCGACCAAGTGCCCCGACTATTGCGCGACTTGCCATCGGTCAACAGCGTCGCCGCACCTGTCTTTAGGTCATAGCGAAAATTTTGGCTAAACTCATTTCCGCCAATATCTTTGCTAAAAACAAAATGCTGCCCATCCTCTGGCACATAGCTCGCCCCCGAAATCCGTTCCGGATAGAAGGTCAACTGTTTCCGCATTCCTCCCGGCATCGCCACCTGATGAATCTGCGCCACATCGCCAAAGCGCGTCGAAATCAGGATTTCCCGCTTCGTCGGATGCCAGCTCTGGAGACTGGCCGATCGAAAGTTGGTGTACTGGTTGACGCGCTCCACTAAGGATAGTGAAATCGGGGGAATCCCTTCAGTGACCAGGTTCTCACGGGTTTCAAGCTGCGCCTCGGGCGTTTGGGCGATCGCAGTGTGAGGCATAGCGGCAGACATCGCAGCAGAAAGAGCCAGCGCGGTCAGAAAAAGGCGATCAAAACGCATAGGGACAGGGGAATTAGGGGGAACACTACATTAAAAATCATATCAGCGATATCCGATTCGCCTCGATTCGCCCCGATTCCCTCCTCTCGAATTAACCCTTGATCGGAGACTTTCTGCGATGAATCTATTGTTTTCTGTCAATTGTCGATGTTTTTTGCGAAGATCAGTCCTAGGAAGTTGTGATGTCACGGTCTAACTGCGCGCCTTCTACAGCACTTCATTGCTATGCTTTTATTCCCCACTACTACTTTTCAGATACCGAATTACTACCGACCTTTAATATGCAACCTGATTCCAGCATCTCGATCCATCCAGTTCAGAGCATCGGAGGATCGTCCAATGGCCAAGGATTCACAAAATCATCCTTGGCAGAAACAGCTCATGGGACGAATGGCAACGGTTACGGACAAGAGTATCGAATCCGATCGCCTTACGAAATGCTGCGATCGCCCGAGCAGGAGCACAAACTTGAAGAATTCCGCTCGACGCTCGATCGGCACCGAGGTGAACGGCAGGTCGTCATCCTTCAGGACTTCCCGGATCCGGATGCTTTGTCTTCCGCTTGGACCTACAAACTGATTGCCCAAAAATTCGACATCCTCACCGATATCGTCTACGCCGGAACCCTCAGTCATCAGGAAAACATTGCTCTCGTCAAGCTCACGGGCATTCCTCTCCAACGCTGGCCCATCCAGTCCGTCAAGACCAAAGACCTCTCAATTTACAAAGGCTGCGTCTTAATAGATAACCAAGGCAGCACCAGCCAACTGATGGGCGCAATGAAGGATGCGAAAATTCCTATCACTGTTATCATCGATCACCACAGCCTCCAAGACGATCTTAGCGCTGAATATGTGGATATTCGGACCCACACTCGGGCCACGGCAACCATTCTGACGCAGTACATCCAAGCGGGCCTGATCAAACTCGACGGCAACATCACCGAACACGTCAAATGTGCCACAGCGCTAATGCACGGACTGAGGTCTGACACTAATCGGCTGATGCAGGCTCAGGAGGAAGATTTTCTTGCGGCTGCGTATTTAAGCCGATATTGCGACGCCCAGCTCCTGAATGCGGTCTTACAGTCTTCTCGATCGCGCCCCGTCATGGATGTGATTGAACGATCGCTCAAGAACCGCATCGTCCACAACAATTTCTCCATCGCAGGCGTGGGCTACCTACGTTACGACGATCGAGACGCCATTCCCCAGGCCGCAGACTTCATCGTCACTGAAGAGAATGTTCACACGGCGGTGGTTTATGGCATTGTCCATGACGAGGATGAAGAAGTGGAGATGGTCGTCGGGTCATTGCGCACCAACAAAATCACACTCGATCCTGATGATTTCTTGAAAGAAGCTTTCGGCCAAGATTCTCAAGGGAGATTCTTTGGTGGGGGACGAGCGCAAGCGGGGGGCTTTGAGATTCCCATAGGTTTCCTCTCCGGGTTCGCCGAGAACAACGACTACGCCAAACTTAAGTGGAGCATTTACGACGCCCAAGTCAAACAAAAGCTCCTTCGTCTCGTCAATCCAGAACAAAACTATCCCAAAGGCGTGAATTAGTTTAGGAATAAGGTGATTT
>JAYVVL010000127.1:0-35033 GCA_043787035.1 Synechococcales cyanobacterium
CTCTATTCCCCAACGTTTCCCATAATCCGAGATCGCAGTCTTGACCGATTGTTGAGTCACAATGATCATCAATTCTCCATCCAGCAATTTCAGGGCGGCCACCTGGACCCAATGCCCCCATAATCGACGTTTGCGCTTTAAAACTCGATGTTCGCCCATCTTTAATCCCTCAAAAAGTCGTCTGCCATTCACGGCTTCCTCTCCATCAAAGAGCCGTTCGGTCTCTCGAATCCGGATGCGAAACGGCATTTCCGGGTCTCCTAATAGATATCCAAACCAATCACTGCCCACAAACTCTCGGTCGGCGGTCAACGAAGCCACTATGACCTCTGGGAATAGGTCTTGAAACTCCTCCATCAGCAGAATTCGCTCAGTTTGATTGGAATTTCCCCGTTTATCTAACATCCACCACAATAAGGGAATCGCCACCCCCTCATGGACCACGGCCAGCATTAGGATATTGTGATCTATCGTCCCCACTTTCCAATTCGTCCGGTCAATGGCTAAGGTCCAAGGCTGAGGAATCGCCATTAAATTCATCATCCCCTTTGCCCAATCGACATAATCTAACTCAAAACCCGAAAAGAACCGTTGCAGGCGTTTGTAGCGGGAACTCGCTTGAGCTTTACTCGGCATCGCTACAGACAAATCACTTAGATTAACGGTTCTGACCCGAAATAGGGCAATTAGAAATAAAGTGAGAAATCGCAGGCGCGCACCATGCCATCCAAAATGTTGGTGCAAGGTCTGGTGAATTAGGGTAATCTCAGTCATGAGGGATTTTTGGGTTGTGTAGTTACTCCTATGAATCCCTCTCCTAAGGACTTTCAACCCTTTTGTCCTGTACTAAGCAACTAATTATACAAAATTCTCTGCACCTGCCAAAAGTTTGTTTCTTCCCGTTAGTCAATTAGTACTTTGAATTATTGGTTGTTTGTTAGTTCACAGCGGTAAAATTTGTTAGCGGAGCTGCGTTCGCAAAGTATTTCCGAATGGAGATATGCAATCGCCGGGTGTTATTGACCCTTCACCTGACACGTCGGACAAAAATATACACGCCTTCCACCCACTTCATCTTTCAAAATCCGATCGCCGCACTCATAACACGGTTGATTCATTCTCGAAAAAACCCAGTGCCGATAAAACCACCGAGGTTTCCCATCCGCTTTCAAAGCTAGCGCCACCGACAAATCATTCGTGATGCCCTTCGTGGCGTAGGATTGCCGAGGCACTTCAATGCAAGCACGGGCTAGTTTCTCAAGTTGATCGGGCGTGCAGTCGATCGGACGTTTGGTCGGATAGACTCCCGCTAGAAACAAAATCTCACTGCGCAAATAGTTACCCAGTCCACACAAAAAGTTTTGGTCTAGGAGCAACGTTGGAAAACCCCGTCGCATATACTTTTTAGCCATAAGTCGATCGAGAACCTGTTCGATCGTCACCGATTCATCCAAAACATCAGGCCCGAGCCGATTGAGAAACGGATGTCCCGCAACTTCATCATCATTAAGCACCAAAATATCCGAAGCGCTGTACAGTAACGCCGACTTTTTCTCCGTATGTAATGCCAGTCGAAGCTGTCGATTCGTCGTCGGAAAGCTCTGCGCTTTACGAACATACCAAACGCCATAAAGCTGGTTGTGACTATAAATACTGAGACCATTACTGAGGCGAGTTAGCAACGCTTTTCCCCGAGGTTTAATCGCAACAACCTTCTCGCCTACAAACACATCTTCATAGGGCTTCAGCGAATCAAACGCAAAGAATACTTCGGTCAACGGCTGATCGACCACCGCCTTTGTAATTCGATCGGCAGCGAGCTTAATCTCTGGACCTTCCGGCATCTAAACTAGCCTCCCACCTGCCAAACTCCCGCAATCATCCCGGCCAGCAAAATAAAGCCGATCGCCACATTTTGTCGAAACCCTTCCGCATAAAACCGATGGGGAATGCGCGGTTCTGTGAGCTTCATTGACTGCCATGCCCAAATCACCGTCGCAATTCCCCAACAGGCCCAATACGCCCAGCCCAAATTCATCACCTGACCGAGTTTCGCTAGTAACAATGCCGTAAGCAGATAAAACATCCCCACCGCCTGAGGCGCATATTTCCCAAAAAATAACGCACTGGACTTTACCCCCAGCCGCCGGTCGTCCGCCCGATCGGACATCGCATACACCGTATCAAACCCCAACGTCCAAAACACCGTCGCCGCCCACAAAATCCAGTTTTCCTGCCCCAAACAGTCCGTTGCAGCGGCCACACTTCCACAACTCACCGCACTCCACGAAATCAGCACCGCAAAGCCCCAAGCGATCGCCAGCACCAACTGCGGCACCGGAAACACACGCTTCATCCCCGGATAAATAACGATCACCGGAACCGCCGCCACACATAACCAAAACGTCAATGGATTCAAAAAACTCGTCAGCCCGTACGCACACAAAAAACCTACTAACATCACACCCACGCCGACCTTGACCGACAGCGCCCGTGACGCCAGCGGACGATTTTTCGTCCGTTCAACTTTAGGATCGATATTGCGATCCCACAGATCATTCACCACGCACCCCGCCGCACTCGTCGCCAGCGATCCCAAAACCACTACAAGCACCAACAAACCGGGCGGATGACCCTTTGCCGCCAAAAAAAGAGCCCACAGTGCAGGTTGCATCAAAATCAAACGGCCTTCCGGTTTATCCCAGCGCAAAAGACGGACGATCGCACTTGCGGTAGATTGGCCCGTCGATCGGCCTGTAGATTGGCGCATAGCTGGGTCTGATGCCTCTCCAGTCGTCAAGTTTCGGGGTTTGGGGGTCTGCATGATTCAAACTTTTCTGATCCACTCACGTCCTAGTAGGATACCTGATCAAGATAGAATTTTAGTGCTGCGGAGCGTCCGACTTTGCCTACTCTGATTCTTGTGTGTTCCTGCTTGCTCCTGGAGGCATTCTCATGTCTGATTTAACTACGCCGGATGATTTGCCCAGCACCTTAAGCTGCGATCTTGCGCGCGGCAATTCTACACGCCCTGACATCATGCTGGCCGCCATAGATGTAGGGACCAATTCCATTCACATGGTTGTTGCAAAAATCCAGCCGGATATTCCCGCATTCACCATCATTTCCCGCGACAAAAGTACCGTTCGATTGGGCGATCGCGACACCGCCAGTGGAAACCTCACCCCTCTCGCGATCGAACGGGCCATGACCGCCCTGCGTCGTTGTCAAGACATTGCCAAAAGTCTGCAAGTAACGGATATTATTGCCGTTGCCACCAGTGCCGTTCGAGAAGCCCCAAACGGCGGTGAATTTTTAGCTCAGGTTAAAACAGAACTCGGACTATCTATTAATTTGATTGCAGGATCTGAAGAAGCTCGGCGGATTTATCTCGGTGTCCTATCGGGCATGAGTCTCAATGACACCCCGCACCTAATTATTGACATTGGCGGCGGCTCAACGGAGCTTATTTTGGGCGATGGCAACGAAGCGCGATCGTTATCCAGCACCAAGATCGGAGCCGTCCGACTCACCCGCGAATCCATCACCACGGACCCGATTAGCAACTCCGAATTCACAGCGCTTCAAGCCTATATTCGCGGAATGCTCGAACGTCCCATTGAAGAAATTCGATCGAAAATACAGCCTCTAGAAGTCCTCCGGCTCGTCGGCACATCCGGCACCATCGAAGCCCTAGCAACCCTCCAAGCCCGCGAATCCCTCGGCACCGTCCCCAATCCCCTGAACGGCTACCAATTTACCCGGAACCAGCTTGCCAATTGGATCGAAAAAATTCGTCGGACGAAATATGCTGAACGTGCCAGTATTCCGGGCATGAACGATCGCCGCGCCGAGATTATTTTAGCGGGTGCAATGATTTTATATGAAGTCATGACTCAGCTTAATTTAAGCAGTCTGCGCATCTGTGAACGATCGCTCCGAGAAGGCGTGATTGTGGATTGGATGATCACCCATGGCCTGATTGAAAACCGTCTCCGATTTCAAGCCTCCGTCCGAGAACGCAGCGTCTATAAAAACGCCGAAAAGTTTAACGTCAACCTAGAACATAGCGATCAAGTGGCTAAGTTTGCCCTCAGCTTGTTTGACCAAACTCAGAATTGGCTCCATGAATGGGACGTAGAAGAACGCGAATTGCTGTGGGCTGCTGCAATTCTACACAACTGTGGACACCATATTAATCACGCCTCGCATCACAAGCACTCATATTATTTAATCCGTAACGCAGAGCTTTTAGGATTTACTGAAAATGATATTAATGTCATTGCTAACCTCGCCCGGTACCATCGCAAAAGTTATCCAAAAAAACAAAAGCATGAAAATTATCGGAATCTCAGTAGCAACCGCGATCGAAAAATAATCGATCAACTCAGTCCACTCCTTCGCATCGCCGTCGCACTCGATCGCAGGCAAATTGGGGCCATCGATCGCTTTGAAATCAAGTTCAACATCGACAGCCAAGCCGTCGTTCTCCAGATCTACCCTAAAGATCCCCAAGACAACTGTGCTCTAGAGCTTTGGAGCCTAGATTATAAAAAACCAAGCTTTGAGCGAACCTTTCGGCTAACCCTCAGTGAAAAGCTCATGACAAGCTAATTTCTAGAACATCAATTTCTCTAACGCATTAAGATCAGGAATTCTAATTAAATCTCGATCGCGCTCAATCAACGATTTTTTCTCCAGCTTACTTAAGGCCCGAGTTACCGTTTCCCGCGCCAGTCCACTCAAACTACTCAACTCACGGTGCGGCAAGTTCGGCACCTCCACTCCCCCGGCCACTTTCACTCCCTGACCATCCGCTAAGAACAAAATCACATCCACCACCCTAGACACACTGTCAGACTCGCGCAGGCGCAGACGACGGTTAACCTGACGCAGCCTGCGTGCCATCAGCTTCGCCAACCTAATTCCCGCCTGCGGTTCCGTACTCAAAAATGCTACAAAATCCTGCGACGGCATACTGCCAATCAACGTCGGGGCAAGGGTAATCACATCCGTCGATCGCGGCACTTCATCCAAGGGAGCCATCTCACCAAACAACTCTCCTTTTCCCAAGATATTTAACGTAACTTCCTTTCCATCCATGTTGTAAGTGCGAATTTTCACCCATCCGCTCAAAATGAAATACACCGAGCTACCCCAGTCATTTTCCAGCAGCATCACCTGATTCGCCGGATGGTTCCGCATCACTACATGGGCAATAGCCTTCTCCACCGCCTCGATCGGCAGTCCCTCAAAAAACGGAGCGGATCGAATTGAGGCGTCCCGTTGTGATTCGCGCAAATGCCAATCGTCCATACCACCTACTCCAGACAAATCGATCGAGAATAAGGTCACCCAGCCTGTTTATGGTTTGCCCTTACCGCGCTCCCCGCTAACCATATCTCACCCTAAGGATAGCCTGGATTGACAGAGGCGAGTCGGTTGTTTTTATTCAGGGAGATTCTTGATTGAGTTGGGTTCAAATGGGGAATTCTTAGTTAAAAGTTCCAGATTTTAGATAGACCATTCCCATCCAAACCTCACCCCCGTAAGAAGGATTCTTCCTGTGATGTATCAAGCCGACCCGATTCAATCCATGATTAACGAACTCGATCGCGTTCTGCATCGCACAGGACGCTGGAGACTCTGGAATCTCTTCACCCAGCTTTATGACCAACGCCAAATGCTAGAACGCGTTCGGAGCTTTCTCTTAATGCAGCAGCGATCGGACCATCGCACAGCAACCCCCGAACTGAGTCTGATCGCACCCTACCCAGCACCAGCGCTCATCCGTCCACTTCCACCGCCCCACCTCCACCCGGATTCCGTCAAGCTCGAAGTTGCAGCCCTCATCGCCCAACGAGATGCCCTCCGTGAAGAAGTCAAGTTCCTCTCAGCCCTAACCCAAACTTCAGATCAAAAGATTCCACCTCTAGCGCCGCCTTCAGCGCCAGATACCCGTCAAATCGAACAGCTTAGCGCTCTTCACGATCGCACTGACTTCCTCTTATCCAGCATGGATAGCAGCCTCCAACTCGCCTTTAGCTCCATGCAAAAAAATGTAGATGTCTATCAGACCACGCTACATCAAGGTCTCGATCGAATGCACAATCTTGGCTACCAAGGAGAAGTTCTCTTTTCAGCCCTCATCAACCACCTTGCCCAACAAATGGGTCGAGAGCTAGCTGCCAATCCCACCACCAATTCCACCACCAATTCCACTACCGCACTCCCCGATAACCTACGGTCGGTCGTAGACCGACGCGCCGTGCCTCAGGACGCTCCATCCATTACCCCGATTCAAAGTCCCTTCTCAACCCTCACCGCCGAAGCCACCCCCGAAACGCTAAAAACAGCTGGAACCCTCCCCATCAGCGTCCGATCGAACCCTCAAACTCACATAGATCCATCCACGCCTAAAAAACAGCGCCTGATCCCTGAAACAAAACCTGCTGCCGAGCATCGCCCAGAGACTGCCGTTCGATTTTCACCAGAAACCGCGATTGGCGATCGCGAGATGACCCTAGACACCCTGTTTGGCAATCCGTTTGGCAACCCGTTTGACAACACCTCTAACGATAGCCTTAGCAACACCTTTGACGATAGCCTTAGCGACACCTTAGGCAATCTTCTAAAGGACTTCGGCGGAAGCTCATCTGACTCTGTTCTAAAGGATTCTCTTATTAGCAGTGATGCTAATTCCAACTTTGAAGTCAGTGACGACATTACCTTGGAAGAAATGAATACACTTTTTACCGATATACCTTCGTTGAGATCATAAAGATAAAATTGATTCAAAAAAAAATATCAGGAGGCTGGTGAAAATTCGCATCTGAACTTCATAAAAGGGACAGCAGTTCAAAGATTAGACAAAAACACCCGCCTAAATGGGGTCTAGGTGGGTTGGCATAGATAATATGGGCATAGGTCAACTGAACATCTTCAACCCACCCATCATTACCTGTGATTACTAGCCATTCCAAGCTCTCTTCCAACATTTTCTCCAATGCTCTCCGTGGAGCGGTCCCCACGGTTGAAACGCCGACTTCCCGTCGCCTCTCCACTGCCCCTTTTATGCCATCTTCCCCATCTGTCGCGACGCCCTCGTATGCTGAGATTTGTCCGGTTCATCCTTCGGTGAACAGCAAGCTTAAGCGATTGGTAGATATTGTAGGTGGGGCCGTTGGCCTCACGGTGACGGCGCTGTTGTTTATCCCTGTTGCGATCGCCATCCAAATCGACAACCCAGGCGCCATCCTTTATAGCCAAGAGCGCTGCGGCGTCCAAGGCAAGACTTTCCGTATCTGGAAGTTTCGCTCCATGGTGTCTAACGCCGATGCACTCAAACAGGATCTTCAATCCCAAAATCAAGCATCCGGACATATTTTTAAGATGAAGAACGATCCCCGTATTACTCGGGTTGGAAAGTTTCTTCGCAAAACGAGCTTAGATGAGTTTCCTCAGTTCCTTAACGTGATCTTAGGCGACATGAGCATGGTAGGAACCCGTCCTCCTAGCTTAGATGAAGTAGCCAAGTACGATCGTCATCACTGGCAGCGTCTTGCGGTGAAGCCGGGAATTACGGGGGAATGGCAAGCCAATGGCCGTTCCACGGTCAAGGACTTTGAAGATATCGTTGAGATGGATCTGGCTTACCAGAAAAAATGGTCAATCGCTTACGATCTTCAGCTCATTTTCAAGACAATCGGCGTGGTTTTTGCCAAAAAGGGGGCGTGCTAGAGCCATTCCTCGATCGAGTTGAGGATTTGTGATAGTGGTTAGGTTTTCAAAATGCTGATTCAGGTTTGCCCCCAAGCTGAATCAATATTGCTCTAAGTTAAATGGTAAATTACAGCCTTCTCTGCAATAGGGGAGGCCGTTTTGTATATTTATCAGAAAAGTGCCCTAACCATGGATATGAATCGGATCAATCTCCCGACTTGGATTACCCTCTCTCGGCTACTCGGGGTTCCGATTCTACTTTACTGGCTCCAGCCAACTCCAACGTCATCCATTCGATGGGTTATGGTCGCAGTGTTTCTGGTAGTGGCGGGGACCGATTGGTTGGATGGCTACTTGGCACGACGACTCAATCAAGTCACAGAACTGGGAAAGTTTTTGGATCCGTTGGTGGATAAGCTGATGGTTTTGGCTCCTTTAATGGCATTGGTTGAACTGGGTCAGATTCCAGCATGGGGCGTGTTTTTGATTCTGGCGCGGGAGTTGACGATCGCAGGCTGGCGGGTAAGTCCGTCGATGCAAGCTGGGAGCGTCCCTGGAGCAAATCTGTGGGGAAAAATAAAGACCGTCGTCCAAATTATTGCGATCGCTCTTTTGATCGCACCGCTGCCCGACCCGTTTTTGGGACGGCTCTTATTTTGGTTATCGGTTCTGGTGACCTGGATTTCGGGTGCAGTTTACCTCCTCCCTGCAAAATCTAAGGTTTAGGACCCTCAGAAGTCCTATGCCAGAGCCAATCTACGATCGATCGCTTTGTAACAGGATCCGCTAGTGGCAAACTCGGGTCAGGATTCAGGAGTAGCGTTGTTTGTGAAAATTCTGGATACGACCCGCGCAATCGACGCAGAACGCGATCGGGAATTCCATCGCCGTACAGGAGATGTCCCTGGCCAACAAGCACGACAATCTGATGCTGCGGATACTGCCCTACTGCACGGGCGATCCGGTCCGCCATGGTCTCGTCCCAGAGCACCTGGGCCTGAAAGAAGCGCGTCAGACCATCACTGTTTCCCTTCCCTTGATGCATTTCGGTGTAGATCTGCTGAATCCGATCGCGATACCCCGTTGGTCCCAGTTGGATTTCAGATAGTGGTGGAATGAATCGTCGATCGGCCAGTGTAAGACTTTCTAAGCCTTTGCGGCTCACCTTGCGGGTCACTTCTGTAGGGGTATTGAGCGCCACTAGGGGAATATTTTTCGATTGACTGAACCGAAGGATGGGCGCGTAGAGTTCCCAGGGAAATCCCCACCGCGTCGGGTACTCAGTGCGATCGACCAGTTCGGCTTCGGACAGTTCGCGGTTGAGGTAGCGGTCGAGCACGCGCTGATAGGGACGCTGAAACATCTCCATCGCGAGAATCAGTTTAGGATTGTGCGCTTGGAGGGCTCTAAGAACTTCGAGCTGAATCTGATGATCCCATTCGCTATCATGAGTTTCTCCAAGGTATATTACCTGCGATCGAGTGAGCGATCGAGTGAGAGCTTGAAGACGTTCGGAGGGCTGAAGACCGGGTTGACTAGGACTCGTTAAAGTAGACGTGTGGAGGGCCTGCTCTAGGCTAAGCAAGGACAATCGTTCTAGCACGGTTATGTCTTGAACTGGAGATGCATGGGCCGGACCCAACCCAACACTGAGGGCAACCCATCCCCACGCCGCAAACCCGATGGCCGAAAAACTTAGCCATACACTTAGCCGTATAACGGTCCACGATCGAACCTGCTGCCCGACTTCACGATTCTCACGACTCATCGATCATGGCCTCATAAACGCGCAAGATAGCTCGGACATCGGTTTCATACTCTTGGGCAATCACCGGAATCCCTTTCTTTGCGCTGGGTTCTAAAATAATATCGCCGATCGTCTCTAAGGCGCGTTCATTAATGGCATCAATCAATAATTCCGGCATTGTAAGATTGGCTTCTGCAATGCGTTTTAAGTTAGAAGCTGGACTTTTTTCGTGGGCAATCGCTCCCAAAGCTTGGAACTCATACCTTGGAAGCTGGGCGGCAAAGGCGATCCAAGGTGGCGTGACGTTAGGATATGGGCTGAAATCTAGGCGCAAAGTTGCTGCTGGATCCTCGCGTGAGGGCTTGGGCGCTGTCGGTGAACTACTTTCCTGCCAGGGATCTGAAACCGTCGCTAGGCGAGGACTGGAAACGATCGATTGAGGTTGCTCCCGTAAGGTTTCTAGTTCTTGGTCAAGTGCGATCTTTTGGGTGCGGCGATCGAGGATTTGGGTTTCGAGGGTTTCGAGTTCGGTGTGAAGCGATCCGATTTGGCCTTGAAGCTGGTGAATGGCACCTTGGAGCGACTGAGACCCTTGGCTAACCTGCTGACGGACAGGTTCTGCGGATTCGACAAGCTGGGTTAGATCGCGGCGGTATCGATCGAGATCTTCGAGTTGTTGTTGAGACTGGATGAGGGCCTGATTTAACTGCTGCTGCTGCTCACCGAGACTCATGATGTCTTCGAGGATGTCTGCTTTGTGGACCTTTTGCTCAGCGACTTGAGCTAAAATCTGACTGAGTTCGGATTGGGTGGTGATGAGATGGGACTCTGCACGTTGCTTGGCGGCGAGTGTAGAGGAAAGCGATCGGTTCAGTTCCGCTTCTTCGCGCTCTAAAGTCTTGATTCGCAGCTCAAAATCTTGAATTTCGGTAGTTGTTCGGCGTCCGGCGGCAGGTGAGGTCAGGTTCCAACTGAGGGCTTCTTTTTGTTGCCAGAGGGTATTGCTCTTGGTCTGGAGTTGCTGGAGCTGGCCTTGGAGGGACTGAAGCGATGACGACGCGCGATCGCGCTCCTCCATCAACTGCTCCAGTTCTGTGTAGGTATCCGCGCGCCGCCGCTGAAGTGCTCGAATATGGCCTCGTAATTCCTCCGATCGCCACTGCCCTTCATCGTCTTCGGTGGGCTGACGACTCGCCACCGCCGCCCCAATCTGGCTTGCCAAAAACGTCATTGCCCCATTCCCCAATGACTGCCCGAAATCTCCACGACTTAATCCCAAGGTGATACCAAAACTCACCCCGCAAGCGATCGAACTCAATACAAATCGATTTCCAGTCATGATGGGTCGTCAGATGGCTCATAGAGAAGGGATAAGTGCGATGTGTAATTTAACGCATCCTACCAAGGTTGCAACGAAGAGTTTCTAAAAGATAATTGTAAAGTACATATTTACTAGTTTACCCTGATTTTGTGCCCAAGATATCAACGATGGTAACGGGATGGTGAAATTTACGAATTCTTCTGGAAATTTGGGGTATCCTCACATTGTCTTTATGGATGTCTTTATGGATATTGTGTCGTAACCGACCTGCGCTTAGATTAGCGTCCTAATGGATAGGTCTATCACCCGTAAAGTCTATTTATTTCTGATGCAATCCCCCATTAAATCAACAATGTCGAAATCAACAACATCTGCTCTTTCCGCTCCATTTGTGCTTAAGGTCGTGGGTTACATCATGATCCTATCGACCCTGATCGACTACGCAACTTTGTTGTTTCCTCCAAAATTCTCTGATGAGCAATGGGTCGGCAGCACGTTGATTCAGCTCGTCGATCGCGGTGTAATTCCGCTAATCGGAATGGTATTTATCTATGTTTCTAGCTACCTCGAAGGCGGTTCGCTCAGACCAGAAGGCCGGAATTCTTTGATGACGGGTCGGTTTGCGATGATGATTCTATCCGGATTGTTGGGCCTGCTTTTTCTACTCGCGGTCCCCAAGCACTTTATCAACACAAACAACGTTGCTAATACGGCGATCGATCGGATTGGCAAGGAGACGAAACAGCAGGAAGACGCTGTTGGGCCTCAAGTTCAGCAGCGTCTTCTTCAACTTCAAGAGCAGGTGAAGGATAAAGCCAAACTAGAGGGTGAACTGAAACAAATTAATGATGTTGTAGCGACTGGGAAAAATCCATCGACTGGACAACCTCTGGATCCTGCACAGATGGAGCAGTTGAAAAGCAGCCAACAGGAGCTTCAAAAGCT
This sequence comes from Synechococcales cyanobacterium, assembly GCA_043787035.1. Taxonomy (GTDB): domain Bacteria; phylum Cyanobacteriota; class Cyanobacteriia; order Leptolyngbyales; family Leptolyngbyaceae; genus JAAFJU01. Next base: position 11,736 of record JAYVVL010000127.1, read on the forward strand.
AAAAAATGACCCCAACTATCTGCAAGAAATGGCTAAAGGCGCAAGCGATAAAGAATTACAAAAGATTCGCGATCGCAAAATAAAATCAGAAGAGCAAGCGCGGGCAGAAGCGACCAAAACCAGTATTCGCACGGGTCTCGGCAGTCTTCTTCTAGCGACCGCCTTTAGCTTGATTTCCTGGCTTGGCTTCACCGAACTGGGTGTTTTCAGCAAGCGCTAAAATGGGTTTTGAGATGAGTCATGGTGCTGAATGTCCGATCGTTCATCCCGATCGGGCACTCTGAATTAGGAATAAAGGAGTTGAGGAACTGCACGCGAGCACCAAATCCTCAACTCCTTTGTTTTAGGGTATTTCAAACATCCTACGCCTGTGACACTTCAGTTTCTTGATTACCATGTTCTCAATTTACATCCTGACGTTTAACGAAGAGCTAGACATTGGACCCTGCATTGAGTCGGTGATCCAATCTGCGCCCTCACCGCAGGATCTCGATATTGTGGTGGTCGATTCTTTGAGCCACGATCGCACCTGTGACATCGCCAACCAGTATGGTAAAACCTACCCCGTCCGAGTGATTCCACATCCGTTTGAAAGCCATGGAAAACAGCGGACGTGGATGATCCGAAACGTGGAGACGCGCTACGATTGGGCGTATATTCTTGAAGCCGATGAACGCATGACCCCGGCGTTATTTAATGAATGTCTGACGACGGTCGAGAACCCGTCTCACGCGGGTTATTTTGCGGCAGAACGGGTGATGTTCATGGGTTACTGGATTAAGCACAGCACGCAGTATCCACGCTATCAGATGCGGTTATTTGACAAACAAAAAGTGTGGTTTAGCGACTATGGTCATACCGAACGCGAAGAGTGCGATGGCACCACGGGATTGCTAACGGAAACCTATCCCCACTTTACCCAGGGCAAAGGCTTCGATCGGTGGTTTGATAAACACAATACCTATTCCAGTAACGAAGCAAAAGAAACCGTCAACCAGCTCCAAAATGGGCAGATTCAATGGCGAAACTTGTTGCTCGGGAGCCGCGAAATCGATCGACGCCATGCCCTCAAAGATCTCTCTCAACGGGTGCCGTTTCGTCCATTGGTTCGTTGGTTTTATATGTACTTCATCCTCGGCGGAATCCTTGATGGTCGGGCCGGGTTTTCTTGGTGTACGTTGCAGGCATTTTATGAATATATGATTGTCTTAAAAGCATGGGAGATTCGGCATCTTCCGGTTCTCACGTTAGAAGAGACCTTAACGAATCTATCGATCGATCTGAGCGATAACTCCTATATTCACGCAAACATTCAACCGCCGTCTAACGTCCAACGTCAACCCACAGTGCGTTCCCCCGAACCTCTACTAAGTTTGCGTTAAGGGCAGTGAGGGGAATCCGGATTTGACTAAATTCACGTTCATGCGATCGATTGTCTAATTATTAGCCTCATAGAGCGTTAAAATTAGATATTATGCGCTTCAAGTGAGGCCGAATGTCTCTAGAGTCGGAAGACGAATAGAAGCGATTCACAAATACTCTACGCCTAAGCCCTGCCTCTTTGAACATTCCCTGTTTCACCTTGCCCTCCCTCCTCTCATGACCCCTTCTGCCCCTCTCCCTCAAAGCCTGCTTAATCCTATTGATGCAGCCCAATTGCCTCAATCAGTGACGCTGTGGTTTACCCAGACGGCTCAGGGGAGATTTGAGTCGTTTTGTAGCGTGCCCGGAAGTTTGTTTACAGAATATCTTGATCAAATTGTGGGCCAAACCATAACCGAATCCCTGTTTCGTCCACAACACCCCATAGATTATTGTCAAACGATCGATCGCGTCGTTCAGGCAAATCGAGCAGAATCCCTGTCCTGGTCTTTCCTGTGGAATGGAATAGGCGTAGAAGTCGCTATGACCATGAGTCCGATCGCTCAACCCGATGGAACCGCCTGGACCATTATGGTTCAGGGACAGTGCGAAGTCCTCCCGCTCAACACCGTCCTCTCAGGGCTGGACGTCGCCAATCGCTATCACCTCCTACTAGCCCAAATTTCTTGGAACATCCGTCGAACCCTTGACCTCAAGACCATCTGGCAGCAAACCGTCGATGGTCTGGGCGAGGCTCTCATTATCGATCGATGTTCTATCTATTCTCTAAGTGAGGACTCAGGGCAAATTAAAATTGAGTCAGAATTTTGTAGTGCGGGACAGGAGTCTTGGCTAGGACGCACTGAAATGCTCGAAGCACAGCTAAGTTTCAGGCGGGCGATCGCCTTGCTTCAGCCCTCACCGCTATTCGATGACGTGCAGGATGATGGGCAAGACACTCCTCCGATCCAAGTTTTCCCTTCTGTAGGATTGGCCGAGAGTGACGGTTGCGTCGTGACGGATCAAGTCACCGACGGCTCGATCGTTTACATCCGCATAATCGTCGCAACGGGGTATCAGGATGAAGTGAACTCACTCATTGTCCTATGGCGATCGCCCCAAAGTGCAGCCCAAAGTGCATCTCAAATCCAACCTCAAAGCGCATCTCAACGTGTCGGCTGGGATAAAACAGAACTAAACTTTCTCGAAGAACTCGCAGACCAAGTCGGAACGGCCATCGCTCATGCGGCGTTATTTCATCGACGTGAACTCCTAAACAAAAATCTGGTGCGAAAGCAGGAAGCTTACGAAGAGGCGATCGCCCAAGCCGAAGAGGCATCCCGTCTCAAAAGTGAATTCTTGGCCAACACCTCCCACGAGTTGCGAACGCCCTTGAACGGGATGATCGGGTTTTTGAAGCTCATTATTGATGGAATGGCCGACGATCCCGAGGAGCAGCAGGAGTTCCTAGAAGAATCGCTCAAATCAGCGGAACATCTACACGATTTGATCAACGACGTCTTAGATATTGCCAAAATTGAAGCGGGTAAATTCCAGCTCGAACTCAGTCCTGTTGCCCTTGCGGACGTGTTTGATCAGCTCCAACACTCCCAAAAGAACTCCGCCACCAGCAAAAATCTTACCTTTGAAATCCAAATGCCCCATACCCGCGATGCGGTGATGATCTTTACTGACTACAGACGGCTCTATCAGGTGCTCATCAACCTCGTCGGCAACGCGATTAAGTTCACCCATGAAGGGGGAATCACGATCGCAACGGAATTTGTCAAACGAAAAGTCATTGTTCAAGATCAAGAATGTCCCGGTCATGTCATGGTCCGCGTCGCAGACACCGGAATCGGCGTCTCCCTCGAAAAACAAGGCCGCCTCTTCCAATCCTTTACTCAAATTGATGGCTCCCACTCGCGACGGTACGGCGGCACCGGACTCGGACTCGCCATCTCCCAAAATTTAGTTCACGAAATGGGCGGAGATGTGAATTTCTACAGCATGGGCGAGGGTCTAGGATCCACCGTGACCTTTACGATTCCCCTCTTCCAAGAGCCGATCGTCTAGCGAATCACCTTCTCTTCAAGGAGTTTGGACCGAACAGTTGACATGACTCTAGGATTCTTGTATCTTAACAGAGGTCGAGCGCGTTGCGTCGTCACTAAGCCCCCATCGTCTAGAGGCCTAGGACACATCCCTTTCACGGATGCGACGGGGATTCGAATTCCCCTGGGGGTATATCAAAAGCTAGTTGGTGGGTTCCAGCTAGCTTTTTAGTTTTAGTAACAAAATTGCTGAGATTGTCATCTGTGAGATTCAAAACCATGGACGCTTCTCGTATTAATAGGCCGCGTGCGATCGTCATTTTCAATCCTAATGCCGGACAGGCCGAATCCCTTCAAGCCTCTATTGATAAGGCGTCTGAGTTTTGGAGAGAGCATCATTGGACCGTCTCCTATGCCCCAACGCAGTTTGCTGGACATGCTACTCAGCTTGCCCGAAGTGCCGCGCGCGAAGGCTATGACTATGCCATTGCGGCAGGCGGCGATGGCACTGTTAATGAAGTCATGAATGGCCTGATCGACACCAATACAGCGCTAGGAACCTTGCCCATTGGGACGGTAAATATTTGGGCGCGGGAGATGGGACTGCCGATGGATGTGCTCGGAGCCGCCAAACAATTGCTGGAATCGACCGTTCAATCAGTGGATGTGGGACTAGCGGGCGATCGGGCTTTTTTGCTAATGGCGGGCGTGGGCTTCGATGCGGCGGTGACTCAGAATGTAGATGCAGGGGAAAAAAAGCGGTTAGGGGTGATCGCTTACCTCAAACAAGCGATTCAAGTGGCCTGGACGTTTCGAGGGGTGCGAACGCTGTTACGCATTGATGGCAAACGGGTGCGGGGACAGATTCTGATGATTGTGATTGGGAACAGTCAGCTTTACGGGGGCGTTGTCAAAATCACGGCCCATGCGATCGTGGATGATGGACTGCTGGATGTGTGTGTGATTAAAGGTCGCAGTATGATATCAGCGCCACTCCGGCTGTTTTCAGTGTTCACCCGCAACTACAACCGCGATCCTAAGGTGGCATACTTCAAAGCCTCTCGGATTGAAATTAAAGGCAAGAAACGCCTGCCGATTCAGGTCGATGGGGATTTTTTGGGCCGGACGCCAATGACCTTTCAAATCATGCCGAAGGCATTGCGGGTGATGGTGCCGCCACAGGCCGATCGATCGCTGTGGCAAGAGACAAGTCTCAATTCCTCCCCATGTTAAACGGCAGTAGGACCGGGACTATACATTTATCATCCCTAAACACACAATAAAAAGCCTTCAGACTGACGGGTCCAAAGACTGATTTTTTCGAGTTTCGAGGTCTCAAAGTTGCCGCGTTAAGATCTCGATCGAATGATGATGTAAAACTGTAGAATCTAGACCAGTCTTGAGTAATACTCAACCACTAGCAGTTCATTGATCTGGAGTGCAACCCATTCCCGCTCACACAGACCATTCACCTTACCAACGAGTTTGGACTTGTCAAACTCAAGATGGCTGGGCATGTTGGTCAAGCCAGGGTATTGAAGGTTAGCTTCAACCAGCTTTTTGGAGCCTTCTTTTTCGCGGATGGAAACAACTTCACCGGGACGGCATTGGTAGGATGCGATGTCCACAACTTTGCCATTGATGGTGACGTGACCATGGTTCACCAGTTGGCGAGCACCCGGAATCGTCGGGGCCATACCCATACGGAACACGGTGTTATCCAACCGCATTTCCAAGAGTTGGAGCAGGACGAGTCCTGTCGAACCCGCAGCGCGACGAGCCTTTTGGACATAGCGACGGAGTTGTTTTTCGCTTAGGCCGTAGTTGAAACGCAGCTTTTGCTTTTCTTCTAGACGGACGCAATATTCAGATTTTTTCTTGCGGGCTTGGCCATGTTGCCCAGGTGGATAGGCGCGACGGGCGGATTTCCGAGTTAGACCCGGCAAATCTCCTAAACGACGTGTAATTCTTAAGCGAGGACCACGGTAACGCGACATAAACTTGATCTTCCTTGATAGGGACTCGAAAAATGATCGGCTACTTAGTATAGCGGATGAACGGTGCGTAGGGGCGATCGATCGTTAAATTTCTTGTGATTTTAGAGAGCAAGGAGAGATAAGGATAAGGGGCTCCAGAGGGCACCACACTTGCAGCATACGAACTTTTGCGATTCAATAGACCAGGGTTAGCTTGCAACCCCGACAACGGGCGGTGAATTCCGGCCAACAGATACAACTCCAGGATGTGTATTGGGCGGAGCTTGAGGCAATCGTGGCGGAGTTGGGAGAACGGCGTCGATCGCGCATTGCTTGCCATGACCGAACGTTGGAAATACGGATGCCACTACCTAAATATGAACTTTGTTATCGGAAATGTTGCAAAGATGTTAGGCAAGCGATGGTTGGATGTGACGATCGACCCACGGCCTGATTTATTCCTAGAAGCCGCCTAATCCACCTATAGGGCCAGCTCAATACAATCGACTCAATACAAAATCACATAGGTTTTCCAACGCCTTACGAGACTCCGAAACTGGAAGGCTGGCCAAATAAGCGATCGCTTCCCTGGCATGAAACTGAGCGAGTTCTCTCGACTGCGCAATTCCAGTACTTTTTTCAACCATGGCCAACGCCTGCTCCAAATCCCCATCTTCAGAAAACTCACGCTCAATTAGCGTTTTCAAATACGGCTGTTCTTCCATCGCATACAGCACCGGAGCCGTCAAGTTGCCGCTTTTAAGATCCGACCCCGCAGGCTTGCCTAGGCTTTCCGCCGATCCCGTAAAATCCAGAATGTCATCGACCACTTGAAACGCTAATCCCCAATGGCGACCATAGTGGTACAAAGCATTCGCCTGTTCAGACGTCCAATCACTCAAGATCGCCGACGCCTTTGCACTATTCGCCACTAGCGACGCCGTTTTGTAGTAGCTTTTCTTCAGATACGACTCCAGCGTAATATCCGTGTCGAACCGATTCAACCCCTGCTGAATCTCGCCCTCAGCAAAATCCTTAATCACCTCAGACAACAGTTTCACCACATCCAAATTATCCAAATTGGCTAGGTACCACGACGACTGCGCAAATAAGAAATCGCCTGCCAATACCGCAATCCGATTGCCAAAATCAGCGTGAACCGTCGGAATCCCACGACGTAGTTCCGACTCATCTACCACATCATCATGCACCAGACTCGCGGTGTGAATCATCTCCGTGATTTCCGCCAATCGTCTGTGTCGCTGTGTAATTTCTTGATGCGGCATCGTTGCCCGCGCCACTAACAGCACGATCGCCGGACGCACCCGCTTCCCTCCCGCCCCAAACAACCGCTCGGCTGCCGCGTAAAGAATCGGATGCTGAGCACCGATCAATTGCTTAAGGTTCTCGGTCATAACCGATAGATCGGCGTCTACAGGAGAAAAAAGGGATATCACTGAAGTCATTAGTACGAACCGGGTGAGGATAAAGATTAAGAAACTTTACAGGTTCTTTCGTTATTCTAAGCGATCGGGCTATCCCTTGAACCATTGAACCCTGGATCTTGCGTAAATTTTCTGCCGAGCCAAAACTTAGTGTTAAAAGAGACTTACATAATCCCAGAACCCTGTGATAGTCTATATGTAAGGCTTTCAAAAACTGAATAATTACAGTCGAAGATAGGCTATTGCAATAAGAGGCGTAAGAATTGTTGCTGAGTCGGGCAGGGGCGCGGCCTAGTGAGCGATGCTATGGATTCTTAACATACTGGTGTGGGTGGTGACTCACGCTGACACTTTTTCCAATTTGGGAAAGACGTCAGGGTGATTTGAATTAAGTTTGTTAGCTTCTTTTTGCTGGGCAAGTGATGTCATGTTATTTCGAGATGTTCCGCCGTTGATTCCGCTTCTAGCTACGGGATACTTAATGTTGATTTATGGACTTCTAGGTCTTTTGGAACGTCGAAAGATCTGAGCCGTTGAAAGGTCCGTGCCTTTCGACGGGTTGGGCTGTAGACCTCAGTCGCTTGGGAATGATCCAAAACAACTTGAGGTTAGGTTCTAGATGTGTCTGCACTATTGTCTGCAATAGACAGAATGAGCGCAGACCGTCCGGTTGGACTAGGGCTTGATTTTGCCTTCTTTGGCCAAAGCCTGGTAGATGAACATCGCGGCATCTGCACGGGTTGCTATTTTGGTTGGCTCTAGTACGGTGCTGTTAGGAATCATAATTCCAGACTCGATCGCGCTACTTACCTTTAAAACCGACCATTTAGGCAAATCCTTGGCGTCACTATATCGGGAAAGGGCTTGGGTCGGATCGCCTTTGGGTGAAATTTGCATTCCTGTGACGATCGCACTGAGCATTTCTAGACGAGGAATATCTTGTTCTGGTTTAAAAGCACCGCCGGGATAACCACTCATAAAGCCCGTTTGTGTAGCCTCGTCTATGGCACTCGTGGCCCAAAAACCATCTTTAATATCGGTGAATTTCATTACAGGCTTGGTCTTGGGCTTGTCAAAGGCTTTTTGAACAATGCCTGCAAATTCAGCGCGGTTAATAGCTTGGTTTGGTTTGAAGGTGCCATCGCTAAAGCCCGTGATGACGCCTCGATTTGACAGGGCTACAATCTCCTTCTTGGCCCAGAAATCATTGGGCACATCGCTAAACGCCTTTGCTTGAATCGGGGCGTCTAGGGTTCCGGTAGCCAATTTTTTTGCTGGACCCATAGGCGTCTGGGCTGCAGTGGGTGCTGTTGCGATCGCGCCTGTAATAGAAACGCCTGCTGCGGTTTTTGCTGCCGCATTGTTCAGGTTGGCCGACTGCGATTCGTTAATTGTTGGGGGCTGAGAAGCGGCTGGATCAAGAAATTTACTGGCATTGGTCTGATTTTGCGCTGTCCCAATGGCGGGACTAATTCGGGTTGCGTTGTCACCATTAGCATTCATTGATTGAGCGGTTCCAGTGAACGGCACGCCATCGGATGACGGAGGAACGCTCGTCGCCCCAGAGGTCACACTTCCATTAGAGAAAGAGGGCGAACCTGAAGTCAAAGCAGAAAGATTGATTGGCGAAGTTTTCTGCGCGATCGTCCAAAACAAAATACTCCCGATTCCGGTCAAGGCCAAAAAGAGGGCAATCAGCTCATCCGACGAGAGCGACTTGGAATGGATATTCGGTTGCGGGGAAACTAGTTGTGGAGGAATAACCTGTGGTGTAACCGGTGAAGTCCGATCGTCCTGATTAAAATCTGTCATAAATGCAAACCTTGAAACGACCTACGTAGAAATACTACGACAATTTCTTCAAAAAATCAGTATTGACCAAAACTACCCTGTGTTTCTTGAATATTACACTTCCTCGTCAGCTAGCTTCACCATCAGCCGTGCGAAAATATTAATAATTTAGATTCTGTCTTCACCAAAGCACCATGACCTCCGTTGCCAAGCCATCTTCAATTCAGTATACCGATCGTACCCTCATGCGGGCAGAACGTGCAGTCCGCTGTGCGCCTTTTCGATTTTCTCTGTATGAGGACATGGTAGATCAAAGCGTTGATTTGCGATCGATGTGTGGCAAGACGGGCGTGACGAAGGGATATGCTCGACGCTTAATGACCGAGTTAATTGCAGAGGTCGAACTGATGTGGCTGTTGGAAGTGGGCTTATTGCGGCGCGAGGTGGATGGACAGGGCTTAACGGATGGATTTAGAATTACGCCTTTAGGTAGACAGATTATTCATCGCTATACCACCCAAGGTCGCCACGATCGCACGGCCACATTAGTCGATCGCCTCTACAATGCCATTAGTCGTTGGTTTCGGTTGCCCTTCTAGAATTAATTCTTATATCTAATCTCTAGACCTAGCTTCTAGATCTAGTTTTACATCAGCCCCTAGAGAGACTTAATGAAAGCAATTATGGTGGTGGGAACGACATCCCACGCAGGAAAATCGCTCATAACCGCTGCCCTCTGTCGCATTTTGGCGCGGCGCGGTTGGCGAGTTTCTCCCTTCAAAGGCCAAAACATGGCCCTCAACTCCTACGTAACAGCAGGCGGCGGTGAAATCGGCCATGCTCAAGCCGTTCAAGCCTGGGCCGCCGGAACCAATCCCTGGGTCGAGATGAACCCCATTCTGCTAAAGCCCCAGGGCGATATGACCTCTCAGGTGATTTTGAAGGGCCAAGTGGTGGGGCAAGTTAGCGCCGTGGAATACTACGAAAAATTCTTTGATATCGGCTGGCAGGCTATTGAAGACTCTCTGAGGCGATTGTCTGAAGAATTTGACATGATTGTGTGTGAAGGGGCGGGAAGTCCAGCCGAAATTAACCTCAAACATCGCGATTTGACCAACATGCGTGTGGCCAAATATTTAAATGCGCCCACAGTCTTGGTGGCGGATATTGATCGGGGCGGTGTTTTTGCCCATATCGTCGGCACTTTAGAACTCCTTGATCCGGATGAGCGCGCCTTGATTAAAGGCTTTGTGATCAACAAGTTTCGGGGGCAGCGCGAATTGCTCCAATCCGGCATCGACTGGCTAGAGCAGCGCACGGGCATTCCAGTTATCGGCGTTATTCCTTGGCTAGACGAAGCGTTTCCGGCGGAAGACTCCCTCAGCCTCTTCGAGCGCCGCCAAAGTTCTCACAAAAATGACCTGAACATCTCCGTTCTTCGGCTCCCCCGCATTTCTAACTTCACCGACTTCGATCCCCTCGAAGCTGAAAGCTCGGTCACGCTGAACTACCTGAGTCTCAAGGGCACCTTGGGCCACCCGGATGCGGTGATTATTCCCGGATCAAAGACCACTATTCCCGATTTGATCGCCATGCATAAATCAGGAATGGTCGATCAGTTACAGGAGTACGTAGCCGCAGGCGGGACTGTCATGGGCATCTGCGGCGGGTATCAAATGATGGGCCGAGTGCTGGCCGATCCAGAAGGCATCGAAGGCCAAGAAGGTCGGTTCCCCGGATTGAAGCTGCTGCCGCTCAAAACCGTCATCGCGGGACAAAAAATCGCCCGTCAGCGCACGGTTACCTCCCAGTTTCCCCAAGAAGGACTTCCCGTCGTGGGCTACGAAATTCATCAGGGTCGGACCCGCGTGATTGAAGAGTGTGAAGACCAAGTAAAGGCGCTCTTTGATGATCCTAATTTGGGCCTGGTTGATGAGAGTCAGTCAATTTGGGGCACCTATCTCCATGGTGTTTTTGACAATGGTCCTTGGCGGCGGGCATGGCTGAATCGTCTTCGCACCCAGCGCGGTTTGCGAACCCTTCCGACAGGAGTTCCTAACTACCGGGAGCAGCGCGAAGTCCTGCTCGATCAACTGGCCAATGCGATCGAACCCCATCTTAATCTCAAACCCCTGCTGGAATAAAGAAACAGGTCTGTTATGCAAGTTCGCGTTCATTTTCTGCCCAACGACATCACCGTAGAAGCGCATCCCGGAGAGTCGTTGCTCACGGTCGCAGCGCGAGGATCGGTGTCCATCCCGACGGGGTGCTTGATGGGATCGTGCCATGCCTGCGAGGTGGAAATGAATGGCGAAGATGTACGCAGTTGCATTACGGCCATTCCGATCGGCACCCCTGAAATCACTGTGCATCTTTTTAGTGATCCATCTTGGGACTAGCTTAAGACCAATTTTCAGGGCCAATCTGGGGCCAATCACAAGCGACGCTAGGCGTCAAGACTCGCGCCCAAACTTGTCTTGCAGTAGGATATTAACATCATGCCACAGACAAAATCCCTCACCCACTACCAGACCCTAGAGGTTAAGCCCGACGCCACGCCCGACGACATTAAGCAGGCGTTTCGGCGATTGGCGAAGCTATTTCACCCCGATCGAAACACCTCTTCCAGCAGTCAACAGAAGTTCCAGGCCATCAACCACGCCTACGAAATCCTCAGCGACCCCGCCAAACGGCGCGTCTATAACCAACAGCTTCACTACCAACCCAGCGAAATGTTTGGGCGGCAGGGCGACAGGGCTTCGCGTACCGAAGCCGCCAGCAAACAATATCGCAAAGCTCGCCAGCAAGAACCCGATCGCGAAGAGACGCTCGACGAATGGTTTAAGCGCGTCTATACCCCCATCAACCGAATCCTCAATGGCATTATCAAGCCCCTTCGCTCTCAAATAAAAGCCCTGTCCGCTGACCCGTTTGATGATGAGCTGATGGATGTGTTTCAAACCTACATCGAGGAAATTCAGACCGAATTAGAAAAAGCGCAGGTCATTATGAAAAAAATGCCTAACCCCTCGATCGCCGCAGGCGTTTCAGCTAATCTCTACTACTGCATGAGCCAACTCGACGATGCCGTACAAGAGTTAGAGTTCTTTACCCAAACCTACGACGAGAGCTATCTCCACGACGGCATTGAAATGTTCCGCATTGCAGAGGGTCTCCGTAAAGAAGCCCTACAGGCCGCTAGCGCCTTGAAATAATCGGCTTCTCACCGATTTCTCGCCTATACGGGTACTACTTAAATCACAATTAGGTATCAATTGCTTCAGAGCTAATTCAGTATAAGTGTATGAGTCGTTATCCTCTTGTCAAGCTCTTATCTAGGAAAACTGGATGAAAAGTGGCACAAGGTAACTGCAATTTTCTAAAGTCAATGCTAGATTAAGACGAGGTTAAGTAAATAAATTTCAATCCCGTAAGAAGAGAGAAGTTTTCTTGATGAGTAAAAAACTGAATTTTTAAGTCCGATCGGATTTGAAGCTCAGTGAAGCGCCATTTAATGAGTGATAGGAGCGTAGTGCGAGTGTCTAATCCAAAAGTGTTCAATGCGTCTGAATTTGCGTCCCCTCGCAGCCGATACAGAGGTCAGTTCAAACCCGAGAATTTGCTATTCAATGCCAATCTTCAAGAGTTTGCCCAGCGGGTCATGATCATCTCAAACTTAGAGACAGGCGGTAAGATTTCTCCTGAAGCCTCGTACAAGGAAATCAAGTCGCTGTGGAAAAATTTAAAGCACAGCAAGCAGTCTCTGGGCATTGGTCAACCGTCGCCCTTCGATCGATCGGATAATGGTGACGCCGAAGCCAGTTAACACGCTCTAAAGGCTTTTCCAACTTTGAATGCTTTCTCGCAAAGCACAATCTTGAGGCTCACTAGCCACCCAGCTCTGGAACGTCTTTGTTGTTCCTCCAGAATCGGGGGTCAGTAAGCCTCGGTTTTCGTATCAGATGGGAATAGCGTTAGGTCGAAAGAGCGATCGTCTTTCAGGATTAATCTAGTAGACTGAAGAACGTTGATCTGTTATCAGAGCGTAACTAGAGATGTCAGAGCAGTTTGACTTCATGTATCCACACAGCCACTACCGGGGGCAAGTCAAACCCGAGAATTTATTATTCAATGCCAATCTTCAAGAATTTGCCCAGCGCGTTATGATCATCGCCAATCTAGAGACGGCGGGTAAAATCACCCCTGAAGAGTCTTACCAAGAGATAAAGTTGCTCTGGAACGAGCTGAGAGACACTAAACGATCACTGTCCATTGGTGAGCGATCGCCCTTCGATCCGCCGAGTTCCACCCCCTAACTAACGAACTCTCAGCGGCAATGCAGGTTTGGCCTTCATAAAGGTAGCCGGAATGACGATCCGCTCATAGTACATTTGAAGTTGTTGCGTTGCCGCAGCCCAACCCCAACGCTCAGCTTCCAAACGAGCCTGCGTTCTGAGTTGGAATTCGTCGTGGGCGAAAAGACGCTGAATCGCCTCGATCGCGCCATTTTCATCGATCGGATCAAACAAAAATCCATTTTCGCCATCCGTGACGATGTCAGGAATCCCGCCAGCATTCGCGGCCACCACAGGACAGCCTGCAGCCATCGCTTCAAGCAGTACAAGGCCCAGGGTTTCGGTGCGAGATGGGAAGACAAATGCATCAGCGGACGCGTAGGCAGACCCCAATTCTTTTCCCATCAAATAGCCGATAAAGTGCGTATTTGTTCCGGCAAAATGCTGTTCTAACTGTTCCCGGTAGGGTCCGTCACCGACGAGGGCTAGGTGTGCATTAGGGATGGATTCCAACACGGCTTTAATTCGATCGATTTCTTTTTCAGCACCCAAACGACCGACGTACAGCAGTAATGGCGCATCCGGATAGCCGCCTGTGAGCCGCGATCGCATGTCTCGACTTCTTAGGCTCGGTTCAAAGGTCTCTGTATCGACGCCGCGCTGCCACAGGTCCGCCCGTTGGATACCGTGCTCCGTTAGAATTTTTACCATTGCAGAAGAGGTACACAGATTGAGTTGGGCTTGATTGTGGGTTTTGCGCAACAGAAACCACAGTAGACCCTCCAAATGGCCTAACCCATAGTGCTCTAGATATTTGGGCAGATGGGTATGGTAAGACGCCATCAGCGGAATGCGAAATTTCTTTGAATAATAGACCCCTGCCAGCCCCAGAATCGCAGGATTCACTACATGAATCACATCAGGCTGGAACTGCTCTAGCGCACGGCCAATGGACGGTCTCGGGCAGGACATCTTCAATTCGGGGTACCACGGCAAGGGAAATCCGGAGACGCCATGAATCTTGGCCCCGCAATACTCCGTTATTCCGCCATCGGGAGAAAATATTAACACTTCATGACCGAGGCGCTGCAAGTGCTTGACCGTATGCTTAAGCCGGGTAACAATTCCATCGACTTTAGGCAAAAACGTTTCCGTAAAGAGCGCAATTTTCATAGCTGTTGCAAGACATAAGGATTGATTTTAGGATTTCGGCGATCGGGCCATGGACGAATCCCACCGTTGGGTCCAAAAGCCCCGTTGGTGAAGCCTCCCGGAACGGGAATCCCCCTAGCCCCTTAAAAAGGGGGACTGGAATTTGACTGAACGATGGAACGAACAATAGAACGAACAGTGGAACTACTTCTGGAACTACTTCCACGTCACCTTCGGCATGATTTGATTCAGGTCTGCCCGCTTTTGATACTTTGTGGCAAAGCTCAAGAGCGAATCTAAGAGCGAGTCCGATAGCAGGTGAGGTTGCAAACCTAGACCCAGCAAGTTGGTGTTTTTTGCGTTGAAGTAGTGCTGTTCTTTCTCAATGCGAGGGTTTTCAATATGTTGGACTTCGACCTTCAGGCCCAAGGTTTCAGCCGCCTTCTTCACCTGGTTCGCCAAGTCGCCCACGTTCAGCATTTCCGTGAATTGATTAAAGACTCGGAATTCCCCTCGATCGGCGGGGTTGTTCACCGCAATTTCCACGCAGCGAACTGTATCCCGAATATCGAGAAACGCACGGGTCTGTCCGCCGGACCCGTAGACGGTCAACGGATGGCCGACTGCCGCTTGGACACAGAAGCGGTTGAGCGCGGTGCCATAAATCCCGTCGTAGTCCAGACGGTTAATCAGCAGCTCATCCATTCCTGTCTCATCGGTCAAGACGCCGTAAACCACGCCTTGATTCAAGTCGGTCGCTCGGAGTCCCCACATTTTGCAGGCAAAGTGAATATTGTGGCTGTCATGAACTTTCGATAGGTGATAGAACGATCCAGGCTGCTTCGGATAAGGCAGAGTATCTTTACGGCCATTATGCTCAATGGTGATATAGCCTTCTTCGATGTCGATGTTGGGTGTGCCATATTCGCCCATGGTGCCCAGCTTAACTAAGTGACAGTTGGGAAAATTCTCTTTGATTGCGTAGAGGATATTTAGATTCCCGATCACGTTGTTGCTTTGGGTCAACACCGCGTGTTCACGATCGATCATCGAAAACGGAGCCGATCGCTGTTCGCCAAAGTGAACTATTGAGTCGGGCTGAAACTGGGTTAGAGACTTAATCAGAAAGTCGTAGTTACAAATATCGCCAATGAATAGCTCAATGGTCTTTCCGGTGAGATCCCTCCAGCGCTGAAGACGTTGCTGAATCGACGCGATCGGGGTCAACGTCGAAATCTGAAGTTCATTATCCCAATGACGCCGCACAAGGCTATCCAAAATCGCGACTTCATGTCCCTGGTTACACAAATAGAGTGCGGTCGCCCATCCACAATAGCCATCGCCGCCAATTACTAAGACTCTCATCGTTTGTATGCCATAGCTTGCTGGTACTTTTGCCAAATCTACCAGGTTTGGGGACTCAACGCTATTGAGATCGTCACTAGTAAGGCAAGGGTCAACGATCGTTGCTGAAGTCGTGGGAAAGATGCGGTAAAGGTGGGTTTAAGGAGTCCTAGTTACGAGGTTAATCCAAACTTTTGTCATCTTCCGTCCGAATGACTTTTTTAAAAAACAATTAAATTTTTCGTCGTATTCTCTAAAGCTCTCAGCAGCTTCTACGCCTATTGGCTGATCTTGAGGATCGGTCGTCGTGGAGGCCCCTATCTTTGGGGAGTCTGAAGCTATCATCTTCAGCAGTGCAAGCGTTGTGGCTTAAGCACTATCCCTTAAGTCCTCTTGTTTGCGTCTGCTGGACTCAGGGTTTGCAGTTCATGCTCCCATTGTCTGGTATGTATCTGCTAAGGTCAGTCGCCTTAAGGAATGGGTCATCTTCGTTTTAATGCTTAGAACGAAGGATTTAGAGTCCAATCCTTTCTGTCAGTCCTGTGTTTCTATTGTCCGTGTTGCTCTGGCCCATGTTTCCATGGCCTGTTGATTAGATTAATCAAAAGCGTCCTAGGTTAAAACTTGGGACGCTTTTGGCTTTTACTTTTAGCTTTTAGAGGTCTAGTCAGTGGTTGACTTTAACGTGAACTTAATACTAGCTTTCCTGCCATTCGGTGTGGAAGACACCAGGCTTGTCGGTGCGCTCATAGGTATGGGCACCGAAGTAGTCGCGCTGGGCCTGGGTTAGGTTTTGGGGCAGACGATCGCGGCGGTAGCTATCGAAATAATCCAGCGATGAACTGAAGGCCGGAACAGCAATTCCCGATCGGGCGGCTTCCATGATCACCTCACGCCATGCCGTCTGACGGCTGAGGACTGTATCCCGGAACTCCGGTGCTAACAGCAGGTTAGCCAGTTGAGGATCGTCGTTGAAAGCTTTCTTGATCTTGTCAAGGAAACCCGCGCGGATGATACAACCACCTTTCCAAATACGGGAGCATTCGGCGAGGTCTAATTCAAATCCGTAGGCTTTGGAAGCGGCGCTGAGCAAGGCCATCCCTTGGGCGTAGGAGCAGATTTTGGAGCAGTACAGGGCGTCGCGAACTTTGTTGATGAACTCAGTTCGATCGCCACTGAAAGTTGCCGTCGGTCCTGGCAGAAGCGTTGCGGCATGGACCCGTTCGGTCTTGATGGACGAAAGAATGCGCGCATTGACGGCGGCGGTAATCGTGGGAATAGCCACACCAAGTTCAAGGGCGTTGTTCACGGTCCAGCGTCCAGTGCCCTTTTGAGCAGCGGCATCTAGGACCACTTCTACGAGCGCCGTTCCGTTGTCGGTTTTGCGGAAAATATCAGCGGTAATTTCGATCAAGTAAGAGTTCAGCTCGTCGGTTTTATTCCAATCGCTGAAGACCTGTTGAAGTTCGGTTGAGTTCAGCCCTGCGACGCTCTTGAGCAAGTCGTAGGCTTCGGCAATAAGCTGCATATCGCCATACTCAATGCCATTGTGGACCATTTTGACGTAGTGCCCAGCACCGCCAGGACCAATGTAAGTCACGCAAGCGCCGTCATCGACCTTAGCCGCTATTTTGGTGAAAATCGGTTCTAGGAATTGGTAGGCCGATCGGGTTCCACCGGGCATCAGGCTTGGACCATTCAGCGCGCCTTCTTCTCCGCCGCTGACGCCCATACCGATGAAGGTGAACTTCGCACTTTCTAAATCTGCCGCCCGCCTGTCGGTGTCGGTAAACAAGGAATTGCCGCCGTCGATGAGGATATCGCCTTCATCTAGGAGCGGCTTGAGCTGCTCAATCACGGCATCTACAGGAGCGCCCGCTTTAACCATGATCAAAATTTTGCGGGGGCGCTCAAGCAATCCAACAAACTCTTCTAGGGTATAGCCTGCTTTTACATTTTTCCCGACAGCGCGGGTTTTCATGAATTCATCTGTTTTCTCGCGACTGCGGTTGTATACCGCGATCGGGAAACCATTCCGTTCGACGTTAAGAGCGAGGTTTTCGCCCATCACAGCCAATCCAATCACACCAAAGCTTTGAGTCATAAGTTTTATGTCGATGTTGAAGTCTAGATCACGATCTCACGCTTGGTACTTAGGGTAGCTTGCTTTCTTTTATTAGTGTTTAAACAACGTGAAAAGCTTCGGGATCGGCAAATCCCACTGTCCGAGTTGACCCGTTATGATTCATGCTTAATTCATACGTTTAGAAATCGCAGCCTTTCAGGAGCATTGACCATGCTGACATACCTTCTAGCACTTGCCGTCGGATTCGGCAGTCTCGGCCTCTACGCAACTACTTTTGCTCTGCCCGAAGTTTCACGCAAAAACGATTTGATTTGGAGTGGGGTTGGGCTATTTTATGCGCTGGTGCTGTGGGTATGTGCGGGGCGAATTACGGGCGGGGTTTTGCTGGGACAGTTAGCGAGTGTGTCCTTAATGGGCTGGTTGGGGTGGCAGACGATGGAGCTTCGATGGAATGCCACGCCAGAAAGCGATCGGGTCAATGCGTCCAAAGTGGCGGGGGTGCGCGATCGGATTTCTAAGTTAGCGACCCAAGTCCAAGACTTAAGCGCGACAGTCGCGACAGCCAACCCTCAAGATGCTGATGTGAAAACCACCCGAGGCGCTGCCTTAGAAGAGCCGCCGTTGACCCGTGCTGACTTTGGCAATCCGCCGAAGACGAAGCAACAGGAGGCCGTGAAGCCAACCTTAACCTCGTTCAGCAATCCTACTAGCAATGGAAATCCGCTAACGGGTTGGGTGAACACGGCCAAATCTGCTCTGGAGGGTTGGACAAAGCCCAAAAGTAATGAACTAAGCCGTAAGGAACCAAAAAGTAAAACGGTCTACGTTCGGAAGAGTTTTAAAAATGACGTAATGGAGACCGATGCAGTGTCCATTATGGGCACAGCCGTTGAACCGCCGATCGACGATAACGCCTTTGATTTTGGCGAGACGATTGTTACGGTTACGGAGACCGTTATTGAACTTACTATCCCTGAAAGTGTTACCTCTACCGTCAAACCTAATCTTCGATCGGTGGTGGACGAGGACGTTGCTGAAGCTAAAGTCGTCGAAGTGATGGATGAGTTTGGGGAAGCGATCGACGGGTTGAAGCCGGATCTCTAGCCCCAAAATTCTCTTAGTCCGCAACGGCGGACTTTGTTTGTGTAGCCGCGACTTTAGTCGCCAAGGCAAATGATAGATCTTAATTAGATCCTTACTGACCTAGGGGTTCGGCGGCGTCGTCACGGGAACGACGATCGATTTTGGCGCGATCGGTTTGGGTGAACCGGGAGACTGGGGATCAAACTGGGTAATCAGGACGATGGGAAGCTTTGGATCGGAAATGCTTTTGGCGTAGCTTGCGGTTAGAAAAGACTTGAAGCCCACTTGATTCGCTAGATAAGTTCGGAAAAAAGCCAATCCAATGGAACTCACATAGCGTCTAGCTTGAGCGGCACCCGGACCAACAATCTCAGGGGGAACAGGGATGGAGTCACTGCCTGGAGGTGGATCTGCGAGGAAAGAAAAGTGGCTGCCCTGATCGACCATGACTAGATACCGATCGCGTGTTTTGAGCCAGGTAAAGGGAAGGATTTGTTCTGGCACAGCGGGAGCCACGGTATCCGATCCCCCTGAGACGATCATCGTAGGCGTTTTGATTTTTTCGATACTGGCTTGGCCGTGAACTGCACTGCTAAATGGATTTATGGCGATCGTGGCGGCAATACGCGGATCGGCGAGTTCGTAGTTTCGCAAGTCTAGTTGGGTCGCCCGACATTGAAGCGTCAGGGACACATTAAATGTATTTAGAAGCTTTTCTTCGGTACACTCTTTCGCTAGATTATCAAAGTTCAAGGGTGCGCCTGCAAGGGTGAGGGCCGTGTAACCCCCGAAAGATTGTCCAACGACGCCCACGCGGTTAAAATTGAGATCCAGATAGCGGCTGTCTTTAGAAAAAGTATCCAGCAAGTAGCGAATATCTAAAGGCCGATCGACAAATTCACTCGGTTCGGCGACTTCCTGGGCAATCCCACGCAGCAGTGACGTAATTTGTTTGGCACTGCTACCGGGATGCTCAGGGACAAACACCGCAAATCCATGACTTGCTAAATGAGTCGCTAGATAACGAAAGGTACTACGATCGCTGCCGACGCCATGGGAAATGATAACGACTGGAATCTTAGCTTGACCTAGGGTGCGGGGTCGATAGACATCGACTGGAAAGGTTCTAGGCTTGACCCCTCCGACTGGGTTCAATCGGAGGGCGTCGGTGAGAATCACACTAGTGCGATCGAAGGGAATGCGACCTTTGAGGGATAAGTCTAGGGCAACCCGCGTGTCAGGTAAGGTGGTGATTTCGCGATCGGCTTCGTCCGTGACGGCGGTGACATATTTTTGGGTTTCAGTCACGATGCGTTGGAGTTCTCCCGCGACCCGTAATGTGGATTGAAGATCGATGCGTATCCCCCGTGTGGGAAATTTGGCGATGACGTTAAGGGGGGTAAGTCCTTTTGCTTTGTCGGCAGCGGCCAAAATGAGCGCCGCCCGAATCGCCACGCCGCCTTCGGTGCGGGCTTCAGGCTGAATCACCTGTCCCAATCGCTTCAGGAGCAGTTCGCCCTGAGGGCTATAGAGAAACTGCGAAATCGAAACGACATCTACGTCCGCCTTACTTCGCAAAATCGATCGCAGTTGCTGACGTTGTTCTGGCGTGACGTAGCCCGTATAGACAAAGAGATCATCATCTAGGTCCCCCGTCTCCGCATACTGCCGCAACCCCTCAAAGCTCACCGATCGCTCCAGTAGTCCATAGGTTAGATAGACCCGTTCCGCCGATCGTGCAGGCAGGGCCACCACTAGAGCAATAATCGCAGGAGCGGTAATGAAGGTAAGGCGTTGGGCGAGACGTCGAAGCATGGGGTGCGATCGGGTGAGGGAACAGGATTTCACGGAATAGCTCGTCCCAAAATAACGCTGCATGTTCAAAGTGACCCACTGAAAGGGAAACGCACCGATAAAATTGGGAACTTTCTAGGTCTGTGCGAGTCTTATATCCTCTAAAGTCTAGATCAAAATCCTCACATAACCCTAAGCGCGTTGAACGGCAATTCCTTATGATGTCTATTCTCTCCCAATCTCTAAAGTCTGCGCTGTTCGTTACCATCAGCGCTTCCCTCTGGTCTCTGTCTGCCGCCGCCTCTCAAGCCAATGCGCTAAGTCCCGGCTTTGGATCCGTTGAACTTAAGGGAACCGCAGGCGGAGACGTTGCCGCACGCGATATTGCAGGTCGATCGGACACGGCGACAGGTCCTTGTGTCGGGTTTACTGGGAGTCAGCCCAATCATGTGTTGCGGTTGAATGCTGGATTTAACGATTTGACGGTGCTGATAAAAAGCGGTACCGATACGACGCTCGTGGTGAAGGGACCGGGTGGGACCTGGTGTAACGATGATTTCCAGGGCAAAAACGCTGGACTCGACGGTCAGTGGCAAGCAGGAGAATATCGCGTTTGGGTCGGTACGCAAGTCAAGAATCAGTCGATCGGCTATACGCTGCGGGCAACAGAAGAATAAATCGCGGGGCTTTCCCAAATTCCGGCTCCCTCACCCCAACTTGGGAGAGGGTTGGGGTGAAGGCTAGTTGTATATATGATTAAACCCTTGTTCCTAACCTGGGGCCTTGACGAGCTGCAAAACCACACCCACTAACGATCCAAGTAACAGAACGATCGACGCAAGGGAACTCACCCCAAACCCAGGACCGCGTTTTTCGGCAGCTTGGTAATAACCCCACGCATACAGAATTCGTCCTACAATCCACACCGCGCCCAACCCAGCGGCATAAACCGGATTAACAACTAGCGCAAAAATCCACAGCGCGGGTAAAAACAACACCAATTGTTCTAACGTATTTTGTTGAACTCTCACCGCCCGTTCAAACTCCGGATCGCCCGACATCTGAGGGGCTTTGATTCCGGACTTGAAGCGTGCTCGCCCCACATTAATGGTGACAACAAAAAATAATATCAGGGCCAATACTGTGACCAACATCACCCAGTTCAATAGGTTCAACATCGTCCTTTTACTCCCAATCGATTCAGCGCTTAAACTATAGCAATGAAAATCCTCCAACTCCACAATCGCTACCAAATCATCGGTGGAGAAGAAGGCGTCGTCCAAGCGGAAAATACTCTGCTGACTCAGAACGGCCATACGGTCCAATTACTCGAAGTCACCAACGATCGCATCAGCGGGGTACGGGCCAAACTGGGAGCCGCGATCGGGGCCATCTACTCCCGTAAATCAAAGCAACAGGTTCAGGCGCATATTCAGACGTTCCGCCCGGATATTGTTCACGTCCACAATTTTTTTCCGCTGCTTTCCCCGTCCATCTACGACGCCTGCCAGCGTTACCATATCCCCGTCGTCCAAACCCTCCATAATTACCGACTTATTTGCCCAAAAGCCATGCTCTTCCGCGATAACCAACTCTGCGAAGTCTGCGTCGGCAAACCGTTCGCCTTCCAAGGCATTCGATCGGGCTGTTACCGAGGTTCTCGATCGCAAACGGCGGTTGTAGCAGCAATGCTGGCGCTTCACTCAGCGCGAGGCACCTGGCGTCATCACGTTTCGGCCTACATCGCCCTTACAAACTTCCAAAAGCAAAAACTCGTCCAAGGCGGACTGCCCGCCCACAAAATCCACGTCAAACCCAACTTCACCGACGTCCCCACTCGATCGGTGATTCTACCGCGTGAAAATAGTGTTCTTTTCGTAGGTCGTCTTGCAGAGGAAAAAGGAGTTGGACTGCTGATCAACGCCTACATCCAGGATCCTAATCTTCCGAATCTAAACTTAGTTGGCGATGGACCGTTGAGAGATCAGCTCACGCAGCAAGTCGCAGCCGCAGGGATGAGCGATCGGATTACCTTCCTCGGTCGCCAAGCCAAACCCCAAGTTCTCAACCTCATGCAGCGTGCCCAAGTGCTGGTCTTCCCGTCTATTTGGTACGAAGGCTTTCCGCTGACTCTAGCTGAAGCCTTTGCCTGCGGACTCCCGGCTATTGTCCCAAACCTAGGCAGCATGGCCGAAATTGTTACCCCTGGCGTCACGGGCTTTCACTTCATCCCGCAATCTAGCTCAGACCTGCTCAAAGCCTTACGATCGGCCCTCTCCAGCAACCTCCCTCAGCTCTCTCATAACGCAAACCAGGTTTACCAAACCCACTACACCGGATCCCTTAATTACGATCGGCTGATGTCAATTTATCAGACCCTTCTTTAGCTCCATCGTTCAAAAACTTTGGCCCCATCAACGGCAAAGCCTGAACCCGTAGCCGCGACCCCTGCGACCGATTTTTCAAAATCTGCTCAGCCGCCATCCACAAAAACGGGGGTATCGTTCGGGCATAGCGCATCCACAGACGCCCTGGCTCTTGAACCAACCGATACAACCACTCTAGCCCCGCCTCCCGCATGAAACGCGGCGCATGGCTCAAAATCCCGGCATAAATCGGAAACACCCCCCCAATGCCAATCATCACCGCTGGAATCTCACCTCGATGATCCGCCATCCATTTTTCCTGCTTCGGACAGCCCAACGACACAAACACCACGCCCGATCGGGTCGCCTTAATCTTTTCAATCACCGGACGTTCTTCCTCCAGTGGCAGCGGCAACTCGCCAAAGGGCAACGACTCCATCCCTCCAATGATCAAATCCGGAAACTCTCGGTTCAGACGACATCGCATTCGATCGAGCACAACCTGTTCAGAACCCACGAAAAAGACTGGGATTCTAGACCTTGAAGCTTC
>JAYVVL010000128.1:0-5319 GCA_043787035.1 Synechococcales cyanobacterium
AGCTGAACTTGTTCAAACAATAATCCGCGATCGGGGCAGAGAAAGTCAGTCATCACCTCTGAGACGGTTGAATCCAACACGGTATTCAAGGTTTCAGACGGCAATAACCACTCCATTTCTAACGTGAGATTCGCCAAAATCATCGGAACCGCCAAGGACTTTAGCGATCGGGTTCCCGGATACGATTTGCTGTACTGACCCTTGGGACTGTCCTTCCGCCGCAGCACGGTCGCGTACGCCTGCACAGCAATTTCTTTGGCCCAGTCCTCGCCCGACGCTAGCGCATATTGACTAAAAGCCATTGCCGCAAAACAATCTGAAAAAATGCTGTAGGGCTGAGTCAGGGGCGCGCCCGACTGGTCTAGGGCAAAATACCAATTACCCGCTGAGTCCCGACCGTGGTCAGCCAAAAACTTCGCGCCGTGACGAGCAATGTTTAACCAGTTTTCCCGCTTCTCCAGTCGGTTACATAACACCGAAAACATCCACACCTGACGGTTCTGGAGCCAAATGAATTTGTCCGTATCGAAAACCGCTCCAGCCCGATCGAGGCAGGTAAAATATCCGCCAAACTCACGATCAATCGAATTCTGCTCCCAAAAGGGAAGAACATTATCTAGCAGCGTTGATTGATAGAGGTGAGCAAGTTCGGTAATGCGATCGGCTGTAGGCATAGGATTGAGCTTAGGGACTAAGTTTAGGGCTTTAGAACAGATTTAAAAACATGATCCACCGGACGATCGGCGATCGCTGTATCCCATCCAAGTCCTTCGAGAAACCGATCGGCATCCCCGGTCTCAACCACATCAACGCCCCAGTCATTAGGCTGAAGCGAATCGGGCGAACTCGTCATCGCAGGCGTGGTCTTCAAGCCACCCAATGCCAGGTATTGAGGAAGCTGAATCGTACTGTCTAGGGTGCTTTGACGGTGTTCGGCAAGGGCTTTGATATAGCGATCGCCCAATTGCTCAGGGGCAATCTTGTCCGCATCAAACAACACTTCGACAATCCAATGAGGATTTTCAACCAAACGACATTTGGCACAGTCTGACAACGCCTCAACGAATACCTGCGTGAACGCCGCACGGGACAAAGCTGGAATGATTCCTGCATTAACATTGAAGTTGTGAGAGAGTAGCATCCGAGAGGTCGTTGAAGCGATCGTCATAGTAAGCATCCTAAAGAGGGAGTCAAATTATCCTTGCGATCGATTATATAATAGAGCGAGGGCCAGAAAGCGAGAGGAACTCATGCATTACGAAATTGCGATCGTGGGGGCGGGAGTGGCAGGGCTAACTGCGGCGAGGGCGCTGCACGATGCGGGGCGGCAGGTCATTGTACTAGACAAGTCGAGGGGTCTAGGTGGGCGGCTAGCCACGCGGCGGTTGGGGCAGACTCATGCCGATCATGGAGTCTGTTATCTCAAGGCCAAGGGACCTGCATTTCAGTCTTGGATGGATTATTTGACAGGGCGCGGAGTGCTCAGAGTGTGGACCGATCGCCTGCATTATCCTGATCTGACCCCTGAACCTGAAGCGGTAATCCGTTATGCTGCGCCTGAGGGTGCAACGGCCATTGCGAAGGATTTGGCCATCGGTCTAAGCCTCGATCGAACTCAATTGATTACGGCAATCCATCCAGTTGAAACGGGCTGGCAACTCATCAGTTCAGACCCTCACTTCCAACTTACTGCCACCACCGTCATTCTGGCCATCCCGGCACCCCAGGCATTGCCATTAGTCGAAGCCATTGCCGACGCTGAGTTTGTCCAACAGGTCCGATCGGTCGAGTTTGCGCCCTGCATCAGTGCGATCGCCGCCTATCCCGCAGAACAGTTGGATTGTGCCAATGCGATCGACATACAGGGGATTACTTTTCGAGACGATGCAATGTTAGGTTGGATTGGATTTGAGAATACCAAACACATTGATCCCGAGCAGCCTACTATCGTGATTCAGAGTAGCAGAATGTTCGCGCAAGAACATTCTGAATCTACAGATTTACAATCCGTCGGCCAGCAACTTTGCGATCGCGCGGCAGAAGTTTTGCATACCGATTGGATCACGCACCCTGAAATCCTCCAAGTTCACCGCTGGAAATATGCATTTGCAATAAATCCATTAGAGGTGAAGTTCCTCAGTGCAAAGACCCCACATCCGCTCTATTGCATCGGCGATTGGTGTGGCGGCGATCGAGTCGAACATGCGTTTTTATCCGGTGGTGCGATCGCAGCGACCCTATTGCAGCAAAATCCCCTTCAAAACCTGCAACAACACCAACGCCCGATCGCTATCCAATAAATTCAACTCAGGCAATAGTTGATAAGACAATGTTTCACCGCTAATTAGCCGGACAAAATAACAGCTAAACCCGTTCGTCGCCAATCCCCACACCGATTCCTGACTTGTTAACGATTGCGATGCATACGTTAAGAGTTGAGGCAATCCATTTAAGGCATCGACCTGACTATTTTTTGATTCTACAATCAACACCCACAACGGAGTCACAGAGTCTCGTCTAGCAGCCAATAGATCGAGTCGCCCTGTAATTTTCGTGTCCTCATCATCCAACATAATTTCGGCGATCGCCTGTTCTAAGCTGAGCTGAATGGGCGATCGATAATAGCCTGCCAACCGCAACAACGGAGCCAATACCAAAAGCTGAACCTGCCCCTCCAACACCTTTCCCGCTTGCCAATAGGCTTGAAAGTCAATCCGAATTTGCGCCATTTTCGCCATTTCCCACTCAGTCAAATCTGGCAAATTAAGAACGTCTGTAAATCGAACACGCTGCACACTCGGCTGCAAATCTAGCAGTTGATGCACCTCATTAAGGGTCAGATTTTTTGCCTGTAGCGTGACCATAAGTGACTCCTGTAGGGATAAGTAAAAGGAGGTGAGTGAGCGTCGGTGAGTGAGACGCGATCGCACTTCCTATTGTAACCTAGAGTAAATGCACGTCCCGGAGTACCCCCATGACTGAGAACCTAAAACGCACGCCCCTATTTGACCTAATGGGTAAAGCACGCGCGATCGGCTTCTCTGGATGGGAAATGCCCGTCCAGTTCACCAGCATCACTCAAGAACACCAGGCCGTCCGCACTGCAGCCGGAATGTTCGACATCTCCCACATGGGTGCATTCAGCCTCACCGGAAACGTCTTGGGCCAAATCCAAAAACTCGTCCCCTCCGATCTAAGCCGCCTCAAACCCGGTGAAGCCCAATACACTGTCCTCCTTAATCCCGACGGCGGTATCATTGATGATTTGATTTTTTATTACCAAGGTGGTCAGGGCAACGATCAACAGTGGGTCACTATTGTGAATGCTGCAACGATCGATAAAGATAAAAACTGGATGTTGCAACATTTAGACTTAACCGAATTGAAATTTGAA
This sequence comes from Synechococcales cyanobacterium, assembly GCA_043787035.1. GTDB lineage: Bacteria > Cyanobacteriota > Cyanobacteriia > Leptolyngbyales > Leptolyngbyaceae > JAAFJU01. The sequence continues at coordinate 3,395 of JAYVVL010000128.1, forward strand.
GATCTGTCTAGCGATAAAGTCCTAATCGCAATCCAAGGTCCACACGCTGAAAAGTATATCCAAGACGTCATGAAACAACCCGTCAACAACACAAAGGTATTTGAACACGGTGAAGGAAACTTCGACGGAAAACCCGTATTCATCGCACGCACCGGGTACACCGGAGAAGACGGATTTGAACTCATGACAGCACCGGACGTCGGACGAAAATTGTGGCTCGCATTTACAGTGGCAGGCGTGGTTCCTTGCGGCCTAGGCGCACGCGACACCCTGCGTCTTGAAGCGGCGATGTGTCTCTATGGTCAAGATGTCAATGACCAAATTTCGCCTCTAGAGGCCGGACTCGGGTGGCTGGTGCATCTCGACACAAAAGAGGACTTCATCGGTCGATCGGTCCTTGAATCACAGAAAGCAACGGGCGTTAAAAAGAGACTGGTCGGATTAAAGCTAGACGGTCGCCATATCGCCCGCCACGATTATCCAGTGATGCACAACGGGCAAACCATCGGAGTCGTTACCAGTGGAACACTATCCATCACCCTGGGCTATCCGATCGCCCTTGCTTATGTCCCAGTAGAATGGTCAAAGATAGGCCAGGTTTTAGACGTAGAAATTCGCGGCAAGCTCTACCCGGCGACGGTGGTGAAGAAGCCGTTTTATAAGTCACCCCATCGCTCAGGAACCTGAATTTTGCGGTATCGTACAAAGTGTCGAGTAGGACGAGTGCAATGCCGATCGAGTACGATTTAGTGATTATTGGGGCGACAGAGTTAGGCTGTCGGATGGCACGTCGGGCCGCATCCATAGGCGCACGGGTTGCCCTAGTAGAACAGTCCGTGACACCTGAACCTGCATTACGCTATCGTGCGGTGATTCGTGCGCCGTGGCCAGCGATACCAGCCGACGATCAGGCATCATGGCTTGATCTTAAGGTGCAGGATGACGCATTAGAATTATCCGCAGAATCGCTACAGATTGCTGGAGTAGACTATATTGCCAACGGCGGAACGTTTGTCCAGAAACCGATTCATGGGTTTCAAGTCGCCGATCGACTGCTGCGATCGAGTCACTATATATCGGCATTACAGGGCGATCGAATCGTGCCGTTAGGATTAGGTCATATTGATTGTCTAAGGCCAGAATCAATAGTGAATCAGTGGTTTGAACTTAAGGGGCAGCGGGTCGCGATCGTGGGTGAACGGCCCGTGGGGGTGGAGTTAGCCATGGCGCTGCGATCGAGTGGCGCTGAGGTGATGCTTGTGGTGCCCACTCCTCAGATCTTGCCTCTAGTTAAACGGACCTTTAGCGATCGCGTCCAAATGGGGCTAGAGGTCGCGGGCATTGAGGTGTGGGTGGGACAATCCTACGAGTCACAGTCCATTCGCGATCGCATTGCCCACTGTGACACCGTTGTATTAGCAACCCCTAGGGCAAAACTGTTGCCGGAACGATTCGGACTCCGATCGTTAAATCGATCGGCTATGAAGCAAAATCGATTGCAGTTAGTGATTCATGGAGATGATCTAACGGACAATGTAGCAGCGACAGCACAGGTTGGGATTGAAAAAATTCTGAAGCCCTGGAGTCAGAGGAGTATGAAATCTTCAGGACATTTGGCGGGATTAGCGGCAGCGTGGGTCCATGGCCCGATTGTCCCGTCCAAAAAACAGACGACGACCCCAAAAATCATAGATTTGCAGGGAGTAAGCTTAGATGAAGGCCGATTGTGGTATCAAGTAGGCGTGACCCAAGCCGGACGAATCGTGGAAGCTTATTTTGTAGGCGATCGAGCTATAGAATGGTCGGGAATAATTAGCTTGGCGATCGCGGCCAAAATGTCACTACTCGATCTAGTGTCCTTAGCATTGCCCGATGGAACTCAAAGTGCATTAGCCTCCCACTGGTTAGAGGAATGGGAATTGCAA
>JAYVVL010000129.1:0-5310 GCA_043787035.1 Synechococcales cyanobacterium
CGTGAGGACAACGGATAGAGTGCCTGAATTCTGGCTCGCGCTGAACTGTCGCCGCCTTGGTATACATAAGCCCCTTGTAAGGTTACGGAAGATTTGGTGAGGGCAGTGCTGCGAAAGAGGGGACGGTTTTGGTTTTGGAGCTGTTGGGCTTTACCGGGTCCAATCAGGAAGCCATCTTTATCCACGGGCGTTTTGAGGGGCTGCTGGGCCAGATATCCAGGGGCGATCGGGTAGCCGAGCGGAGCGGCGTAGTAGTTGGGTGTCATCGATCGGACTGTGACAGGCGCAGCAACGGGAGGCAACACGACGATCGGTGCCATGGTCGGTGGCATAGGTTGAGCGTAAGGCATCGCCGCATAGGGATTTGGATAAGGATTGGCGTAGGGATTGGCATAACCAGGTGCGGCATAAGCGTTGTAAGGCACGGGATACGCCATGGGTTGCTGCAGCATAGGCATGGCGTAATTAGGTGCGGCATAGGAGTTCATGCCACTGGGTGCAGGCGGCAAGACACCGGGCATTGTGCCCATGGGAGGCTGCTGAGCGGGTAAAAGCTGCTGAGATTGGATGGGCTGTGAATACTGGGGCTGTGAATACTGGGGTTGGCCGTACGACTGCTGATGTTGTGGAGCCGCTTGAGGTTGTACGTACTGAGGCGGTACGTACTGAGGTTGTGCATACTGAGGCTGAATGAATTGTGGTTGTGCATACTGAGGCTGAATGAATTGTGGTTGTGCGTACTGGGGCTGCGCGTACTGAGGCTGTTGGTACGGCTGCGGATATTGGGGTTGGATGAATTGAGGCTGGGCGTACTGAGGCTGGGCGTATTGAGGCTGGGCGTATTGAGGCTGAGCGTACTGAGGCTGGATAGCAGGGTATTGAATCGGCATGGCCATTGGGACAGGATAGGCGTATCCAGCAGGCAAAGCGACCCCATAATAGGGCATTGCAACGTAGGGACTTTGGGCCGGGGTGGCGGCGTAAGGATTTGCGGCGTAGGGACTTGCGTTATAGGGAAGCGCACCATAAACCGGATAGCGAATAGGCTGAGGGTTGAGGGTTGAAGCGGGGGGCATTGCGATCGCCCGTCCTGCGGATCCGACCATCGAGATTAATGCACTGCTCACAATCAGCAGCATTGCCATGGAGCGCCCATAACTCGAACCTGTCATTAGCAGCACTTTAGACAGCAGTGTTTTACACATCATCATTTTGAATACATTAGCCATTATGGTTGCCTTGGTCCAACCCGTTGGACCCATCAAAAATAGAAGAATTAATCTGAAAAAGATGCTGCCTATTCGTTATTTATGCCACCATCCTAAGAGTACCCTCAGTTCACTTAAAAGCGATCGCCCGGAATTTTACGGAAGCGCAATCTTTAAGCACAAGATGGGGAATACTGAGATGCGGTCAGCTTGCAATTGCCCTAAATTTTGCGGTTTACTCATGTCCAACCCCAAATACACGCTAAATTTTAAGCCCCACTTTCTTCATCCAACGTTTATGTTTCAGCCGAAAACTCTCCACAAACTAGTCATTCGCCAGGGTGTAATCGTCATTCTTTCGGGGGTGTTAGTCGGATCATTAAGTAGCTGCGCAAACAGCAAAAAATTTACGCCAGAAATGACGCTGCAAGTGACTCCGGATGGAACGCCGGGAGTCTATACCTTGAACGGACGAACAAACCTTCCGCAGCCAGAGGTGGAAAAACGCAAACTGCCGATCGTCATTACGGTCCAAGCCATTCGGCTCCTCACGCCCAAAGCCGGGGCAAAGACCTTGACAAATACCCAGCCCATCCATGCGGTCATCGCTCGTCAGCGCATCGAAACCACCGACGGCAACTGGAGTGCAAAACTCAATTTGCTCAATCCCAACCCTAAAGGCGGCGCAGCAGTGGAAGTCTGGCAGCTTAATTCTGGCGATCTTTCAGCCGATCTCGAACCCGCTGCAAACGTGACTTTTCTAGCGGCCACGGAGTCCATCGATCGCACCCTCAACTTCTCCACCGACGTCAACAAAACAACGCCCGATGGCCAAAAGCCTGTTTTTCAGTCAGCCAAGGACGGTAGCCTTTTCCTCCAATCGGAACTCTCCCAAACGATCGCGCCGCCCACAATGCCTAAAATGGCTGCTACAGCTCCTAGTGCGATCGTAAAGGTCCAAGCGCAGCCCATCTCCGAAAAAAGTAGCCTAAAGCAAAACAGTGCTCCGGTGTTGCCAAAGGAAATGATGCGTTAGAACAGGCATCAAAATAACAGCGTGGTGCGGAGAATCGCGCTTAGATGGGCTTATTTTGGGCGTTGTGATCGGGGCGCTGGCGTAGATGAATCCGGGTGTTATCGAGAGATTGTCAGAGAACTTGAAGCGCTGGAACACTTCAGATATAGTAGCCCGTACTCCGATCGGTGCGATCGTTCAAGCCACTAAGCAGTGCCGACGTCCCCGTTAGTTTGGGCTGCATCCCTACAATGACGTCGCCCAAATTGCCCTTGTTAACCCAATTTTCAAATTTTCAAGGCTAACTCACGCCGAGGATTACTCAGGATTTACGATCGCGCCTAGGAATAGAATGGCCCCGGTTTGGTTGTCGCGGAGGGCACACAGGAAGGGGCGATCGGCTTTGAAGGCGAAGGGTTCATCAATAGGGCGGGCGGATGTCGTGACGATGCCGATGGACGTGACGGCTGCTGCTTCGGTTCCGGATTCGTTGACGTCGATAAAGGTTTTGTGACGGACGCTGCCGATCGAACTCGGGCTATCTGCGAAGTTGGAGAAATCGGCTTTGGGGGTGAAGGCGATGCCCATGCCGAGACGGGTGAGTGTGGATTTGAGATCTACGTCGTACTGGAGTTTGAAGCGGGGAATCTCGACGCTGCCATCTTGGTTTTTGAACTGGGTCATCCATGTATCCCAGTTTTTGGGGTTCAGGCGGGTCGTGAGTTCGGCGACAGTGGTTCCAGCTTTGGGGAGGAAGACGTAGAGGCTAAGGCGACGTTTTCCGTAGGGGAGACTCACGGCCTGGAACTCCTCTGTTTCGAGGTAGCGGTAGCCGCCACGTTGCGCCATCATGGCAACGGTTTTTGTTCCGGTAGGGGCGGTGAAGGGTTGGGGTTTGGTTTGAGCTTTGTCAAAAGGACGCGTCCAGTTGCCTTTAAAGTAGGTGGCATTCATTAAAAATAATCGCTCATCCCCGGTGAGCCGATCGACGATGGTTTCAATTTTGCCACTGGTATTTCGTTTGACCCAATTATTCATCACGTTAACAGAATCTGGATTTTTGAAATCCAGAGTTTCAGCTTTAGTGTTGTAAAAGTTTTGGTTGATGCGTAAAAAATAAGGTTTAAAATTAATTCCTGAATTGGCCCAAATCGCGTTTGCAATCTTTAGTTCAACGTCTGAGTCTGGGTATTCTAAAGCTTCGGATAATTTTTTATTTGAAGCGTTGAACTGTACGATCGATAAGTCTTCTACCCGGAGTGTTTTTGCCATGGCCGATCGAGTCTCACCATCTGCGCCGTTGTAGGTTATGGCAAGGGCGAGAGCGATGCTTGAAGGCGAGATGAAGAGGTTTTTTTCGGGGGATTCTTTTTGCAAATCGGCGAACAGGTTCAGACTGAATTGAGTTTGAGCCAGCGTAAGGGCGGGATCGATCGCTTGGGGGCGGGAGGTGGGGCGAAGGGTGGGCAACAGTTTTGGCGAAGGGGCGATAGGCGATGACGCGATAGGCGATGCATTGGAAGAGGGAGGAATGGCTGAGCAGCCTACGCCAATGGTGCCGAGACTTATAATGATCGCGAGGGTCCGCCAGCCAAGGGTGTGGAGGTATGTCATGGTCGATCGTCGGCTCCCGGTGTTATGAATGCAGTCTCTAGTTTAGACTACTGCTTGACGACGGAATATTCCGGTAAAGGTTCCATTTTATAAAAACGAATGGCGATCGCATTACCGATCGCCCCAAAGCACCACCTCATCTCATGAAGGCCAATTGCATCTCTAAAGAAAGTCGATCGCCCTGAATTAATAAGGATTTAGGGAAAATCACGATAGATATCTTTTCGATGTAGAACCCGAACGAAGGTATCGTCTTTGAGCGTTAAACCAATACGATAATGACCAACGCGAATTCGGTAATAGCTGCCTTTAATTGTGAGCTTTTTGAGGTTTGGGATCTCGTTGAGAGTATCAGCAGTCTCCACCAGTTCGATCGTGACCTTGCTTTTTGCAAGAAAGGCTTTGTCGTTGATTTCGAGAAGATTACACTCAAAACTCTTCCGAAATTCAACATTCATAGACTGGGTTTCAGGATTTTCAAGATGGTGTCGGGGCTGACGAATTCTGTGGTTTCGCCAACTTCGATCGGACTTCTTCCTATGGCTACGATAAGGTTGGAAATCGATTAGGAAAGACGATTAATGGGGTCACGATGGCTTATGTTTATGATGGGAACGGTCGGTTACTGGATGAGAAGGTGAATGGAACAGCGATCGCAACTTATGGCTATGATAACAATGACCAAGGGATTCGGGTGTCGTCAACAGTTGATGGCGTGGAGACGCGGTATTTGTTGGATGAAGGGATTACGGCAAATGTGTAGGAGGAGTATTCACCGAATGGAACTGTTCAGGCTTCCTATGTATGGCTATGATTTAATGTCCTAGGTGCAATCGGGCGTGTCAAGTTTCTACTTGGTGGATGGGTTGGGAAGTACTCGACTGCTAACGGATGCTCAGGGTCAGGTATTGAATAGTTATGGGATGAGGCGTTTGGGGGAGACGGTGAGTTAGTCAGGAACGGCGACGAATGCCTATCAGTATGCTGGAGAGCAGTTGGATGGGGCGATGGGCAATTATTATTTGCGTCAACGGTTCTATGATACGAGTAGTGGAAAATTTGGGCGGATGAATACTTATGAAGGCATTAAGAATAAGCCTATGACTTTAAATAAATATATTTATACCCATCCTATCTCGCATACCGATCTGAGTGGGTTATTTTCAATAGGAGAGAGTTTAGCAACTTTATCAGTTCTTGCTATTCTCCTCTCATTAGGAGGCTCTGATATAGTTCATAGTGAATGTAATGATAAGCCGACAGTACCTGACGGGGTGACAACGCATCCTCTAACCTAAGCAAGGTATGGGTTATAGTAAGTTAGGTTATAAAAAGATAGGTCAAAATTTCTCAAAAAGACTCATTTATTGAAATGATTCCATAATTCTATCAGGATCACCTCCAAAGTCAATTTAGTCCCGCTGAATATCTTCTCGTCAGATGTATTATCCAAATCCTACAGGCAATAAAACC
>JAYVVL010000130.1:0-5306 GCA_043787035.1 Synechococcales cyanobacterium
AATAAGCTCGTGGCCGTCCGAATCGCATCAGCTGCACGAGACGTTTCGCCGCCAAGCTGATTGACTAGATCGCCGAGTCGGTGACGGTTAAAAAAATCAAGGTCTACATCTAAGAGCAACCGCATTCCATCTTTGCGGATCCGACTGGTGAGGGTTTGGGAGAGGCGACTAGATACCAGAGTGCTGGCATAGCTAGCCGCGTTTTTGAGGACGATCGCTCCTAAAACGACACCCATCATAATCAGGTAGCGATCGTTCGTCGCTAACCCATCGGAGGGCGTCAGATATTTCTGGAGCAGCGGTGGCATTCCCTTCAATCCCACATCTTGTCCCAAGAAACCAAAAATGACCGGGACGATTAGGGCCGTACTGACCCCGTTGAAGAGGGCACCGGAAAATCCTAAAATAACTGTCAGCGCAATCAGTTTTGGGTAGCGCAGGGCAAATTGAAGGAGCAGTTGGTTGGGTTGCATAGCAAGTGGGGATGGGGGATGACAAAGGCTTGAATAGTCAGATATGAAGTGCGCTCCCTCAGTATCGACAGATTCCCCATAAACCCAACAAACCCCATCCTAGGTGCCTAGAGATCCACTACAATTTCACGCTCTTGAGCGCCGATCGCACATCAGTACTCCGGTTATCTCGAAGCGTTTCGTAGGCTTCGCGTTCGATTTTACTAAGATCTTTAGGAGGAGTAATGATCAGCTTCACGATTTGATCAGTGCGATCGCCTTTGGTGTTTTTCCAGCCTTTACCTCTGAGCCGCATCGATTGACCGGATTTGACTCCTGATGGAACGGTGAGAGTGACTGTGCCGTCGGGGGTGGGCACATCGACTTGGGTCCCGAGGACGGCTTCATCGGGGGCGATCGCGACTTCACAGGTCAAATTGTCGCCATCAAATTGAAAGAACCCATGTTTGGTGAGTTCGACAATTAGGTAGAGATCGCCGCGTTGGCTGGTGTAGAGCGGGCTGAAGTTCCCTTTGCCGCGCACTCGGATTTTGCTTCCGGTTTTGGCACCGGGGGGGATTTTGACGGTGATGGTTTCGGTTCCGATGGAGAAGGGCCTTTGGACGCCGTTGAAGGCTTCGCTAAAGGTAAGGGTAACTTTAGCTTGAATGTCTAGGTTGGCGTTGCTGGTACTAGGATTGCGGAAGCCGCCGCTGAAGGGATCGCCGCCGCCTCGTCCGCCGCCGCTGCTGTTTCCCATACGTCCAAGTAGGTCGTTGATAAATTCATCAAAGTTGTCAAACTTCCCAAATTCAACATCATTGAAATCGCCGCCTTGGGGACCGCCTTGGGGACCGCCTTGGGGACGATAACCGCCCCCGCCCGGTGACGAACCGGGTGCGCCGACTTTATCCCAGTACTGGCCGTATTGGTCATACTTGGCCCGTTTATCCTTGTCTGAGAGGACTTCGTATGCCTCGTTGATTTCTTTGAATTTGTCTTCAGACGACTTGTCGCCGGGGTTGACGTCGGGGTGATACTTACGGGCAAGCTGCCGAAAGGCTTTTTTAATCGCATCGCCATCGTCGCTCTTGGCCACGCCCAAAATGCTGTAGTAGTCTTTGAATCCCGTAGAAGCCACGATCGCATCTCCCTCTTTATCACATCGACACTCCTTATCATGCCTCATGGATGGGCGATCGGACGAGGTGGGACTGTCCGAATTTTAGGGTTAAGCCTTGGGGTTGAGTCTTGGGTTTAAGTCTTAGGTTTAAGTCTTGCGATGTAATAACGGGAAGACTCGATCGTATTGGGATATTGCTTGAGCACGTTCTGAATCACTTGCTGTTCTCCCTCACCCATCGACACCGTGTAGCTTTCTACAAAGTCAAAGCTTCCGACTAAATAGGATGCGCCCTGCTCAATGTTCTGCGCCAATCTTGTTGGGGTGACGTCAGCCGGATTGACCAACCAGCCTTTGCGGTGGGAAAGATAGAGCAATGTGGGATCGCCGCCCGTCGTCGAAATGACTAAGTCGGTCGGTGAAGTTGAGGCTTTAATCTGTTGTGCAAGTGCGAAGACTGGAGAATTTTGAGGGTTTTCTTTTTTCATATAGTCAATGCTGTAGAAAGAGGCACTTGAGATAAAGGTTAGAATGATTCCTATAACGATCGCCCGTTCCGCAAGGGGTTTGGCAGGATGATTTTGACGGGTATTCTTTGTTAGATAAACACTGCAAGCCTTGCCCATCACCATGACGCCCGGAATCATAAAGGGGAGAAGATAATACTCATGCACCACGCTCGTCACGGGGACCAAAATCCAGCACAGAACGGCGGCCAATAACCAAGTAGACAAGAGGATTAACGATCGCCCTTTGATGCAAAATAGACCCGCGATAAAGATAAAAAATCCAACGATTGCAAAGTGTCTGACGGCAACTTTGACCAAGATTTCACTCCAAAAATAGGGAGTGAGTAAAATACTATAGGTGTAGCGATCGGTCGTTGCGGCAGAAAATCCAAAGGTATTGCCGTAGGTCAGGAAAAGCTGATGAGCATGGCCATACCATAGGAATACACTGACGATCGGCACAATTAGATAGCCCCAAAGCTGCGGTTGTTGCCATGCCTTTCGTCCGAAATGATTAAAGGCTAGATAGATCAGCGGAACGCCAAGATACAGCAGCGGTAGAACTTTCATCAGACAGGCGATCGTTAAGAAGAGACTCGATGTCAACAATGCAACCGATTTCGCTGAATCGAGCCATCGTTTAAAATAAAGAATACTAATAATTGAACAGGTCATCAGCATCGATTCGGGTTGAAACGTACGGCTGTAATAAACGCTGAGCGGCAAAACTGAGTAAAACAAACAGGCCCAAAATGCAGTTTTCTCTTCAAATAAATCTCGGGCAAGCTGATATAGAAAAACAATTCCGACTAGGCACCAAGCGATCGAGAAGAGCCGACCTATCCCGTCATGAACCCCAAAGAATCTGTATACTATCGCAACGAGAAATGAATAGATTGGAAACTCAGTTTCACAATAGCCTGTGCCACTGCCACCCCAATCAATTTGAGGATACAAAAAATTAAATCCATTCTCATAAAAATTACGGGCGATCGCAGCGGTATCTGATTGTCGCCATGCATGAATACCGAGGATGGGCGCATCAAAATGGTAGAGCCGAATCGCAAGCGCTAGTGTTAATAGAAAGAGTAAGGGTCGTCGTTGAACGATTTGCTGAATCCAATGTAGGGTAGAATCGATCGCCATAGTTGTCACCTAGTTGTTACCTAAGTCATCGCCATCGTCATCACCTACTTCAAAAACGCCACAAGCTTTTCTAAAATCGACCATCCTGCCCCATTCAAAATCACCTCTCTTGCCACATTCACACCCTCCGACAAGTCCAACACTTGATCGCCCACCCGCAGGGCTAACGCCGCATTTAATGCCACCGCATCGGTCTGAGCTGTTGTTCCCTTCCCCTGCAACACCGATCGCAAAATGGCCATGTTCTCCGCCAAATCGCCGCCTTTCAAATCCGCTACCGTCGCCCGAACAGCACCCACAGATTGAGGATCCAGAATTTCCCGCGTCACCTCGCCCGATCGCCCCAACACCGCCAAATCATTCAAATCCCCCAAACACGCCTCATCTAAGCCTTCTCGGCCTAAAACAACAATTCCTTGCTTCACGCCTAAAAGGCCCAGCGCTTCTGCCATCGGGTCTAGAAATTGCGATCTAGAGACCCCAATCACTTGCCCCGTCGGATTCATCGGATTCACCAATGGGCCGAGTAGATTAAAAACCGTCCGAATTCCTAATGCCTTACGCATCGGAGCAACGGCCTTCATCGCCGGATGCCAACCGGGCGCAAACAAAAACGTCACGCCTACTTCATCTACCGCCGATCGAATTTTTTCAGGATGTGCCGCAAAATTTAGCCCTAATCCTTCTAGGACATCGGCAGAACCCACGCGACTAGAGGACGATCGGCCCCCATGTTTTGCGACCTTCACGCCCGTGGCGGCCACGATAAACGCAACTGCCGTAGAAATATTAAACGTATCGGCTCCATCTCCGCCCGTCCCACAGGTATCTATTATTGGAGCCAGATGAGCTATGGCCGCTTGCTGTGCAGAGAGCGACTTCAACACCTGCGCCATCCCAGCCAACTCCACCCCCGAAAACCCCTTTGCATTGAGCGCCATCAAAATTGCACCCGACAATAACGGCGGAATTGATTCCGTCAGCCAGCCGCGCATCAGCGCACTCGCCTGACCCTGAGACAGCGATCGCCCCTCCGACACGTCCTTCAAAACTCCCGCCCAGTCCTCACTATCAGTCGCCATACCCACATTCGTTTCAACATTCATTTGAGTCACAGCTTTTTCTCCTTCGCTTGATAGATATAAAAGTTGCCCATCACGCCCACGGTCGCCAAATCATAGCTTGTCGCCATCGGCAGCATTGACAAAAACGGCACGGCTTCCGGCGGTACAATCGATCGCAATGACAAATGCGTCTGATACCGACTGAACAACCCAAAATCTTCACGTTGCGTATTTTGACGCAAAATCTCTTTGACCTGCATCTTGTTCTCGTCCATAAACCTTGGACAGTCTTTACCAAACACGGGAACCTTCGGACAAAGCTCTTGTTTCATCTGAGCGAGGGCAAACGTTTCAAACTCATCTTGACCGGGGTTCATAGAATTCAGCAGAAAACCAACTCCGGCGATCGTCGCGCAAACTAAAATTCCAGCGAAATAGCCTTTCATAGAATGTAGCCAGATAAATAGGCAATGAGCAGCAGGTCATCATCGACTGGGCGTGCGAAGCCCTTGATACGATAGCAAGCCCCACCTAAAATCAACACAAAGTACCCAAATTTCCCAATATCACAAGGGACATCCATCCTCGGCCATAAAAAATTACTCAAGGCATTCCCAAATCCCCCTTACTTACGCTATAGTACCTAAGGACGCGGCGAGTGTCGCCAAGTGGTTACGGCAGCGGCTTGTGGTGCCGCCATTCGGGGGTTCGAGTCCCCTCATTCGCCCTTAATAATTTTAAAGCCCCTTCATAGAGTCATTATGAAGGGGCTTTAAGTTGTTTTAGCTTTGTAAGTTGCGAGGTTAGGATAAAGGACATCCTAGTCACCGCGTCGGTTTTATGCTTCTAAGTACGGTTGCCTTGAGTAAGCGGTTCGATCGTCATCTAGCCCTAGACTCTGTTAGTCTCCAAGTCCGCGAGGGCGAAGTGTATGGATTAATAGGACCTAATGGTGCCGGAAAGACTACGCTGCTGCGATTACTGGCGTTAGCGGATGAACCGACAACGGGCG
>JAYVVL010000131.1:0-5291 GCA_043787035.1 Synechococcales cyanobacterium
AATTGAGCATATTTTATCAAAATATCATGGTGGAGATAATGACCTGGTATGAACTGCTTTCTCAACGACCCACTGGGTAATAGGCGATAGGGATCTCCAGCCGAGGAACGATCCGATCGGTTCCGCACGTTGGATCAGGATGCGCGTTAAACGTCCGCCGTAATGTTGCTGCAACTCGAAGAGCCTAGATTCGCTCTCAAGTGTGACGCCATTGGCAACGAGTCGTCCGCCGATCGCTAGGGCATCCCAACAGGTCTCAAACACGCCCGATCGGGTCAATCCGCCGCCAATGAAGATGACGTTGGGTTGAGATAGGTTTTGGAGGGATTCGGGGGCGCGTCCAGGGATGATTTGAAGATTGGGGACGCCGAGGTGATGGGCATTGTGCGCGATCGACAGCAGACGGGCGGGGTGGGACTCAATGGCGATGGCTTGGCAGCGGGGATGGGTTAGCATCCATTCGATGCTAATGGATCCACAGCCTGCGCCGACGTCCCATAAAAGGGCACCGGGGTAGGGCGCGAGGGCTGCGAGGGTGAGCGATCGGACTTCGTGTTTGGTGAGTTGGCCGTCGTGTTGGTAGGCGTGGTCGGGGAGACCGGGGATCCTCCGGCTAGCTGAGGGACCAGTTGGATGAGGTGGGCAGTGGAGAGCGAGGGTGTTAAGTTGGGCGCAGTCGGGATGGGTCCATTGGTCGGCGCGCTGGGAAAATTGGCGTTCGGTGGGACCGTCTAAGTGTTCGAGGAGGGTGATGAGGGTTTCGCCGTAGCCGCATTGAGTGAGGAGTTTGGCTACGGCGTGAGGGGTAGTGCGATCGGCGCTGAGAAGAAGGATTTTGGCGTTAGGGTAAAGTAGGGCACGAAGAAGATCGATATCTCTGCCACAGAGGCTGAGGGTTTCGATTTCGGGGTAGGACCAGCCTAAACGGGCGCTGGCTAGGGTGAAGGCTGAGAGGTGCGGAATGATTTGCATTTCCTCAAAGGGAATTTGTTTAAGTAAAGTGCTGGCGATGCCATAGCACAAAGGATCGCCGCTGGCGAGGATGCAGACGGGACGGTAACGATGGGTGAGAAGTTGGGTGATGGAGTCTTGGAGGGGGCTACTCCATTGAAGTATGGGAGCGGTGAGAGTTGGGTAGGTTTGGCGGAGGAGCTTGAGATGCCGATCGCCGCCGACGATGAGGGTGGCTTGGGTGAGAAGGGTGCGATCGATCGAGGTGAGGATGCCGCGATCGCCGATGCCAAGGATGGTGAGCCAGGGGTTCATAGGAATGGGGAATTGAGAACGAAGAATTGAGAACGAAAAAGGGGGGCGTTTTGCCTAGAGGTTACGCGGTCTATGGTAATCTTTGAGGCTGAATGATGGGAAAGTCCGGTGAGATTCCGGGGCTGTGCCGCAACTGTGATGGGATTTGGATCTCTGGATGAGCGTGCGTTTGGGCGTTTGGTCGGCGTGCGTTGCTTCGCTTAATGCACCCTACGTCGGATGGGGAGAGATGTGGGTTCATGAGTCAGAATGCTGTTGTTCTAATGTTCTCTGGTTTCCTGCGTTGCACGGGAAGGGGTTTTGATTATTTTGGCTGATTCTTTTGCATTCGTTGAAGCTGCGAGTTGTCCGGGATTGTTTTGTCCGACGATCGCTCAAGATGGTGTGCTTACCCGTATTCGGACGCCGGGGGGGCGGGTGTTGCTATTGCAGTTGGAAACGCTAGCTCACATTGCAACGCAAATCGGATGCCCTGAAGTTCTAATTACCAATCGCGCTAATTTACAACTTCGATCGGTGGCAAAGGTAGATGCGATCGGGTTACAGCTCTTGCAACGGGTAGGGTTGGCGGCGAGTCCTGAGGTGGATCATTTGCGTAATGTGATGGCGAGTCCGTTGGCGGGATGTGATTCGGATGCGATCGCAAATGTGTTGCCGATCATGATGGCATTGGATGCTTATATTGCTCAAGCGTTGTATTTAGAACCGTTGAGTGCAAAGTTTAGCATTGGTATTGACGGTGGTGAATCGGTTTCGGTTCGCGATCGGTTGAATGATATCTGGTTGGTGGCGGAGTCGGCGGATACGTTTCGGTTGTACTTGAATGGGGAGGTGATGACGGAGGTGGTGACGAGAGATTGTGTGCGGTTGGTAGATGCGATTGCTCGGGTTTATTTGGCGCAAATAGATCGGGTTTCGGCGGTGGGGCGGTTTAGGCGAAGTGGACGGGCGAGGTTACGGGATGTGGTACGGGAAATGGGGATCGATCGTTTTTTGGAGGAGGTTGTTGGTGACTTTGGGGTGATGGCAGAATCTCTGGCGAACCGGGCAAATGCCATTATCCCTAACGGTAGGCTTCCCCAACGTCCCTACGGAGGCAATCTCGTTTATACCGAAATCATGTTTCCGATCGGATACGTTCAATTATCACAAATGCGATCGCTAACCCAGATCCTTTCCCAATTCAATCTATCCGAAATTCGACTAACGCCCTGGCAAACGATAATTATTCCAAACGTTATGGAATCATCTCTCCTAGCGTTGGAGAATGCATTGATTTTAGGTGGTCTAGATCCATCGAAAGCCCATCCAGCACGCGGAATTGTCGCCTGTTCTGGTCGATCGGGCTGCAAATCTGCGGCTACTCATGCAAAGGAACATGCCTTAGAACTGATTCAACGGTTTACAGACATCAAGCGATCGTTTCCGTCGATTCATATCAGTGGCTGCGAGAAACGGTGTGCGCAACCTAAAGATGGCGATATTACGTTGATTGGGGTTGAAATTGAAGGACGTGACTATTATGAATACCATTCACGCGATCGTCCGGAAATTCCGATATTAATGACCCAAGATGCGATCGAGGCGATTTATGATCAGGTTACTACTCAGGTTTTGACTTCTGTTCCCTCTAGTGTTGTTTGATCATGCTTGATTATATTCGCGACGGTGCTGCAATTTATGAAAAATCGTTTTCGATGATTCGATCGGAGGCTGACTTGTCAAAAGTTTCGGCGGATTTGGAAAAGTTAGTGGTGCGGCTGATTCATTCCTGCGGGATTCCAGAGATTGTTAGTGATGTTGAAGCGTCGCTCAATGCCGGAACAATAGGACGACTGGCCTTGGCGAATGGCGCACCGATTTTGTGTGATGCGCACATGGTGGCCAATGGGGTAACGAGAAGCCGTCTAGGTGCCGGAAACCCTGTGATTTGTACCCTAAGAGAACAGCAGGTGCCGGAACTTGCACGACAATTAGGGAATACCCGATCGGCGGCGGCGATGGACCTCTGGTTGCCTTATTTAGACGGGGCGGTGGTGGCGATCGGGAATGCACCGACGGCGTTGTTTCGGTTACTGGAAATGCTGGATGAGGGTGCGCCAAAACCTGCGCTGATCTTAGGCTTTCCCGTGGGGTTCGTGGGGGCGGCTGAATCGAAGGCTGAACTGGCATCAAATTCGCGAGGGGTGCCGTTTGTGACGTTACATGGACGCAAGGGTGGAAGTGCCATAGCTGCTGCTGCGGTGAATGCTTTAGCTCAGGAAAAGGAGTAATTTAAATGATAGAAACGATAACGCTAACCAATACACTAGCTAACACCCCAGATAATGCGTTAGTAAAAACCTTAGGCAAACTTTATGGGATTGGATTGGGTCCGGGCGATCCGGAATTGCTAACGCTGAAAGGCTATCGAATTTTACGATCGGCGCCCATTATTGTTTATCCGCAATCTCCTGATGGACGCTGCATCTCGCGATCGATCGTCGCTGACTATCTCCAGCCTCATCAACTGGAAATCCCCATGATCCTACCGTTCAAACCGGGCGAATCATCCCAGCCCGGATATCAAAAAGTGGCCGATCAATTGGCGATTCATTTGGCGAATGGCCAAGACGTAGCGGTGCTGTGTGAGGGAGATCCCTTTTTCTTCGGGACGTTCATGTATCTGTACAATCGCCTCAACGATCGCTTTCCGGCGGAAGTGGTGCCCGGTGTATCGTCGGTGATGGCGAGTGCAGACATGCTAGGCACACCGCTCACCTATCGCAATGACGTGTTTTTGGCGTTGACTGGAACATTGGACGCGGACGTGATTCGCAGTCGGCTGGCCCTTGCCGATGCGGCAGTTATCATGAAATTGGGACGAAATTTTGTAAAAGTTTATAAAATTCTAGACGAATTAGGATTGCTCGATCGGGCGCATTACATTGAGCGATCGACCATGAAGGAGCAGAAGATTCTTCCCATTCGCGAAGTCGATCCGACGCAGGTCCCCTATTTTGCGA
This sequence comes from Synechococcales cyanobacterium, assembly GCA_043787035.1. Lineage (GTDB taxonomy): Bacteria > Cyanobacteriota > Cyanobacteriia > Leptolyngbyales > Leptolyngbyaceae > JAAFJU01. The sequence continues at coordinate 4,272 of JAYVVL010000131.1, forward strand.
TGATTGTGATTCCCAGTCAATGGAAGTGGAAGGAAGGATAAATGCCGATCGCCGTCATTATTTTGAGCCAGCAGGGCATTGCTGTAGCCCGACAAATTCAGGGGTTGGTGCCGGATGTTGTGACCTATGGATTAGCAAGTCGGGTGAAGGCTAGCGATGTCGATCGCGTTTATGAAACCTTTAGCGATACGATTCAGGATTTGTTTAAAAGCAACGATACGATCGTGGGAGTTTGTGCGGCTGGCATTCTCATTCGGAGTCTTGCGCCGTTGCTGAATAACAAATGGCAGGAACCTCCTGTGTTGGCGATCGCGGAAGATGGAAGTGCCGTGGTGCCGCTGCTCGGTGGGCTAAACGGTGCGAATCAACTGGCTCGGGACATTGCGAGTATTTTTGATGGGACTGCGGCCATTACAACGAGTGGCGACGTGCGATTTGGGACGGCACTGCTGTCTCCGCCGCCCGGTTATAGGTTAGCTAATCCCGATGATGCGAAATCATTTTTGTCGAATGTGTTAGCGGGGAAAACGGTGAAACTTGAAGGTTTCGCACCGTGGCTGGAGGCGAGTGCGCTGCCCTTTGCGGAAGATGCGGAACTCACTATTCAGGTAACACAATCGGGAGGGAACCCCAGCGATCGCACGCTCGTTTATCATGCGTTAGCACCTGTTCCAGGGAAGCTCTTCGTCATCGGTACCGGGCCAGGAGCCGATCGCTGGATGTCTCCAGAGGTTCGCTACGTCTTGAAGCAAGCGACTGACTGGGTGGGCTACACTACGTACTTGAATCTTGTGGAACCCCTGCGATCGCATCAAATCCGCCACGATTCGGATAACCGAGAAGAACTCGATCGGGCGAGGTTTGCGTTGGATTTGGCGGCATCGGGGAAGTCGGTTGTGATGGTGTCATCGGGCGATCCGGGGATTTTTGCGATGGCGGCGGCGGTGCTTGAGGCTCTAGATGTAGACCAGAACCCAGATTGGAACGCGATCGATCTTCAGATTTGTCCTGGCATTTCGG
>JAYVVL010000132.1:0-5291 GCA_043787035.1 Synechococcales cyanobacterium
GCGCTCTACTGCTGTGATGACTTTTTGCCTAAAGTCATCACTATATGGTTTTGCCATTCCTGTTGCCATGCATTTTTTCTATTCTACACTATGTCCTAATACTCATGGCGATTGCTATATGCGAACCGTGACGCTGAGGCGATGCGGGACTTTTTCAATGAGGCCAAGTTCGATCGGGTCATTTGTTTTGCGGATGAGTTGGCGGGTGCGATGCTGCCTTATTTCACTGAGTTGGAGGATTTTTTACAGGATCAATTTACGGCAGATCCGTTGCCGTTGGCTCCGGGGGATAACTGTTGGTTTTTCTTTGCTGGGCATGGCAAACGGATTGATGATTGTGACTATCTATTGCCGATCGATTACAACCCGCGCATGGCGAATCCGGAGAAGCGGGCGATTTCGGTGAATTTTGTGCGGGAGGCGCTGCTGAAGTCGGGGGCGGATAATGTGATTTTGCTGTTGGATGCTTGTCGGACGGAGGGCGATCGATCGGATGGGATCGGCATTGGGGAAGCGCAGCCGGGAGCGATTACGATTTTTTCCTGTCAGCGTCATCGCAAAGCCTATGAGATTGAGGCGTTGCAGCAGGGGGCATTTACGTCAGCGTTGTTAGAGGCGTTGCGAATGCCGGGGGAACGGAACTGTGCGACGGTAGAGCGGTTGGATTTGTATTTGCGCGATCGGGTGCCGCAGTTGTGCCAGTTGCATAACAAGCCGGAGCAAGTGCCGATGACGTTGGTAGAGCCTCGGCAGAAGTCCTATTTGATTTTGTTGCCGCAGTTTGCGACCGATCGGGATATTGCGATGTTGCGAGAGGAGGCGAAAGATGCGGAATTAGATGAGAATCTAGACTTTGCGGAACAACTCTGGATTCGAGTGATTGCAGCAACACAAGGACGGGATTTAAGGGCGATCCAGGCTTATGCGAGGGTTCAGAAGAAGAAGGAAGGACGATCGTACTCCGATCGCCAACCCAAGGCGGAACCGATCGAATCTACGACTGCCCGATCGGCCCAATCGCCAAAATCCACGCCAGCCACTGAAAAACTTTCGCTGAGGTTTCCATGGCAAACTCCCACACAAACTCCTGCAAAACCCGCGTTACTAACTTTTGATTTTCACTCGGTGACGCTTGATGCAACGGGAAAACAAACGGCACGTAAACCTGGAAACGCAACCTATTTCCCAGAGGACTTAGGCAATGGTATTACGTTAGATATGGTAAAAATTCCTGGCGGAACCTTTCAAATGGGAGCAGTAAAAGGAGAAGAAGGCGCGAGTGATGATGAATTTCCTCAGAATCCAGTAACGGTCAAAGACTTTTGGATGGGAAAATTTGTAGTCACTCAAGAACAATGGAAAACGATCGCACTTCTCCCCCAAATCAAAACTGTTCTCAAAGAAAGTCCTGCACATTTTAAAGGACCGAATCTTCCTGTTGAATCAATTTCTTGGTACGAGGCGAAGGAGTTTTGCGATCGGCTTTCTAAAATAACTAAGAGAACTTTCGACCTGCCAACTGAAGCCCAATGGGAATACGCTTGTCGGGCCGGGACGACGACTCCGTTTCATTCTGGGGAGACGATTACTACGAGTGTCGCAAATTTTGATGGTGATTACACGTATGGAAAGGCATTAAAGGGCACGTATCGTAAAACCACGATCGCAGCCGATTCCTTCGATCCCAATGCCTTTGGCCTGTACAATATGCATGGAAATGTCTGGGAATGGTGTCTCGATCCTTGGCACGAAAATTACAACGATACACCGAAGGACGATCGCGTTTGGGATGCCTCTAATGATTCCGGATCTAAACTCCGGCTCGTACGTGGCGGTTCGTGGCCCGACTCCCCTGGCTATTGTCGCTCTGCCGTTCGGCTCAACTACGATCCGGCGCTCCAAGACTTCAGCATTGGTTTCCGTGTTGTCTGCCTCTCTTCGCGAGGACCGTCTTAGCTCTCTGCTCTTTTGCCCTCTTGTTCAATCCCCCTAGCCCCCTTAAAAAGGGGGAATATGAATGGGAAGTGGAATGGGAATAAGATTAGGAATTGAAATCAATCTCATAGTCCCCATTTTAAGGGGTATTTGGGGCGATCGGGTCTAGAGGACGATCGACCCTTTAGAGTTAGTTCGATCGTCCATACATTGCTATTACTCATCATAAAAAAACTGACGAAGCTCTTCTTCTGGAACATATTGAGATGACTGTCGAAGAATTCCTCGACAAGTTCCAGTATCTAATCGGCTGTGATTTGGAATAATTAATGTCTCTTTCTGACCATCGACCAGTCGCCTTAATTTGATGTGACTTCCTTTTTGATTCTGCACCTGAAAGCCAAATGATTTCAAAATATGAACGACATCCTCTCCCGACAACTGCTTTAACTTAGGCATATACAGGCTGCAACTCGATCGTAATCATCAAAGAAGGCTTTTCCACAAATCCCAACTCACGCGGATTCTCCCCTTCAAAGTAAAGCGCCACAGCAGAGCGTAAATTTAACGTCACCTCGTCTAATGTTCGACCTTGAGTCACGATCGCAATATCTCGACATTCAGCGACATATCCACTCTCCTCACCCAATGTAATGTCCGCCCGAATCGTTTCTAAAATATTCAGCATCATTAACTCCTATCGTGAAGCGTATCGCCAATTTCAGTGTAATTCAAAACCCGATTGGTCAAAGACCCATTGGTCTTTGACCAATCGGAGATCATCGCACCCTTCAGTAAGCGCAACGGCTGACCACTAGTGCGATCCCCTAGTACCCTTGAAAAGGAGGAACAGGAATGGGAAGTGGAATGGGAACAAGATTATTAGAAATGCGCCACACTTCTCATATGTCACACCAATATTGGATAGGATTTCGCGATCGTCCTTAATAATGGTACTTTAATTCTTAATCATGAGTCGAAGTTTAGTAAATTTCTCTAGCGCGAACGTTTTGAGCGGTTGTTCTGGTAATTGTAGCAACTCTACGAACGCCCATGCAAAATTATTTACATATTCATTTAGCTGTTAAGTAAGTAGCGCTAATTAAACTTACAACGGTTTCAGGCTGAGTAAGAGTTTCAGGTCATCCTGTTTTATATTTAATTCATCTTACCTATTTACAACCAGTGCAGTGGTGATCGCTTGTATGGATTCATTCTCTCAAAGCTGTACTAAAAGTACGACGATCGTAATGGACCAAGCGTCAATTCATACGAGTAAAAATATTGAAAATAAACGCTTGGAGTGGGAGGCTAAAGGCGTCAATATTTTCTGGTTGTCTACGTACTCATCACAGTTAAATCTAATCTAAATATTATGGCGATTTATGAAATATGAATGGATTGAGTTGAATGCCTATGAGAGTCTAGATAAACTGGCCGCATACATCGAAAAAGCGCAAACCAACCAACCGCATTCGCGAACCAACCGCCTGCATTCTCCAATCAACCGACCACGCTTATGGAACTGCGATCGCAATGCTATCGATCGAATTTACGACCCACCCCTGAGTTATGATTTCGGCTACTCACCTGATCGTTGGCAAAGCCTCTCGCTTGGAGAATCGCCATGGAAATCACCGAAGGCCGCGTCACATTCTCCATAGGCAACGCCTTCTACCGTCCCCACAGTCAACGATCGCGCGATCTCGGGGTGCTTGCAGCAGCCGTCTACAAGCACCGCACAGGACAACTTAATGTTCTAGATACCATGACGGGCTGCGGCATTCGGGTGTTGCGATATGCTATTGAAGCGGGAGCCGATCGTGTATGGGCCAACGATAGCGATTTGGATATTCATAATACATTGCAGCAGAATTTATCACAGCTCAATCCCGATTGCGTTCGCATTACCCATGAGAGCGTTAATCGTTTGTTTTGGCGATGTGCGATCGATCGTGATTACCCTGATCTCATTGACATTGATTCGTTCGGAAACCCGGCAGAATTTTTGGCCAGTTGCTTGCAGGCTGTGCGATATGGCGGATTGATTTATCTCACCAGTACCGACGGACGGGCGATGTCGGGTCATTATCCCCAGGATAGTTTGCGGCTGTATGGTGCCACCACGCGATCGACGCCTTCGGTGCAGGAACATGCATTACGGATTTTGATCGGCAGTTTGGCCCAGCAAGGCGCGATGCAGCGATTAACCGTTCAGCCTGTCTTTTCAATGTACTCTGGGCAAATCTATCGCATCATGGTCTGCGTCACCCGAGACGTGCCCAAGCTAGAAAAGCATCATGGGTTCGTCGCTTACTGCCCGAGCTGCGGTGACTACAGTTTGCCCACCTGGCGACACCTGACCCGCGCCGATTGTCCTCATCACACCCGACCGCTACCTATGGCGATCGTTGGTCCACTGTGGACGGGAAACCTCCACGACCTGACCTGGCTGTCCGACATGATAGCGATCGCCCCTGAGCAAGGTTTAGCCGATCAAATTCCCTTTCTTAAACTGCTTCATTCAGAGACTTATTTGCCGCCCTATCACTTCCCAATGGGCGAAATCGGTCGGCGGGGAAAACTTGACGTTCCAAAGCGCGATCGGCTCATTGAGTCCCTTCAACAGCAAGGGTTCTTGGCTAGTGCAACGCATCTTTCCCCAGACGCCATTAAAACTACCGCCTCGATCGCCTCGATCATTGAAACCGCGAGGACCCTTTTGCCCTAAGATACTGGGTAGATCATTCCATGTTGTCTAAATCTTCGCTATGAGCACTCTCAAAGTCATCTCTGATTCTGAATTTAAAACTGAAGTGATCGACGCACAACAGCCAGTGCTGGTGTATTTTTGGGCGGCATGGTGTGGGCCTTGTCGATTAATGGCTCCTGGCGTTGAGGCCGTGGCAAAGAGCTACGGCGATCGGTTGAAGGTAATCAAAATGGAAATCGATCCTAATCCAGTCAGCGTCGCCGCCTGCAAGGTTGAAGGTGTTCCTGCCCTGCGATTTTTCCAAGATGGCGTTGTCAAAGGTGAAAGCGAAGGTGCGCTTGCGAAGACGAAGCTGGAAGAATTTATTAATACTTATTTGTAGACAAGAACATGTTAGCGGCAGTCCTATATGGCAAAGAAGATTTACGGCTAGAAACCGTCCCTAATCCAGAACCCGGACCGGGCGAGGTCGTGATTAAAATCTCGGCAGCAACGACCTGCGGGACTGATCTAAAGGTGTGGCGACGGGGCGGTCATGCGCGGATGTTGAAGCCGCCGACATTGTTTGGGCATGAGGCGGCAGGGACGATCGTGGCTCTAGGCGTAGGAATCACTGATTGGAACATTGGCGATCGCGTGGTGG
>JAYVVL010000133.1:0-5285 GCA_043787035.1 Synechococcales cyanobacterium
GGAATATTTTACATTGCAAAATATTTACGGTGTCTATGTCCCTTACAAGATTATGAACGACGCGAATTTTGTAGCATCACTCGCAGCGCTAGGTTATGAACTGGTCGATCGCTGGTCGATCGATCGACCGACCTTGTGTGATTCCCTTTCATCCCGATCGCTTTGTGAAAGGGCAGTCAGGGATGTATTTTCGTCTGAAAATTTAATTTTCTATAAAGCTGTTGAGTGATGATATTTTGAACGTACTTTAAATATGGAGCTTATGAATGTCACAAGTCGATTCACAAGTTGAATTAAATCAGTCATTTTTTGCATCTACCGATCGCATTCTTATGGCCAATGAGTCCGAGTATTATCAGCAATTCAATCGTGATTCGTTTATGTTTACGCATCACTTAGCGGGAAATTCGTTATTTCAGATTCCCCGTTTAGTTGAATTGGCCCAGCATTTGATTACCTATGGGCCTGGGTCGATTCGCTGTCAGGTCAGTGGTATCCCGATGGACCTGAAATGGACAGATATTCAGCTCAAGGAGCAATTTCAAGCGCAAATTCCTGATTTTCTGGCTAATATTGAAAAATCTGACTCTTGGTTGTTGCTCTATAGCGTGCAGCGAGATCCGGTGTATCAGGTGCTCTTGGATCAGATTGTGGATGAACTGAGCGAGTTGACGGGTGTGCCGTTGCGTAAAGAAATGACCTGGTTGGATGCCTATATCTTTGTCGCGTCACCCCATGCGGTGACACCCTACCACATTGATCATGAGTCTACGTTTCTGTTTCAGATGCATGGCGATCGACAATCCAATATCTTTCCCTGTGACGATCGCACGTTACTCACGGATCAGGAGTTAGAAAGTTTTTACATTGGTGATCTGAATGCCGCTACTTTCAGGCCGGAATACCAAAGCAGCGCGAAGGTCTATCCCTTGGTCCCCGGTAAGGGCGTTCATCACCCAGTCTGTGCGCCCCATTGGTACCAAAACGGCGAGACTTATTCGGTGGCAATGGGTGTGCATTTTGGGTTGCGATCGTTTGATTTACGGGCGCGGATTTATCAAGTCAACCATTACCTCCGAAAGTTGCACTTACCTATCACACCTCCTGGAAAATCTGCAATCCGCAATCAACTTAAAATTCAAGCACTGGGCCTTCTCTCCAAGCGTCACCCAGTGACTAAAAGTGATGTTGTTCGCTCGGGTAGCGATCGCCTGCGCAGGGTGATTAACTCCGTAGCAGCTCCGGTGAAATATTTCAAGCAGAGGAGGTCATTTTAAATATTTGATCTAGTCAGACTTGGCGTAAATAAGCTATCTATTTAAAAAGGTAAGTTAGACCCGGCCCCCTCGGTTAAGCCAACCTAATTTTAAATTGTGAACTGAGAATTATGAATTTTTAGAAATATTGGGATAGATAGATGCCGACCATAAGACAGTCATTAATGGCTAAGTTGACCAAGCGCTATCCTTTTTATAGCGGTTGTGCATCGGTTGCGAATAAGTCATTGATTCATAATTTTGCAGGTGAGAGCACTGAGTGTGTTTGGTCACATGTTCCGGGTGGGGATGTCCTTGCGCCTCTCAATGACTATGTTGGACGTTCGGCTTTTTATATGGGGGATCTCGATCGTAAACTGACATGGATTTTTTCTCAGATTGTTAGACCGGGTGACACCGTGATGGATATTGGTGCCAACATTGGTATTGTGACACTTTGGCTCTCTAGGCTAGTCGGTGAAACCGGTCAAGTTCATGCATTTGAACCTAATCCTGAGCTGCTAAAAATTCTTAACGCGACCTTCGATCGTAATCAAGTTTCTAACATTCATCTGCATCCGATCGCATTAGGCGCAGAGCAATGCCAGCTCGAATTAAGAGTCCCTAGAGTTAATGCAGGGAACGCGTCATTGCTTTATCATCGCGACTTGAGTGATTGTTATGTGTACAAAGTGCCCGTACGTCCACTCTCTCAAATTATAGAAGAAAACCATTTGACCTCCATCCGATTAATTAAGATTGATGTCGAAGGATTTGGAGCTAATGTATTGAAGGGTGCAGAGAAAATATTTGAGTCTGTACGTCCTGAAGCGATTCTTTTTGAACTCAATGAACGATGGGATGGACTGGTTCCTGACCAACCGGTGATTAGGATTCTGCGTGATCTTGGGTATGATTTCTTTTCGATTCCAAGATATCTATTGCGTCTTTTTAGTTCTATCGTCACTTCTATTTTTGAGGTTAACGGATGAGTGTATCATCGGCTAGTTTCGATTCGACCCTGACAGCCGTAGATTTTGATCCGTTTGCTGGGGGTGAAATCTCATTAACTGCTTTAGCCACCGCTGCCCAAAAAGAAATCTGGGCCTCTGTACAGATGGGCACTGCGGCTAACTGTGCCTATAACGAGTCTCAATCCTTGCGGCTGCGGGGAGACTTGGATATCGCCGCATTTCAGGCAGCCGTACAGCGCTTAATTCAACGGCATGAAGCCTTGCGGATGACGGTCAGTCCCGATGGCAATACTCTATGTTTGACGGATCTACTAGAGATTGCGATTCCTGTGCTCGATTTGTCGGGGTTATTGCCAGCCGATCGGGATAGTCAGGTCGCGAGTCGTCGGAAATTGACCGTTGAAGATCCGTTTGATTTAGAACATGGGCCGTTGTTTCGGGTGGAAATTCTCAAACTCCTGCCCCAAGAACATTTGGTCATGATTACGGCCCATCATATTATTTGTGATGGCTGGTCTTGGGCGGTCTTTCTGCCTGATTTGGGTCAGTTTTATTCGGCGCACAAACAAGGAAGAGTCGCGGAGTTAGATGCACCTGATTCCTTTAGTGCCTATGCGTTGCTGCTTGAGGAGCAGGCCCAGAGTAATGAAGTGGTTGAAGCTGAAGCCTATTGGCTGAAGCAGTTTGCGGGTCCGGTGTCTGTTCTGGATCTGCCGACCGATCGCCCTCGCCCTGCCTTCCGGACCTTTGATTCTGCCCGTGAAGATTGGGATATTTCGTCCGAACTCGTGACCCAACTTAAGCAACTGGGAACCCAACTGGGCTGTAGTTTTATGTCCACGTTGCTGGCTGGGTTTGAAGTGTGGCTACATCGGCTGACGGGTCAATCGGATGTGGTAGTGGGCGTACTGGCCGCAGGACAGGCAGCGACGGGAATGTATAACCTGGTGGGGCATTGTGTGAACCTATTGCCGATGCGGAGTCAGGTCGCGGGTGAACAATCCTTTAATGACTATCTTCAGGTCCGCAAATCTACAATCTTAGATGCCTACGATCATCAGCAATTCACCTTTGGTAGCTTGGTCGAAAAACTCAAAATTCCCCGCGATGCCAGCCGGATTCCCCTTGTCCCAATTTTGCTCAACATTGACCAAGGCTTAGACAATAGAAAATTGCCGTTTGATGGGTTGACGGTTGAATTATTGTCCAATCCCCGCGCCTACGAAAACTTTGAAATGTTTGTTAATGCTACAGAGTTGGATGGCAAGTTGACACTGGAATGCCAATACAACACTAATTTATTTGATGCGACTACGATTCGTCGTCGGATGGCTGAACTCGAAACGTTGTTGGCCGGAGTTGTCGCTAATCCTAGTCAGTCGATCAACGTCTTACCCCTGTTACCCGAGTCAGAACGGCAGATTCTGGCGGACTGGAACCATACGACTGCGGTCTATCCGCAAGATCTGTGCATTCATCAGATGGTTGCGGCTCAGGTTGAACGGACGCCCGATGCGATCGCCGTGATCTACGAGAACCAACGTCTGACTTACCGAGAACTCGACGATCGGGCGAACCAATTGGCCCACTATCTGCAAGCGCAAGGTGTACAACCCGAGACGCTCGTTGGCATCAGTCTCGAACGGGTTCCTGTGATGTTGGTGGCCATGCTGGGGGTCCAAAAAGCGGGGGGTGCCTATCTGCCCTTGGACCCGACCTATCCCCAAGAGCGGTTAGCATTTATGATGGCGGACTCGCAGGTGTCGCTGTTACTCACCCAAGGTGACTTGGTCGCGGCATTACCGACGGATACGGTGCAGGTGATTGATCTGGAGCAGGATTGGCCGACGATCGCCCAACACCCTAGCACAGCCCCCTCGGTCGCCATTACCCCGCAAAACCTGGCCTATGTGATTTATACCTCGGGGTCTACGGGTACCCCAAAAGGCGTGCAGGTTCCGCATCAAGGGGTCGTCAACTTCCTCGCTACGATGCAACAAACTCCTGGTCTGGGGTCTACGGATATTTTACTCTCGGTGACGACGCTATCGTTTGATATCGCGGTACTCGAACTGATGTTGCCCTTGACCGTAGGCGCAACGACCGTAGTGGTCAGCCGTGCCGTGGCGATGAATGGAGAAGCGTTGCTCCAGACGATACAGCGATCGGGTGCAACAGTCATGCAGGCGACCCCAGCAACGTGGCGTATTTTGTTGGCCGCTGGGTGGACACAATCCCCCAATCTGCGGATTTTCTCCGGTGGGGAGGCGTTGCCTGCGGCGTTAGCTCAAGAATTGCTCCAGCGAGTGCAGCAGGTCTGGAATCTCTATGGACCGACCGAGACGACGATTTGGTCTACTTGCTATCAAATCACGGGACCAGAGGTCCAGCCGTTGATTGGGAAACCGATCGCTAATACTCAAATCTATCTCTTAGATGCCGCTCAACAATCGGTGCCGATCGGCGTTCCCGGTGAAATCTATATTGGTGGCGATGGGGTTGTGCGGGGCTACTTGAACCGACCTGAGTTGACGGCGGAACGCTTTATTCCTAATCCCTTTAGTCCTGATCCGCAGGCGCGCTTGTACCGCACGGGTGATTTGGCCCGGTATCTGCCCGATGGCAATTTGCAATACTACCAACGGCTTGACAATCAGGTGAAGGTGCGGGGCTTCCGGATTGAATTGGGTGAAATTGAAGCGACCATGACCCAACATCTTGAGGTGAAAGAAGCAGTCGTAGTCGTGCGACCTACTGAAGGGGGCGAAAATATTTTGGTTGGCTATGTGGTTCCCGTGACTCCCGGCGCGGATGCTCAAGTGATTCCCCAATTGCGGAAGTTTTTGCAAGGCAAGTTGCCGGAACACCTGCTGCCCAATTTGTTTGTCGGTCTAGAGACATTGCCCCTAACTCCCAATGGAAAAATCGATCGCAACGCCCTCCCTCAACCAGATGCAATTCGACGGGATCTATTAACCCGTTATGTGGCCCCTCGCACTTTAGTTGAGAAACAGATTGCTGAAATTTGGTCGCAGGTTCTTAAACTTGATCCGGT
>JAYVVL010000134.1:0-1764 GCA_043787035.1 Synechococcales cyanobacterium
GGCCAAAGTCTCCGTCAACAATGACTTTAAAAGAATTAGAAGCACCATTTGCCAGGTAGGCTGCATAGCCATTGAGCAAATTTTGAAGTTCAGTAACAGCAGCGCCCTGAGCACCAATGTTTAACACAGGTTTGCTTAGAGCTAGGGCCGAAGCTTGGACCGCTGAAGCTTTAACAGACTCGGATTGAGAAGACATAGTTTCAACAGACATGATGTAATCCTAGTTAGTGGAGTGTGATGCGGTGTTGCATCCATAACTTAGGAACCAATGCCTCAATGGCTATTTCCAGACAATAAGAAGAAGACTACCCGCAGGGGTAATCTTTCACCTTAAGCCAATAAAATATGATAAATAGACTTATTTATGCGGCTTATTACGCTGACGATCGGGGTTTGATGCAAAAATAAAGGGACAAGCGAGCGAACCCCATCAAAATCCGATGTAGATCGGGAATTAGGATTTGTGACCCGATTCTCTGGCAAACCGGGTTAATGGTACAGAACCCTACAAGGTTTACGTAACGGCGATCGCGTTCTTCTTTTCTAACTTTTCAACTTGTTCAAATGTGACGCGGATTTCGCAATCTTGGCAAACGTCTTCGATGTGTTCTAGGCAGGGTTCTTCGTAGCCGAATAGGTGTAGTCGTTTCTGATGGTTGGGATATTTTCGGCTCTTGGCGATGAGATGCCCGATCGCATCTTTCCAGTGGCTCACGATTTTGACTTCGATCAGTTCGGTGGCTGTTAAGAGGTCGATTAAGCCCCAGCGAGTATACGCTTCGACTTTTCCGCCGAGCTGGGCATGAAGTCGATCGCGCACAATTTTTTCAGGCTGATTTTTGCGTTGGATTTTGCACCAGACGGGAAGGAGTCCGAGTTCGTCGAGTTTAGTCACGGCGGTAGTGTAGGTCGATCGAGAGATTTCAGCCTTGGCCATGATTTCATCGGCGGTTAGGGTTAGGCGCGATCGAATTGCCTTTTGCAGGATGAGATAGACGCGATAGGAAGTGCCGTCTAGTTTTTTGTTGAGAAGAAGGTCGATCGTTTTGAAATCAGTGACGATGCCGTTCTTTGGGATAGCGTTACCGTGCCAGTGAGTGATCTCTTGAATCCAGGTGGTGATTCCAAGTTTTGCGAATTTCTGGTAGGCAAAAAGAGCTTCATTCGTTTTGTATCTAGAGTGGAATGCATAGTGCTCAATCACGTCTGCACACGCTTCTGCACGGACAAGCTGGATGTCTGCATTTTGACCTCTAGACGTTCTTGAATCCTTACTAGGTTTATAGCGAATACTCTGATTGCGCTGGGGTTCTAGGGATTTTTCAGGGTCCCAGGTTGACAGCGAACTACGGATAAATTTGTTAATTGCCATTGATGTGACATTACAGAGACGAGCTAATCCAGCCTCTGACATTCCCGACTCGCCCGTTTCGTCGATCGTGAAAAATTCAACACCGTCGCGTTCCACTCGTGTGATATTCATTTCTAGCCTTTGCCTTTGTTATTGAAAGGTGATTGGTCAGCCGATCGGTCCTGTTTACAGCAAGACCGATCGGTGATTTGTAGTTATTAGACGCGAAATCGGGAAAATCCGCATCCGTGGGAAGGAGTGCGATCGAACCCCATCAAAATCCGACGTAGGATGCGTTAAGCAACGCAACGCATCAATTTTCACCCCCGCAACAACCCATCATTCCAAACCCCGAAAACCAACAACAACACCGATCGGAGTGACAGAAATCCTGAATCCCTCCCTTAAAAGAT
>JAYVVL010000135.1:0-14332 GCA_043787035.1 Synechococcales cyanobacterium
TAGAAATGCTGGCTCATTCGATTCGACTGTTAATTCACTACCTCAAGTTTAAGGATGTTCCGGTGCCTCGACCCGTCATCTCTTAATTCAGCAACGCCACATTATCTATAATCGAATCACCTCTGACGTCACTCATTGCACCGATTGTCAATCTCACTAATCGATCGAATGGCAGCAGTTGCGTAATTGGTTGTTGTTGTTACGAGGTCGGCTCGGAGATGAGGCATTTGGGAGGCAAATGAAGTCGCTGCGACCTCGGATTTTGGGTTCGATCGGCGTGGATGGTTATGATCATGCGTTGACGTTGTTGGTGTAATTTCCATCCTTTACAGCGGTTCATGTTTGTTCGGTCAGCAAAGCTGAACGGTTGGTTCTCTGGTGTAAGTATGGATTTAGGTGGATGTGCTTTAGAGGACTTTCGGGGCTTGGGGAGATTACTTATAGAGGCAACCATCGTGTCCTCGTTTGTCAGCGGCCATTTGGGAGGCACCATCAGCGCTTCCGATCGCGGGAGGAATGGATTCTAGACCTTTGTTGAACCTGTTTTCAACGGATGAGACGAATGTTTAGAGGAGAGGCTTCAGGGTTTGGGAAGGTCGTAGATTTTACTCGGCTAATGGAATAGGGAATTACTATTCAAAATGCCCATAAAACACAACATTTCATCGCTCGCAGTCTTATACAGCCTCAAAGCAGAAATTTCCGGAATAGGTGTGGGGTAATGTGCTCGTCCTTCAACTCATCTCACATGCGTCACCTAACCCCGTTTCGCCACAATACTTTTCAGCACTTTCAAAATCGTTTCCGCATCACTTTTTTCCGAATATTCCTGTGATGACTCCACCTTCAGCGTCGGACGATCGGACTCAATCTCCGACACCTCAGCTCTCACAAACGTCCAACTATCCGCAATAGTATAACACCCAAAAATCTCCTGCATAGGCGCATGTTCAGCGTTGCTGTCTTGAAGAGAATCGCCCTCCCAATTCAATCTTGCCGCCGCTAAAAGCTGGGCATACAGTTGAAAGATAGGATTTTGATTCTCAACGCCACGCTTTGTTTCCACCACTACCAAGTAGGGCATCTCCAACCGTCCCGCTACACTGTACCCCATCACCCCGTCCGCAATGTCATCGACTTCAAACTGACTATACACCGCAGAAAGCGGCACTTCAGACCAAGCTCGAATCCCCGTCTTTTCCGCAATTAATAACAGCGGATAAATCGCCCTAGCCCATAGGGTAGCCTCATTAAGCAAGTGCAACTTTTCATGAATCAAATAGGACTGTATAATCTCTAACTGAAGCCGTTCACGATCGCTCAACTGAATCTCTGCACTCGCTAACCAAATCTCCGACGCATCCCGTTCTTGAAGATTTACGACCTGCCGCAGAAGCGCTAACGTCACCGTTGAAAATGTCAGCTTCTGCATAGATAAACCTAAAAGCACAATGACTGCTTTATCAGCTTAACCGATCATCGACGACCCTCGTCCCACGCAGCAAGCCCCCATCCCGGACGATCGAGAGATGGAGTTTTAGACGATTACATCAACCCAAACACCGCCGCTAGCAATGCTTTCTGTGCGTGCATCCGGTTCTCTGCCTGATCCCAAATGCGCGACCGAGATCCCTCCATCACCGACGCCGAAATCTCCTCACCTCGATGGGCCGGGAGACAATGCAATACGATCGCATCCTCCGCTGCTACAGCCATCAGTTCATCATTGACTTGATAGGGCATGAAAATAGGAATTCGTTCGTCCGACTCGCCTTCTTGGCCCATGCTCGCCCACACATCCGTATACACCACATTGGCCCCATCAACAGCGGCTTTAGGGTCACTGGTAATCACAATCTTACTGTTTCCCGCCGCGATCGCTTTCGCCTGATCCACCACCGCCTGATCCGGCTGATAGCCTACAGGAGCCGCAATTCGGACATTCATTCCGACCAGCGCACATCCCAACAAAATCGAGTGCGCCATATTATTACCATCGCCGACATAGGTAAACGTCAGCCCCTTACAAGACCCAAAGTTTTCCTGAACCGTCTGCAAATCCGCCAATACCTGACAAGGATGCTCCAGGTCCGTCAATGCATTAATAATCGGCATCTTGGCATACTTGGCAAAGACTTCAATGTCCGCCTGCGCAAAGGTCCGAATGGCTAGAGCATCCAGGTAGCGATCGAGTACTCGGGCGGTGTCTTCGATCGGCTCTCCGCGCCCAATTTGCATCACATTAATGTTCAGATCAAGCACCTGACCGCCCAACTGAAACATCGCCGTCGAAAAACTGACGCGGGTTCGGGTTGAGGCTTTGTGGAAGAGCAATCCGAGGGTGGGAATTTTGCCTTGGAAGCGAGGATTCAAATAGCCTTTCTTCATTGCGATCGCCCAATCTAATATTTGCTGCACCTCACTCACACTCAAATCCGCCAAGCTCAACACATCCCGCCCCTTCATCGTCCCCATAACTTCCCCACCATAAAAGATTGCTAACGAGACATTACAGTTTAGGGTGCGAACCTCGAAAGAGCAAGATGCCCTGTTGATTCTCTGTTTTAAATAAACAAACTTGGCGAAACCTTAAATCGATCGCCCAACGCTTTTGCCTGAGCTTTACTAATGGCACGCTTACCATTCACGATTTCAGACCCAACGCCGCTAGACCCCAATAACCCGACCAAATCAACCTATCGAGTCCCGCTACATTCCATGATGTACTAAAGCATCTCGTGGGGAAAAGAGGCAGGTACACAAAACTGATGCTCTTCATAGGTTTCGATCAAAACTACTAAAAGACGGTAGAGGGCAAGCTCTTCCAGAGTACGGTTCTTCTTCTTGACGTGAAGTCGCTCAAATTGCAGAAGTAAACGATCGTGTTCTTCCTCAGTCTCAATCACCTTGGGAACGATATCAGCTAATAAACTGCCATAGGTCGTGGGATTAAAAATAAGGGTCATTTTTCCATTTCTCTTTATCGTATTTGGCGTGAGTTAAGAAATATTTGAAGCAGATCAGCGTCTAAATCACTTTCGCAGGAGGCGTTATTTTCCGGCGGACTAACTGTGCTTCAATGTCTCGCAATAGCTCAAAATCGTCCGGTGGTAATGCTAGATGACCTGCACTAGGTTCGCGTTCTAAGAAGGCAAACGCTTGACGAAAGGCAACTGCATTGGTTATTACCGGAGACTCTAAGTGACAGGGAATCAGCCGATCGAAGTCCCACGCTGCCACTCGATCGGCCCAGTCCAATACGCCTTTCGGATCGCGGTTCAGAATCAACTGCTGCAAAATCGGAGCAACAAACAATCGTCCCTCACCTGAAAGCGCATCGAACGATCGTTCCCAGTCGTTTTTCCAGCAGAAGGGATAGAGTCCAAAGTAAGCCTTAGGTGCAGACTTTCCAGCCTCCCGAGCCTCCCGCCACGCAGGTCCGAAGTCCATAATCTCTAGCGCACTTGGACGAAAATAAAATGAAAATAAAGCAATCCGTTTCCAGCCTTTAATGCGATTTTCAGGCGTGTCTTTCACGACATCGGCTGCATTCTCTCTAGCGTGATATAACAACGCTGTCGGCTCAAGGTTCACCATGGCAGGTGGCGTTTCAGAGACCGACAAAATGGCATCGGTAATCAGCACCGATCGCGAGGCCCGATGAAAGAATGCGACTTCGGCAAAGGGTCCAACGCCGAGTGCAATAGGTCCTAGCATCGCGTAGTCAAACTCGTCACCAAAGGGCGTATCAGACGAACGATCGGGCAGGACTTGGGTCCGTCCTATGGGCAATCCGAGCCACGACAGCGGTAGCTGCACCGGATAACTCCACTGATGCGGCATCACGTACACTATAGCGGTTTTAAACTGTCGCGCAAACGGTCCCACAAAAACCTTATGTTCCAATCCCGAAACGGTCGGCAGGATGATGTACTTCACGTCTCCATACTCATTCACCAACTCATTCATCCAATTGATGCACTCAACTGTAGGGGCGATCGGCGCATACACTAAAAGCCCACCTGCGGCCAGCCGCACCACCGTCATCCGAATCGGTGTCACCACATAAAATACGCCTTGCAGTTGTTCAAAGGTCCAGACGTGATTCTCTACGACCGTTGTCTTCAGCGTGCGCCGTTGACCAAAGGGATAAATCGGCAGCGTCCACCAAAACTTCCACGCCCATTGCGATCGCATATTCTTGACCATGCCCTCCATCACGTCCCCCATCACACCCGCTCACCCGTCAAACTAAAAGCCCGCACTTCCGTAATTTTTACCGGGACAATCTTGCCCTTCAGTTCCTCAATGGCCCCGTCTAGAAAAGTCAGCCGATTGCCTTGGGTTCGCCCGATCACTTGATTCGGATATTTTGTATTTTGTTGCTCTACTAACACCTGTTCAATGCGACCTAGATATCGCTGCGATCGATGGATTGCCGTGCTCGTGACCAGTCGGTTTAGTCGTTGGAGGCGATCGATTTTTACGTCTTCACTCAGTTGATTGTCCCAGAGTGCAGCCGGGGTTCCGGGCCGGGGCGAATAGGCTGCCGTATTCACGAGATCAAATCCAATATCTTCGACTAACGCTAGCGTTCGCTGGAATTGTTCTTCGGTCTCGCCGGGGAAAGCCACGATCGCATCTGCACTGATGGACGCGTCGGGCATGTGAGTGCGAATGGTGTCAACAATGCGGCGGTACTTCTCATGGGTGTAGCCCCGTGCCATAGCTTTGAGTAAATCGTTATCGCCAGACTGGAACGGAATGTGAAAATGCTCACACACTTTCGGCAACTCTGCGCAAGCTTTAATGAGACGCTCGGTGAAATAACGTGGATGACTGGTTGAAAACCGAATACGATCGATCCCCTCTACGTCGTGAACGAAATACAACAAATCCGTTAGCGTATGCAAATGCTGACCATCGGGCTTACTCCCCGGCAAATCTCGCCCGTAGGCATCAATGTTTTGGCCCAGCAGCGTGATTTCTTTGTAGCCCTGTTTTGCTAACTCGATCATTTCGGCTTTAATAGCCTCTGGCGTCCGCGATTGCTCTACGCCCCGCACCCCTGGAACCACACAGTAAGTACAGCGTTCATTGCAGCCATAAATTACATTGACCCAAGCCGTTACAGTGCTATCCCGACGCGGCTTGGTGATATCTTCCATGATATATACCGGGTCCGTCGCGACCACCTGCGCCCCGTTCATCACCTGCGCCAGCAGACTGTCCAACTGGTTGGCATACTGTGGACCCATGACCACATCAAGTTCTGGCACCCGACGCAAGAGCTGTTCGCCTTCTTGTTGGGCGAGACACCCTGCAACAATGAGGGTCAAATCTGGGGTTGATCGCTTCCGAATCGCCTGCTTCCCAAGGTGCGAATACACCTTCTGCTCAGCGTTGTCTCGAATGGTACAAGTGTTGTACACAATCAAATCTGCCCGGTCCGGCTCCTCCTCAAACTCATACCCCATCGTCTCTAGAACGCCTGCCATGCGCTCAGAGTCTGCCTTGTTCATTTGGCAGCCAAAGGTGGTTATGTGATAGCGACGCGCCATTGCTGGACCCAGTGCTTAAAAGGATAGTTACTTATCTTAAACAAAAATGGTCTCGCAGGTGTGATCTATTTCAGACCCTTCAGGATTTACCCGTCACTTGGGATCGATTGGGCCAAATGTTTTTTCAAGGTCTCGACGGGTAATGGGCCTTGAATATGGCTCCAAGGCAACACGCGATCGAGTTCCCAGGTGTCGTAGACGTAGAAATCTAGGCTGGGCAGTTGTCCTTTCATTTCTTTAAACGCTCGACGATAGCTACCTAAGGTATCGCCGTAGTGTCGTACCAGTTCAAGTAATGGTGCAAGACGCCGATCGCCCCGTGATAACAACGTCTGGATAATTGACCAGTTGAAACTTTCAGGGCGAAACTCAATACCTTGGGGGCGGAGTTGCTTTTGTAAAAACTGAAGTCGTTTTTCGCCTTGCTTGTTAATGCCAAACCATTGGAAGGGCGTGTGAGCTTTCGGAACAAAGGTGCTACATCCCCAGGTGAGTCGCAATCCCGGCGCTGCTTTTTTCAACTGTTTTAGCATGGCAACAGTCATCTCAACATCTTCCATTTCTTCCGTCGGAAGACCGACCATGCCATAGAGTTTTAATCCTGATAATCCGCTGGATTTGGCTCGAATAGCCGCATCTGTGATTTCAGTGTTTTCGAGTTTTTTATTGATCACTTGCCGAAGCCGATCGCTGCCACTTTCAACGGCGATCGTCACAGATTTGGTCGCGTGATTCACTAGGGTTTGGGCAAATTTTTCCGTGATGGTATTGGTACGGACCGAGGCAACGGTGACGCGAACGTCGTCGTATTCAGGGCGGTTGATGTAGTCGAGAAGCGCGTCAAACTCGGGGTGTTGTGTGACAGATGCGCCAAGTAAGCCTAGACGATCGGTGACTTTTAGACCCGTTTCTATTGCCGGAATCAGCGAGGTTTCTAAGTCGGCGGTGCGGAAGGGCAAGGTCAGATAGCTCGCCATACAAAACCGACACATTTCAGGGCAGCTTCGGACCACTTCCACCATGAAAATATTCTCCCACACTGATTTTTCCGTAACGACCGTAGACATAGAAAGCTGATTGCCTCGGTAGGTTTGCTTTTCAATCCGGGCCGGGATACTAGATTCAACTGGGGTAATGGCTGCGATCGGACCATCGGGGGCGGTGTATTCGACCTGGTAAAGGCTGGGGACGTAGATGCCGGGGACGCGCGCGAGGTGACGCAACTGGGCCAGACGATCGGCCCCCCGAACCTCCTGATAGGCATCGATGAAGGCTCCGAGCAAAATCTCACCGTCGCCGAGCAAGATCACATCAAAAAATTCGGCAAAGGGTTCAGGATTAGCCGTCAACACCGGACCGCCCCCGAACAAAATTGGGTGAGATTTTTTGCGATCGCGTGCCCAAATCGGAATCGCCAGCTTCTCCAGCATCCCCAAAATATTCACATAGTCCAATTCCCACGAGACCGAGAAACCCAAAAGCTCCGGCTGGCTCGGCAGCGGGTCGCTCACATCCATAAACAACCGAGAGACCGACACATCCGATCGCACCGCAAAGGTCGCCCACACGACTTGATAGCCAAGGCTGGTGATGCCGACGTTGTAGTCGTTGGGGAAGGCAAAGACTAGATCGATCGCGTTCGGGTCGGGGGTGGCCGGGGTGAAGAGGAGTTTTTCGCTGCTGAAGGGGGATGGGGTCATGCGGGAGGGGGTTGCGAGGGGAGAATACGTAAAGAATCTGGATGCGATCGGTCTGGGTTAATGTATATTGACTCCGAGATCTTATCTCAAAAAGCTTGGATTTGATTTTGGGAGAGCGGGCTAGCATGGCACACATCATTGCGACAACCAATATGAAAGGCGGCGTTGGGAAAACCACGCTAACCGTCAACTTGGCGACTTGCCTTGCAAAGTATCAGAACAAGCGCGTCCTGATCGTAGATCTCGATACCCAAATCAGCGCGACCCTCAGCCTGATGCCACCGGGCGAATTTGCATCCCTCCGCAGCAATAAACGCACGCTGCGCAACCTGATCCATGAAGCAGTTCGCAGCAACAAAAAACTGCCCGACCTCACCCGCGAGTGCATCAAAGGCTACGTCTGCAATGTCCCAAATCTCAGCCTACTCCCCGGCGATATTGATCTGTACGACGAGTATCTCGTTTCTGAACTGCTGCATCGCAGGTCCGTCCAACAAGGTCGTACTGATGAGTTTGAAAAGGTGTGGAACGAGTTTGAAGTGAATTTGATGCGGGATATCCTGCTGCCGATCGCCCAGGATTATGATGTTATTATTTTGGACTGTGCGCCCGGTTATAATTTGGTGACGCGGAGTGCGTTGCTAGCTAGTAACTTCTACTTGATTCCTGCGCGTCCGGAACCATTGTCGCTCATTGGGATTCAGCTTCTCGAACGACGCATTGCGCGTCTATTAGAAACCCATAAGGACAATCCTAATATAAGCACTCAAATGCTGGGCATTGTCTTTTCGCTATCGGGCAATTTTCTAACGGGACGCTATTATAACCAAGTGATGAAGCGACTCAATGATGATTTTAGCGAAGCGAAGTTATTCAAGATCAAAATCCCGATGGATGTCAATATTTCTAAGGCAGTTGATACTTATCAGCCTGTGGTATTGACGAATCCAGGCTGTGCGGGTGGAAAGGCGTTTGTTCAGTTGGGTCTTGAATTCATGGAAAAGCTCAACACGATCGCGCGCGTGAAGGAACCGCCGTCTAAGTTTTCGCTATCGAACTTAGGCGATTGAGTAAGAGTCTAGACGCGATGCTAGTCTTTAAGCAAATCTGAGGTGAGATACCTTCACCGATCAATTGCTCATGCAAACTCTTGTTTAAGGAACACGATCGGAGCTGCGGTCGTTTTTTCAGGCGATCGTCCATTGGGGCTGCTTACCAAAGTCAGTGCTATCATGGAAACCTAACTATTGCCATTGGAGAAGTCGATCGTGCTTAAACAAAGCGTCCTGACCAAACTATCTCCCGATCGCCCTGATTTGTACGAGGAAGATTTCTACCTATGGACACAGCGTATGGCCGAGGCATTGCGATCGAGAAATTTCGATGCGCTGGATTTAGAGAATTTATTAGATGAGGTGGAGAGCTTGGGACGGAGCGATCGTCATACTTTAGAAAGTCGATTGACAGTGCTTCTCATGCATTTGCTCAAGTGGCAGTTTCAACAAGGAATGCGATCTAGAAGCTGGCGCGGTACGTTAGTTGAACAGCGTACCCGAATCCGGAAATTGTTAAAAGCGAGTCCAAGTTTACGATCGTTTTTAGAAGATTCTATAGATGAATGCTATCAGGACGCTCGGTTACAAGCTGAGGCGGAGACTGGAGTGGCGATCGTTATTTTCCCTGAAGTTTGTGAGTATACGATCGAAGAAATCCTCAGCGTTGAGTTTCTACCGAATTGATTTAGGTGATCGATCGGATCTGTAGAACTTATACTATAAATAATCGACAGCCTTGTAATGAGTTAAAGAGCTTTTCTATGCTGACATTTCACCCGATCAAAATCATCCGATCGGATGAGCGTACAATGCATCTACGCTAAAACTTCAAACGCCTTCAGCATCGCAGACTCACTGCCCCAAGCTCGTCTGACATTGCTAGGATCAAGAATCCGACAGTTGCCAAACACTCGATTTCTCTGGAGTTTCCAGCCTTGAACATCAACAATATCGCTCCAAAACGTTTTTCCTCCTATTGTTGTGGTTGGAATATTAGGCATAGAACCTAACTCTTCAAGCAATCTTCCAATCATTTGAGGATCTTGTGCAAGTTGAGTTAGGACAGTTATTGCTAACTGCGTAGGAATGGCGATCATAATAGTGGTTTTAATGAAGTGATCAGTTGAAACGGAATTGTACTTCCTGAAAAATTATAATGCAACCCAATTCCCCAAAGGTTACTCTACCACCGCAACAGCCGATCGTACTCAGCACAAGACACAATCCAAAACCACGCCATCTCGTTTTCGCTTTCTATTGCAAGTGCGCGATAATGAATTCCGATTCGGACAGACCAAAATGGAGTTACTTTCTTGAAATGGAGTGAAGGATGCTGAGAGTCCTGCTTCAGTAATAAGCAACATCGATCGGCTAAATCTTGAATTTCGATCGGTAGCTGTCGATAACAGAACCAAAAATCAGGCGTTGCACGATGGTTCTATAGATCGCTGCAACGTCCTGCGCTGAGATGTTGCAGTGCTCGTTCAGCCAAACTGTTCAGCCGACCTGCGGCAACATCCTCTTCAAACTGACGATCCCAGACTTCGGCATCAAATTCTGCAAACCATACTCGAAAATCAGTGAGGTCTGCTGAAGAGAGCTGACTCACTGCGCGTTTAATTTCTTGTACATTCCTCATAGGATCGACTGACTCACCAAAAACGATTGTTGTTCTCAATGATATCGCTAGCGGCTGAACCTGCCTAGTAGCACTTGAGTCTAGCGAGTTGGCTATTCCTTAAATTTGACTCGCCAAATCCCTCAGCGTCCCCGTCTACATTTACAATAGGAGTCCACAAAACCCGTCCAAACTCACTCCTTACAGCACCATGGTAGAAAATCGTAAGAGCCAAGTCGTCACCCAAGGAGCCGCTCGATCGCCGAATCGCGCTATGCTCCGAGCGGTTGGATTCACGGATGCAGATTTTACTAAACCCATTATCGGGATTGCTAACGGCTACAGCACCATTACCCCCTGCAACATGGGGATTAATAGTCTCGCCATTCGCGCTGAAGCGGCCACTCGCACAGGCGGCGGAATGCCCCAAATGTTTGGCACCATCACCATTAGCGATGGTATTTCCATGGGCACTGAGGGGATGAAATATTCTTTAGTGTCGCGCGAAGTGATCGCAGATTCGATTGAAACGGCGGTGACGGGACAAAGCATGGATGGCGTATTGGCGATCGGGGGCTGCGACAAAAACATGCCTGGAGCGATGATCGCCATGGCTCGGATGAATGTCCCGGCAATCTTCGTCTACGGCGGCACCATTAAGCCCGGAAAGTACGATGGCCAAGACCTCACCGTCGTCAGTTCCTTTGAAGCCGTTGGACAGTTTAGCGCGGGGAAAATTGATGAAGACACGCTGACGAACATTGAGCGAAACGCTTGCCCTGGGGCGGGTTCTTGCGGGGGAATGTTTACGGCAAATACGATGTCGTCGTCCTTTGAAGCAATGGGCATGAGCTTGGCATATTCGTCTACGATGGCGGCTGAAGATGAAGAGAAAGCCGTGAGCGCAGAAGAATCGGCTCGCGTTTTGGTCGAAGCGGTGCGCAAACAAATCTTGCCCAGTGACATCATTACACGCAAGTCCATCGAAAATGCGATCGCGGTGATCATGGCGGTGGGCGGATCGACCAATGCGACACTGCACTTTTTGGCGATCGCCCATACGGCAGGAATTCCCCTTGCACTAGATGACTTTGAAACCATTCGTGCGAAGGTTCCGGTCCTGTGCGATCTCAAGCCTAGCGGTCGTTATGTGGCGACAGACTTGCATCAAGCAGGCGGCATTCCGCAGGTAATGAAAATGCTACTGAGTCATGGATTGATCCATGGTGATTGCATGACGATTACAGGAGAGACAATTGCAGAACGATTGGCAAATATCCCAGACGTTGAAACACCTCACGAACCGATCGCAGGACATCCGGTGATTCGCGCGTGGGACAATCCGATGTATGCGCAGGGACACTTGGCGATTCTGAAGGGAAACCTGGCAGAGAATGGCTCGGTTGCAAAAATTACAGGCGTTAAAAATCCGGTAATTACGGGACCTGCGCGAGTGTTTGAATCGGAAGAGGAATGCTTGAAGTCAATCTTAGCGAATCAAATCAATGCCGGAGATGTGCTCGTCATTCGGTATGAAGGTCCGAAGGGTGGACCGGGAATGCGTGAAATGCTAGCACCTACAGCAGCGATCATCGGCGCTGGACTTGGGGATACGGTGGGATTGATTACGGACGGGCGTTTTTCGGGCGGGACCTACGGCATGGTGGTGGGTCACGTTGCACCGGAGGCGTTTGTTGGGGGGAATATTGCGCTGGTCCATGAGGGGGATTCGATTACCATTGATGCCCCGGCGCGGCTCCTCCAGATCAATGTGCCGGATGCTGAGTTAGTGAAGCGTCGATCGACTTGGCAAGTGCCTGCACCTCGATATACGCGCGGCGTGTTGGCAAAGTATGCGAAGTTGGTGTCATCGAGTCACTTGGGTGCGGTGACGGATATCGGCTTGGGCTAAGGATGTCGATCGGTGTTCCTTTTGTTTGGGGCACCGATCGATAAGTCAATCAGCCGAGCCAACTGAAAACTTCCAAATTTCCTTCGACGGTAAACAAATCGAAATCGATCTTGAAGCAGAACGGCTGATGCTTGCCGATCGAGTTTAAGGTCAATTTATGGGCTTTAAACGGAGTGACTATGGACGTTTACGTGAGAGATATCGGTGAACCTACCATAACGTGCCCTTGAGTATTGACTTTGGTTACGGTTATTTTTTCAGTTGTAAGGTTGAGCTGGGTTTTCTAACGCAAAACTGGTAAAGAAAACGGGTAGCGAAAGCTTTTGCCTTGGAGCGATCGTCGTCCGGCCAAACTCGCAAAAACTACCTGCAAAAACGCAATGCTCATCACAAGAAACACCAAACTCCAAGCCATCCAAGGCAGCGTTTCCCCGTCTTCTGTAACTCGATCGAGCTGCGTTACAACGCCTGTTGCAATAGTGACAACAATCGTATTAGTGACGAGTGCATTAAATGCGTGGATGGCGCTTTGACGAACTAAGCGATCGGAGTTTTCTCCGGAGAGTGCGATCGCAAGAGGAACCCAAAGAGTTGTCACTAGCGAAATCAAAACGACCATCACAATCCAGATCACCGCAGCAAAATTTGCAGAATGATCGAGATCAAAGAAAAAAGACAAACTTCCAATGAACATTATCTGAGTTACACGCCAGTGAACTAAGCTGTAACCGAGTAATCCTGACAACGGTAACCACAACAAGGCCATAACATGACAGAGAAGCGCTTGATATCGAATGCGACGGGGCATAGGAAAGTACGGTAGCGAGTCAGTATAATGCCAATGGATTCTCATAAGACGAGAAATATGGCGCGCACCTCTACTTTAACCTACGATCGCGGCACCCTGATTTTGCATCCGCCCCCCAAGGGGAAAGCGTGGGTCGAATTTGCGACGTGGGACGATCGAATTGAGAAGTTTCGGATCCCGGCATGGCGCTATGCTGAACTGATTCGGGCCTTAGGCCACGAGGGTACGCCCATTGATGACAAGGCGCGGAACTATCAAGAGTTTGAACTCGCGGCATCGGACGATCGCATCCCCTATCTCCATCAAAGCGAAGCCTTAGCGGCATGGCAGGATACCAATAAAGCCGGGTTAGTGGTTTTGCCGACGGCTGCGGGAAAAACCTATTTAGCGCAAATGGCCATGCAGGTGACGGGACGAAGTACGTTGATTTTGGTGCCCACATTGGACTTGATGCATCAATGGTATACCACGTTGTTGGCGGCGTTTCCTGAAGCGGAAATTGGGCTGTTGGGTGGGGGATCGCGCGATCGAAGCCGAATTCTAGTTTCGACCTATGACAGCGCCGCGATTCATGCAGAAAGCCTAGGCAATCAGTATGCGCTGTTGGTGTTTGATGAATGTCACCATTTGCCAACGGATTTTAATCGGGTCATTGCAGAGTTTTCTATTGCGCCGTTTCGACTCGGGCTTTCGGCAACGCCAGAACGCAGTGATGGCAAACATGAAGATCTCAATACGTTAATCGGTCCAGAAGTCTATCGTAAAACAGCAGAGGAGCTAGCAGGAAATACGCTAGCAGAATACGAACTATTACAAATTCGAGTAACGCTTTCAAGTCATGAACGCGATCGCTATGATGAACTAATTAAAACGCGAAATGAATTCTTGCAAAGCGCCAAGATCTTCCTCGGAGCCCTTCAAGGCTGGCAGCGATTTGTGGGGGCGAGTGCGCGATCGACCTCAGGGCGGCGTGCAATGTTAGCGCACCGGGAAGCTCGGGGAATCGCCTTTGGGACTGAGGGAAAGCTGCGGGTTTTGGCGGAATTGTTGAGCCAACATGCAGGCGATCGGACGTTGATTTTTACCGATGACAATGCAACGGTGTATCGGGTGTCCCAGGACTTACTGATTCCCGCTATTACACACCAAACTCCGGTGAAAGAACGCCATGAGATTTTGACCAAGTTTCGATCGGGTGAGTATGGGACATTAGTTGCTTCTAGAGTATTGAATGAAGGCGTGGATGTTCCGGAAGCGAGTGTCGCCATTGTTTTATCCGGAACGGGTTCGACGCGGGAGCATATTCAACGATTGGGACGAGTTTTGCGTAAGGGATCGGTGCCGGGGAAAGTTGCAAAACTGTATGAAGTGATTGCAGAAGACACGAGTGAGGAAGGCGTCTCAAAAAGAAGAGGCGGCGATCGCACCGTGCAGCCGACGCAGCTTAAGGTCTTGCCAGGAAATAAAGCCGATGCAACACCCGATGCAAAGCCTAAGGCCAAACCTGGAAAAACCCAATACCCCAACGCCCGACCCCGAGTCCCGAAAGCCGCAGAACCCTTGGGCGATTGGGATTAGAAATGGAGTATTTGATAAGATCCATAATTTCCCCTTGGCTTGATTTTAGAGGGCGCAGGGGATTGGGGTCGGCAAAGCTAGGATTGTTTTACCGATCGGT
>JAYVVL010000136.1:0-5254 GCA_043787035.1 Synechococcales cyanobacterium
TTAGTCTTTCAGCACGGCAGTCGCCTAGGTCTAGCAAACCTTTAATTGGCCTGAATGAACTCTAAATACGATTGGGCCGTCTCCTCCACCGAGAGGGTATAAAACTGTTGGCCATGTTCCGGAGTCGCTAGGGCCGGGTTCGATCCCATTCGGCCATCGGGAAATCGACGCCGAAAATCAACGGCACTATAGATTTTGTGGCCCTTGGGCGCGATCGGATCAAACTCTACTTTTTTAATCGACTCAGGATAAATAAACTGCGTCAACGCCACTTCACTCGGCGTTGCATGAGAGCCTTCTGCATCGCCATACAGTTCTTTAGCCAGCCGATACACCCCGCCCCCCATGAACCAGTTGCTCACCACACACTGCACTTGGTCCGCATCTTCCAGGCCCAGATCGG
The DNA here is from genome assembly GCA_043787035.1 of Synechococcales cyanobacterium. Lineage (GTDB taxonomy): Bacteria > Cyanobacteriota > Cyanobacteriia > Leptolyngbyales > Leptolyngbyaceae > JAAFJU01. Next base: position 404 of record JAYVVL010000136.1, read on the forward strand.
CCAAATGCTCATAGCATTCTGAGAAAGCTGCCTTCATCACCGCGATATTTCCGCCGTGCCCATTCACAAAGAAAAACTTGCGAAACCCTGCCTTCGCGAGCGTCGTCACATAGTCCCGAATCACCAAAATCATCGTGCTTGGCTTCAAACTCATACTTCCTGGGAATGCCGTATGGTGCAGTGCCATTCCCACATTGATCGTCGGACCCACGATCGCGCCCGTTTTTTCACCCACCGCCTTCGCGATCGCCTCAGCACAAATGGCATCGGTGCCAATCAGTCCATTGGGACCATGCTGCTCTGTGGAGCCGATCGGCATAATAATTCCACGAGACGTTTTTAAATAGGACTCGACTTCTGACCAAGTGGAGAGATGAAGCAGCATAAAACCCTTGCGAACAGCGCGCATGTCAATAATGAATGTTGATCTATTCTACGTTGACCCAATTCTAAAGAGTGGGGGGATTTTCGGTAAGGCTGCTTTTTTCGGTAAGGCTGCCTTTTTCGGTAAGATAGGCATTGCTTCAGAACGCTGCTTACTTTGGATCGGATCCCGTGGACCTAAAACAGATCTTTAAAACTGCAACACCCATCATTGGGGTTGTGCATCTTCAACCCTTGCCGACGTCCCCCCGCTGGGGCGGCAATCTAAAGGCCGTACTCGATCGTGCTGAACAAGAAGCCACGGCCCTTGCCTCCGGAGGCGTAGACGGTATTATGGTCGAAAATTTCTTCGACGCTCCTTTCCCTAAAGATCAAGTCGATCCCGCTGTCGTTAGCGCCATGACCATCGCCGTGGGCCGGATTCAAAACCTCGTCACCCTGCCTATTGGCATTAATGTCCTGCGCAACGACGCCCGCAGCGCCATCGCCATCGCGAGTTGCACAGGCGCACAGTTCATCCGCGTCAACGTCTGGAGCGGCGCAATGGTTACTGACCAAGGCATTATCGAAGGCCGCGCCCACGAGCTGATGCGCTATCGTCGTGAACTCGGGAGCGACATAAAAATCTTCGCAGATGTTCTTGTCAAGCACGCGCAGCCTCTCAGCACTTCCAATCTCACCATCGCCGTCCAAGACACGATCGAACGCGGTCTTGCGGATGCCATCATCGTCTCAGGACTCGCCACCGGAGATGCGCCCGATCTCAAAGAGGTCATCATCGCCAAAGCCGCTGCTCTAGGAACTCCAGTTTTCATCGGCAGTGGGACTCACTGGGAAAACGTCCGATCGTATCTAGACATTGCAGACGGTGTAATTGTGTCTAGCGCCCTCAAACGCAACGGCAACCGAAATAGTGCCATAGATCCCAACCGAGTCAGCCGACTCGTTGAAGTTGCGCGCCAAATCTAACTCTAAAACCCTATTCTCGGCTCTGAAAAAAGATCTCATAGGGCAAGAAAAACCGCCATAAAAAACCCTTCGGTAATACCGTACTGGTCGTTTCTCCAATCGGTGCATATTGCGATCGGTAAGCTTTAAGTGCTTTACGTTTTTGGGGCATCACTGTTCCAATGGATAACCGTTTTGCACCTAAAAGTTCCCGAGGACTTAAGTCTCTAAAAAGCAACGGCTTCCACAAAATCCAAATCGGATATTCCAACAAATCAACCATCAATCCCGATCGTTGAATCGCCATTTTAATCAAATCATAGGCTACCTCATGGTCATTACTGCGATCGTGATGGTGCGTCACATAAATCTCACCGGGTTGCACCGCTAAAATATGAGTCGTAAGCTGCATGACGATCGATTCTCGTACAGATTCCGAAACCCATTTGAGTTGCCCATCCGGTTGATCCAGAAAATGAATGGAAGAGTTTTCAACCCCTAAAATTTGCAGTGCCTCGATCGCTTCTTGGTGACGAACAGGCGCAATTTCTCCATTTTTGAAGTCGGGATGCCAACGGTGCGATGCACTGCCATCGGTGATGAATAGGACATTCACAGCGATATTTTGTGCTCGTTTCAGCGCAATCAACCCCCCACAACCTAACGTTTCATCATCTTGGTGCGGTGAAATGATTAAGGTTGATTTGGGGCTAAGTGAAATAGATTGACTTCCAAAAAAAAGCAACCCACAAAACTGCACACGACTGCGAAAAATCGGCCAGTGATGAGTTTTAATCCACTGCATTTTTCGGAAGATGCGTTGAACAATTTTGGAAGGTTGCATAGTAATAGCACTGGTTTATGAGGTTACTGATTCATACGATGATTTAAACGATCGCCGGAACCTTTGCATACAAGGTCTGAATCCACTCCCACTCGCGAGTTAAGCCAGTCTCCAGAGACACTTGTGTCTCAAACCCTAACAACGTCCGAGCTTTAGTAACATCAGCCGCCGTATGACGTGCATCGCCCCGTGCTTGATCAATGTGGTTTCGGGCAATCGGTTTTCCCATCACTACTTCCATCATGTCCAACACATCCGACAGCACCACCCGACTTCCGCCGCCAATGTTGAAGATCTTTCCGGTCGCTGCATCGGTCGCACCTGCCGCCAGATTTGCCGCCACGGCATCACTCACAAAGGTAAAGTCCCGCGTCTGCTGACCATCGCCAAAAACATCAATCGCTTTGCCCTCGATCGCCGCCTTAAAAAACTTATGAAAACCCATGTCCGGACGCTGGCGAGGGCCATACACCGTGAAGTACCGCAGCGCACAGAATGGCATGCCGAAGTTGTCGTAATACAATCCACAGAGGCGTTCTGCCGCAAGTTTGGTAATGCCGTAAGGTGAGACGGGCTGAGGCGGAACGAGTTCAGAGGTAGGAAGGGTTTCGGCATTGCCGTAGATGGACGACGTTGAGGCATAGACAAAACGCTTTAAGTTTTTCGCGTCTTTTGCGGCCTCTAGCATGACTTGGGTGGCGCTGATATTTCGCTCGGTATAGGACCGGAAGCTACTGCCCCAGCTTGCCCGCACGCCCGCTTGCGCGGCTTGGTGGTAGACCACATCAACATCTTGCAGCAGTAGATTCCAGTCAAGAAACTGAATATCGCCTTCAATCAATTGGAAATTAGGATGGTTTATAAAACTGGCGATGTTTTGGCGCTTGAGTTCGGGGCTGTAATAATCATTAAAGTGATCGATTCCTACAACCCGGTCACCTCTTAATAACAACGCTTCAGTCAAATGTGAACCTATAAAACCCGCAGCACCAGTAACAACACTAATTCCCATGAGACTTCCTATGATGGATTTAATTTCTAGCCTACATAGGAGGATTGACCATCGACATCCGAAATATTACATGGAATTTACGGATCTATTATCGCTTCACCATTCCCGCCAACTGCCTGATCTTACTGGGTTTTGTCTTCGCTTCAGGAGGTGCAAAGTACGGCATTTTCTCGCCTAAATAACGGTAGTGCGCCCAAATATCCCAATAGGAACAGCCCGGTTCAATGCGAATTCCAGCCCAGTGTAAATACTGTAGCGATCGATTGGATGCGGGATCGACTAGTCGATTTCCTTCACGAACAAAGTGCGTACTGCCAGCCCAGCTTCCCGGTACTCGATCGTCTAAGTCCACTAAATTAAACCGCTTCGCAATACGCTTGAGAACCATGTAATTAATAATCGGTTGATCAGATGTTTTCTGCGAGAAGTCAAAATACTCTGGATGGGCCGCACATTCAGCAAACGCACTGTAGATTTCCTGTTCAGTAATCAATCCTTTTTTAGAGGCCCACCAGCCGCCATTAAAGATGTCTTTCATTTCCCCCGCACTGAAGACCCCTTTTGAGACGATCGCCTTCGAGAAGACGTTTTGGATGCCCCCGCGATGCTGATAGTCGCAGGCTAGAAAGTCATACTTGTCAAAGTGATTGAGATTGTCGATAATTTTTTCAAAGACTACAATGTCGGTGTCGATGTATAAGAACTCATCAAATTCACCAAACCAGCAGGCTTGCTTCCTAAACTGATTAGGACGAGCGAAGAACTTTTCACCAAATGTACTGTGAAGGCGTTTTGAAAGACGATCGATAAATTCTAGATCCGGATAAATCGTGACCCCAAATCGAGTATTAAGAATGCTTAAAACTTCATGATAGTTGTCATCATAGGGAATGAGCACAACGGGCGTTTCGGTATCGTAAGCACGAATGCTGTTGAGCAGTGCGATCGCATGGTCCGCAACTCGATCGTTTGCGGTGATGTAAATTCCACGACTCATGATGAAACTCTCAAGATTTAGGGTTAGGGCTGAAAAAATTGGATTATTGCAGGCATTATTGCAGGAAATTATCGAGGCAGGCACAGCTTAGTTAGAATCCGATCGGTGAACGATCGGGTATTGTAGGGACGCGGTTTACCTATCAGTGGCGGACGTTCAGATGGCTCATGCAAATAGCGATAATGTAAAAACACATCGCGATAGGGGAAATCAAGATTTTCACCTGAACAGAGTTGTTTGAATAAACTGGAAGACAAACCAATGTAGTGTAAGTAGGTCAAAGGATTGCCGCGATCGGAAATCTGAGATCCCTTCACTTCAAAGTGATCTGACGTCACACAACAGCCTGTCACTTCCGAACCCGGCAATTCCAAGACATAGTTGTAAACGGCCAAGTTCGATCGCATCACCCAATAGTTCAGAACAGTCTGATCGGGGGCCATGCAATAGAGCAAATCATGTTCGCCCGCTTGAAGCAGACGGAGGCAGTCATCAAGCTGTGTTTGACTAAAGGTTCCCCGTTTGGCAGCATAAAAGCCAGAACAAAAAATTTTATGGTTGATTTGATGGGGCGTAAAGACTTGGAGGAGCTGATCACTCGCACAATTGTAGACATGACTGACATCGCGATGCTGAAAGTCATAGACAATCCAATCGTGAGTGTCT
>JAYVVL010000137.1:0-1752 GCA_043787035.1 Synechococcales cyanobacterium
CCTCGCTTGATGCCGTTTCTACGGATGTTTGCACTATTACACTCAGGGCATTTCATCGGCTAATCCTCATGACTCATACCTTAATTATGCAACGCCAAAAATCAGATCTCCTCACCCAATGCGAAACCCTCGAACTCGAAGTGATCGGCGAACTCGACGACATCTTCAGTTATATCAACGCAACTATGGCCGCTCAACGTAATGCCCATCCCTAAAGCCCTCTACGCGATCGTCCGCGAAAGCACAAGTGACTTCGATCGCCCAGCCAAAATCACCAAATTGTCTTAATACCATAAGCCCCAAACGCCGAATCCTTCGTTATAAGCGGAATATCTTCAGAAAAACTCTAGGCAATTATCAATCGGTCAAATGGATCTTTATGATGAAACGGAAGACTTGAGAGATAATCCAAATGTTGCGGTTCAATATGAAGAACCTCGATCGAATTTCCCCGAACTTCCCGAGTCACGAGTTCACTCATCGTCATCCCCACCTCAAGCTTTTGAATACTGACCTTAATCGCAATTTCCCAAAGACTCGCAATACTAAGAAATCTTTGATGAGTTGGATTCTCGATCGCCGCTCTAGCAACTGAACTTAATTCCTCACCGCCTGAAGTGAAGTAGACAAAAGCATGAGTATCTAGAAGAATTCTCACGGTTCATAGTCCTCGAATCCCTCGATCGGATCATCAAATCCATCCAAGATTTTAATCAATCCTTTCGCACTCCCAAAGGTAGGCTTCGGTGACATTGGCTTGAGCAGCATTAAGGCCACGATCGTTCCATCATTGCTTGCAATCGTGACCTCTTCACCGCTCACCGCAGCAGCAATTAGCTCGGGCAGACGGCGCTGGGCATCCTGTAGCGTTATGGTTTGCATTAGGACTATTAATAAAAGATTATCCTATTGTACCTCAAGCCCAAAAGCCCTTGAGTATAAGAATACGATCGAGTTTCATTTTCTAGCGATAGGTCGTTGTTGAATTGACTGGGCGATCGTATATTTCCGCAGCTGACGAGGAGTTTGCTCAGGACAGTTTTTATTCTACGCTGATCGTGAGCCAAAGTTGACCCATTTATCAATTCAGAATAGAAGAAGATAGAAGTTATCGGGATTAGGGAAAACAACCCAAAAACAACTCATGAGCAATAAACTCCAAATTTCACCTCGGCTTCGTGAAATCGTCGATCGAGAACTTAAACCCCACGAAGTCATTCAGTGGATTGGTCAACCCATTCCCAGATTCTTTACATTTCAGTCAACTATGGGTTTTTTAATTGGGATTCCATTAACTGCTCATTTCCTCTTCCTGTCTTGGAGTGCTATAGGATTTGGGAGTCTTTCAAAACAGGGTCTCACACCGTTTGATGTTCTACCCATATTATTTTACGTGCCGTTTATTTGGATGGGTGTCTGTATGCTGTTATCACCGATTTGGACAAGACTGATGGCGCTCCAGACGGTTTATCTGATTACGGACCAGCGGGCAATTTCGATTGAGGGTGAGAAGCGGTCAACAATCCGGAACTATTTGCCACAGCAACTTCAAACGGTGTATCGACAAGAAAATAAGGATGGCACCGGGGATGTCATTGTTACAATTCGATATATAAAAGACAGTGAAGGGGGTGTATAGAGGGAGTTACTCGGATTTCTTAGTACAAGACAAAAGGGTTGAAAGTCTTTAGGAGAGGGATTCATAGGAGTAACTACACAACCCAAAAATCCCTCATGACTGAGATTACCCTA
>JAYVVL010000138.1:0-5250 GCA_043787035.1 Synechococcales cyanobacterium
GCCAGATTTTGGCGGAGCAAGCGGCCATGCTGGAGTCGGCGGATGAACCCGACGGCGAAGAACTCACCGACGACAAGAACCAAGGCCCATGGATGCTGATCGTCACCACGGGCGGCATGGGAAAGCGCGTCCCCGTCGGCCAGTTCCGTCTACAAAATCGGGGCGGCATGGGCATCATCGCCACCAAATTCCGCAAGAAGGGCGATACGTTGGCGGCGCTGACCATGGTGAACGAAGGCCAAGAACTCATGGTCGTCACTCAGCGCGGCATTATCATCCGCACCTTGATCAATGCGATTTCGGCCCAGTCTCGCCCTGCTACAGGCGTCCGGCTCCAACGTCTCGACGAATCCGATGGAATTAGCGCCGTTGCCGTCGTGCCAATTTCCGGTGAATCGGGTGAACTCGATGAGGGCGAGGAGCTGCTTGAAGTAGGAGCTGTCGAAATGAAAGCTGGGGACGTTGAAGCTGTTGAAGCCGCTGATGATGAGTCGCCTGACTTCTGATTTCTAGGAATAAGAAGATGACTGGAGGTCCCCAGCATTAGGGGATGCTGCTTTTGCGAATAGGTTAGGGGAAAGACCTCAACTCCGGAAAGGTGCTCCGTTTCGTTGCTTGTCCACCTTGAAATTCATTCCAAGGTGGGGGTGTGGGATCCACGAGTTATTCGCCAATGGCATCTTGGAGGCCGGGGTCTCTATCTGAATTCTGTCTACAAATCACCTCCGATCGATCTCGTCTTGTCAGATGACCATTTAGAGAGTGGTTCATTGTTGGCTTGGCAAAATTAAAATTCAGCGCTAGGATTAAATGGTAGCCAAAAAGCTTGTAGGCTAATCTACAGGTTTGTTGAATGACCTTGAATTGGCAGAAGTGAGATAGCGCAGATCACATTTGGATACTGGTTATCTTGAATTTAGCTATCTTTAACAATTATGGTCAAAAGCAACGATCGTCCGATGCTTCTGATTAGTATGGCAGAGCACTCACCCATTGATCTGGTTTATGATCCGATCTATGCAATTCCCTTTTGTTACTGCTGCTCGTCTAACATCCATTTCAGATTCATCGTCGCATCTTCAAGCGGCTCGTTATCAGGCGTGGCTACAGCAATCCATGGATGCTGTTTGTACACTTAATGATCTGGGTGATGTCACTTTTACGACTGTAAATTTTGCACGAGTAATTGGATGGGTCGGTGAAACGCAAGCAGGCGAAACGCTACTTGGCAAGAACCTTTGGGAGCAGTTTCATCGGCGCGAGATGGAAGGTTGCGATCGGTTGCAGCAGGCATGGCATCGGGCCACGCAGAGCGGTGCATCGCAGATTCTGGTAACCTATGACGTGCAAAACCGAATGCCGATCGCGCTGCAATGGCATCTTCAGCCCGTCCGGGTCCAGGGTCAAATCGTGGAGGTCCAACTGCTGGTCAAGCCCGTCGATACTCTACGGCATTTCCAATCCAAGGACTCAGACAGCGATCAATTTCGGCAGCTTGCGGCTCACTTGCAACAGGTTTTTTGGGTCTATGATTTAGCGACCAAACGGGTGGTGTACGTTAGTCCGGCTTGCCAAACCGTATTGGGACAATCGCGTCTAGAGTGTGAAGGGCGATCGTTCCAAGACTGGACTGCCGAAATCCATCCCGGCGATCTCCAAGCCGTGCTAAAAGCCAGTCGTCAGCCGCTGAGAGGAAATTCTACTGAAGTGACCTATCGATTGCTCGCGCCCGATCGTCAGATCCGCTGGCTCATGACCCGTGCGGTCCCGGTGCGCAACGCCGTCGGAAAAGTCGATCGCATTGTCGCGATGACCGAAGATGTCACGGAACGCAAACAACAGGAAAGCTGGCTGCGACTGCTGGAATCTGTAGTTGTAAATGCCAACGATGCCGTGGTGATAACTGAAGCCGAGCCTGTGCAACTTCCCGGTCCTCACATTGTCTACGTCAATCAAGCCTTTACCCGAATGATGGGCTATCAGCCTGAAGAAATTGTCGGCAAAACACCCCGGATTTTGCAGGGACCGAACACCGACAGCGAGACTCTTCAGCACGTCCGATCGGCGCTCAAATCCTGGCAGCCCGTCCTGGTTGAAATCATCAACCACCATAAGAACGGCAGTGAAATTTGGATCGAACTCAGCATTTTTCCGGTGGCTGATCAGACTGGACGCTACAACTACTGGGTAGCGATTCAGCGGGATATTACTCACCGAAAACAAGCCGAAGCGGCCCTCCAACAACAGTCCATGCGATCGCAAATCTTAGCTGACCTGACCCTAAAAATCCGTCGATCGCTCCAGCTTGATGAAATTCTCAGCACCACGACCACTGAAGTTCAGGCATTGCTCGATGTCGATCGAGTCTTGGTCTTCCAGCGCCTAGAACAAGGGCGAGGAAAGGTTATCAGTGAAGCAGCTCATTCAGAGGTGGCCTCGCTGCTCGGGCAAGAGCTAGCCGAAGTGGACCTGTTCCCCGAACCGATTCAGCTTTATGAACGATCGATGGTTCATGGGATTGAGCGGCTAGACTATCCTGAGTGGCAATCGCGGGGCGCACTTTATCTCCAGCAGATGGGAGTGCGATCGATGCTGGTCATTCCGGTGTTGCAGCGTGAATCCGTGTGGGGCTGGCTTATTGCCCACGACTGCTCGGCCCACCATCCCTGGTCAAACTTTGAGATGGAACTGCTGCAACAACTGATGTCGCCGCTGGAAGTTTCTATTACCCACAGCCAGCTTTTTCAGGCGCTTCAGGAAAATAACGAGCTGAAATCGACTCGATCGCCGTCTGCCCTGCCTTTTACACTGCCGTCTGTATTGGCATCAGAACTGTCCTCTGGGGTGTCATTTGTGGAGGGCAGCCCTGACGATCCGCGCCTTGAGCAGACTCAACGCCTTCACGAGACAGCGGTGAAGATGAATAATCTGTTGAGTGATATTTTACTCATCGAACGAGCTGATGCAAAAAAACTGAAGTGTGAACCGAGTCCTGTAGAAGTCCGATCGTTCTGCCAGGGTTTGATCCATGGAATAGTAGGCGGGAGTGTTTGTGATAGCGAAGACAGGACTACTGAAACGGGCATCAGATTATCGGTGCAGCCGGACGTGCCTGAGGTGATGGCTTATCTAGACGAAATGCTGCTCCGTCAAATCTTGATGAATCTCCTAAGCAACGCCCTGAAATATTCTCCATCGCATCCGATCGTTGAACTAGACATTACGTTTGACGATCGGACCCTAACCTTTAAAGTGTCCGACCAGGGCATCGGGATTCCTCCTGGAGATTTCGATCGATTGTTTGAGCCGTTTCAGCGCGGAAGTAATGTGGGCACTGTACCGGGGAATGGTTTGGGAATGGCTATTGTGAAGCAGTCGGTGGAGATTCAAGGCGCAACGATAGCGGTGTGGAGTCAGCCCGGTGAGGGAACGGTTGTTACGGTTGCTATGGAAAGAGGAATTTAGAGTTTAGAACACACAGCACAAAGCCTTAACTCAAACAGGATCGCAAACTGCTGATATGACGCTAACTCTTATTCTCACGAAAGGTCTTCCTGCCAGTGGGAAAAGCACTTGGGCACGATCGTATATTGAACAGTATCCCCGTACCGCAAATTTAACTAAAGATGAGTTGCGATTGCAATTAGCGGACTGCGAAACGCGTGAAGGACAGGTGATTCGAGTTCGGGATGTATTAACTCGCCACTATCTTAGCATTGGTTATTCGGTTATTTGGTCGGATACTAACCTTAATCCTATTCATGAAGCAACGGCGATCGCAATTGCCCAAGAGTATCAAGCTGAATTTAAGATTCAGGACTTTACGATGGTCGATCGTCAAGAATGTATTCGTCGCGATCGCTTGCGGCCCAACCCTGTTGGAGAACGGGTGATCAATCAGATGTACGAGCAATATCTCTCCCCGTCAGCAAACATTTAAGGCGTCAAAGGTTCGATCGGTTTGAGTTTACAGATCAAAACTTCAGAGGATAGTCTGTGTGCGCGAACTTCACACCACCAAGGCGATGACTGCCACCATTTCCAAAGTTCTTGGCTAGTTTTGCTATTGTTACAGCGTTTGCAAGCCGCGACCAAATTCGATCGAACATCAAACCCACCCTTTGATTTTGCAACAACATGATCGAGTGTTAACGTTGGTGGAACGCATCCGCAATACACACAAGCCCCTCCGAAGCGTTCCTTAGCAGCAGTTCTAAGCTTGTGTTTTTTTGAGGTGCGATCGAGGTCTCTGAGAAAACTAACCATTGCTGTATTGAGAGTGTGGATAGAGATGAGCCAACAAAACATTAAGATAGACGTGAAGACTATGCAATGTAATAGGATTAAATTATGGCATTTACTGACTTCAAATCAGCAGACGAGGTACAAAAAGCTTATCAAATTAGCTACATTGAGCAAGACTTTATCACCTTTACGCCCAGAGCATTACCCGAATACTTCGTTCGAGAATTTGAGTTTAATCGAGAGAATTTCGATATTTTCGGCTCTGAAGCATCTCGGTGTGAGGCAGTGATTTATCCTATTCTCCGTGAGGCTTGTAAGAGTTTCATTCAGGGCTACTCTCTCTGGAGCCACAAGTCCATCTCGGCGGATGCAGTGTTGACCGGAACGCCAGACTATATTGTTGCCAAACGATCGCAACTAGGAAAAAACGTATTAGATTTCCCGCTCGTCTTAGTGGCAGAGGCCAAGCAAAATGATTTTGTCCGAGGTTGGGGACAATGTTTAGCGGAGATGGTTGCAGCGCAGCGGTTGAATGGGAATCAGGCATTACCTGTATATGGAATCGTGACCGATGGCGAGAGTTGGCAATTTGGGCAGCTTGTGGGAGCAGTCTTTACGAGAAACTACACGCGTGCGACGATCGATCGGCTAGAGGAAGTCTATGGCGCAGTCTATGGGGTGATTGAGTGCGCGATCGATCGATTACAGATTTTGGGTTGATAGAGATGGTGAAGGACTTTTTTAGATTAAAGTGGTGATGGTGCGATCGAATTTATGGGGGATTAATACTTTCACTAAATATACTTCTCTACCCGCCGCTCTTCCAACATCGCTGCCACTTTCTCATCTGTCGGTGTAGGTTGATCTGTCTTTAGCAAGCCTCGCATCCGTTGGATAGCACTAGAACGATCGGCTCTAGAAATTGGCTGATCTTGTAGGGATTCAATGATTGCGCTGACTAACGCAAGGCGATCGCTCGGTGGCAGTTTGAAGACCTGCTCCTTG
>JAYVVL010000139.1:0-5228 GCA_043787035.1 Synechococcales cyanobacterium
ACTTCCAAAATAGGCGGCAGGAAGGCAATGCGATGCACGCTTTCTAAGGTGGCCCAAATCAAGCTCAAACTAAACCAAGCCCCAAACAGCGTTCCCGCACCCAGAATAAACTTGCGATATTCAGAAATCAGGTCAAACAGCGCTTCGATCGCTTCTTGAATCTCTAATTTTTCTAGCCAAGTTTTTTCACTCCAAGCTTTGCGGTTGCGAATGCGTATGGTTTCGAGGGTCTGGGTTGCCTCGGCGGACTGAGTGCTGGGTTTGACGGCAGTCGGAGCGGGGATGATTAGGGTTTTCAGTCGAGCCAGATTTTGGATGTAACATTGTCCGCTTTGCAGAATGGTGCGCTCCCGATCGCTCTCCGATTGCAGAATCGCCTCAATTTTTTCACCCGGTTTGATTCCCGCCTCGGCTCGAAGATTGCGAATGGTACGAATGGTGCCGATGATCAGCACAAATTGCGATTCAAGATCGAGGTTGATTAGGCTTAAGTCTGGTGTCGGGTAGTGCTCTAGGGCCAGACTAACCGTGCCGATCGCGTCTTTCTGCACCACCGTATGCCAAATTTCTTCGGTGATGTGGGGCATAAAGGGATGCAGAAGTTTTAGCGTACCTTCGAGAACGAGGGCAAGGGTTTGCTGTGCAACAAGTTTGGTGTTGGGATCGTCTCCTTGCAAGCGGTATTTCACTAATTCAATATATAAGTCACAAAAATCTCCCCAAATAAATTCGTAAAGTAGTTTCGCGGCTTCCCCGAGGGAAAACTGATCGAGATTTTCGCGGAGTGCTTGGGTGACTTGGTGATAGCGCGACAGAATCCAGCGATCGCACAGTTCGAGCTTGGCGGGATCTGGGGTGCCGAGCTGCTGGGGTGTCTGGCCTTCAAGGTTCATCAACACAAACCGGGAGGCATTCCACAGTTTGTTGGTAAAGTTGCGGGAGGCTTCAACCGATTCGGAAAGGGAATCGTCTTTGCTACCGGGCTTGGGGGGAGTCGGCTCTTTGCCAGCGGCGCGATCGTTGACCCGTTGGTTGTAGACTTTTCGATTCAGTTGGAGGCTGATGTCTTGACCTGCGCCTGCCACTTCCCGAATCAGGGTGTATCTCAGCGCGTCGGTGCTATATTCGTCAATCAAAATCAATGGATCGACGCCATTATTTTTCGACTTCGACATTTTTGCGCCCGTTTCATCGCGCACGAGGCCATGGATGTAGACCTTTTCAAAGGGCATTTCGCCTGTGAAATGCTTGCCCATCATAGTCATTCGGGCGACCCAGAAAAAAATGATGTCGAAGCCTGTCACCAGCGTGCTCGTTGGATAGTAGCGATCGTAGTCCGTCAGATCATCGGTTCCCCAGCCGAGGGTCGAAAACGGCCATAGCCCTGACGAAAACCAGGTATCGAGGACGTCAGGATCTTGTTCAAGTTTGACGGGTTTGCCATATTTTGCTTCTGCAAGTTTTGCGGCCTCTTCCTCATCTTTTGCCACAAAGAACGGCGTCGAGTCCGTGATCACGCCGCCTGTTTCATCCACAGCATACCAAGCTGGAATCTGATGTCCCCACCACAACTGCCGCGAAATGCACCAATCTTTTAAATTCACCAACCAATCGCGGTAGACCTTTTTCCATCGATCGGGTACGTATTCCGGCGAGTTGTGTTCGTCGAGGTCCGCCAGCGCTTTTTTCGCGAGAGGCGCGGTATTGACAAACCACTGCGTTGAGAGAAGTGGCTCGATCGGGACGCCGCCGCGTTCGCTGTAGGGAAGGGTGGTTTTGTAGGGTTCAATTTTGACTAGGTTGCCGGATTTTTCTAAGGCTTCAACGACGGCTTTTCGAGCATCAAAGCGATCGAGACCTTCAAAGTCGCCTGCATTTTCGTTCATGGTGCCGTCTTTGTTCATCACGTTGATGAAGGGCAAGTCATGGCGTTTGCCCATCTCGAAGTCGTTCGGGTCATGGGCGGGGGTGATCTTTACGCATCCGGTGCCGAAACTTGCATCGACGTATTCATCCGCAATGATGGGAATGTCCCGGTTTTGCAGGGGCAGCGTGACGGTTTTGCCAATCAAGGCTTTGTAGCGATCGTCGGTCGGGTTCACAGCCACCGCCGTATCGCCCAACATCGTCTCAGGGCGGGTGGTTGCAACTTCGATGAAGCCATTTCCCTCGGTGAGCGGATAGCGAAAATGCCAGAGGTTGCCGTCGATTTCGCGGTTGTCTACCTCAAGGTCAGACACGGCGGACTGACTCGCCGGACACCAGTTCACCAAATAATTCCCTCGATAGATTAAGCCTTCTGCATGGAGCTGAATGAAGGCACTTAGAACAGACTCAGAGAGTTCGGGGTCTAGGGTAAAGCGTTCGCGAGACCAGTCGGCGGAGAGTCCGAGACGACGCAATTGATCGGTAATCGTGCCGCCAGATTCTTTTTTCCATTCCCAGGTTCGGGCTAAGAATTTTTCTCGGCCTAACTCTGCGCGGGTTTGGCCTTCTGCTTTGAGCTGTTTTTCGACGATCGTTTGGACGGCGATGCTGGCGTGGTCGGTGCCGGGAAGACAGAGGACGTTTTTGCCCAGCATTCTCTGATAGCGGACGATCGTGTCAATCAGTGCCGTATTGAAAGCGTGCCCCATGTGCAGGCTTCCGGTGACGTTGGGTGGCGGGGTGACGATTGAGTAGGTGTCGCCCTCTTGCCTAGGATTAGCTTTAAAGACTTCGTTTGCTTCCCAGAAAGTTTGCCACTTGGTTTCTGTGGTCTTGGCTTCGTACTGGCTGGAAAGGGTGGGAAGAGTTGCAGTCATGGGGACTCGGGGCGATCGCGCTTATGGGTCGTCAGGGTACTTATGATAGCGGTTTTTGGGGCGATGGATTGTCTACGGATGAGGTCGAATGGAAAGAATCGTAATGGTTTCGTTTTGAGGTCCGTAGTACCAAAAAATCCGAAAAGCAGAGGGCGTTTTATTTTCGACATACGCCTCGAAGACATCCTCTTGGGTGGGTCCACTCAGTTCATTGTATTTGTGAGTCTTTAATCCAGGGTGTCGCAGATTGATTTGCATCAATGCCAAGGTCTTCAGAACTTTACGATGCTTTTTAGGATCAGATTCGGCTAACTCTACGAGGGTATCCAAAGCGATCGTTGTAAATTGAATTTTAAATTGCATGATGAATATCGCTCAGTCATCAATGTCAATATCAACATATTCTGCGAAACTGCCCAAATATTGGACTTCTCCGGCTGCGGCTTGGGCAATCCCTATCTTGACCTCTGCGATCGCCTCTGGATTATTCCAAAACCAGGCTTCGGGATCAGGAACTGGGTCGAGCAGAATTTGCCCATTTGGATTAACCAGGATTCTATAGCGATGGGCAGTCGCGGCTGACCCGAGGTTAATGATTCCGGTGGAATCTGGAGTGATTTCTTCGAGAAGCTGAAAGTCTGGATGGGTCAGCATAGTAATAGTGGTGAGGAAGACTTTATCTATTCTAACGATGGAGAGGATCGATCGGGTGAGATTTTAAGTGCGGCGATCGATGCCTTTTCTGGGACTGGAGAGGAGGGCGATCGACACGAGTAGGTGAGGTTTTTCCGATCGATCGGCTTTGGGAGAAGGTCTATGCGGCTTATAAGACTTGGTTCAGCGTGAGGTTGCGATCGTTTAGGGATCGGTCTGTAAATAAGGACGATCGATGACTCAACGGCACTTGAAAATCAATTATCTCTAGAAATGAAACCTTAAGTCTGTGACTATTGGGATAGAATTTTGCACATACGTTAAAAAACGGACTAAAAAATGGAAAAAATTGTCCCTCTATTTTCAAAAAGGCAAATTGCTACGGCTGGTGAATTGCTGAGAAGCGATAAGCTGTCTATTCAAGATAAAGAGTGGTCAAATGACGTATTGAGTAATTGGAGAGCCATCCATTCCTATCCAATCAATACTTTTCAATCAACACTTCGAGATAAACTTAAAATTGTAGATAAAAAGGCGTTAGTTGCACAAAGATTAAAAAGAGCACCATCTATTATTTCAAAGCTGCGAAGATTTTCTGGGATGAAGCTTTCTCGTATGCAGGATATCGGTGGCTTAAGAGCCGTTGTTTCAAGCCTTAAACAAGTGGAAGAATTACGAGTAAATTATAAGGAATCACGTTTTGAACATGAGTTAGTGAGTGAAAAAGATTATATTGGATATCCAAAAAATACGGGATACCGTGGAATCCATCTGATCTATAAATATAAAAACAACAAAGTTGATTTATATGACGGTTTACATATTGAGTTGCAAATCAGAACGAGACTTCAACACTCTTGGGCTACAGCCGTAGAAACAATGGGTACATTTCTTGATCACGCATTGAAATCGAGTGAAGGACCAAAAGAATGGCTTGATTTCTTTTCGTTAACTGGCTCTGCCTTTGCACACTATGAGGGCTGTAATCCTGTTCCTGGATATGATAACCTAATGCAACAGGATACGTATGAGAAAATGATAGCTGAAGCTAGTCGGTTAAATATTATTGATAGACTTCAAGCTTTCAGCATTGCTGCAAATTCAATTTCTAGTGATGAGAAGGGTGGTAGCTATTATATTGTTATTTTAAATCCAAATCAGAAGACAGTTTCAATTGAAAGTTTTGCCAGAAAAAATCTTGATGAAGCTAACAAAAGGTATTCATATTACGAAAATCAAATAATCGATGGAAATTTAATTCAAGTGGTCCTTGTTTCAACAAGTTCAATTGAATCTCTCAGGCAAGCTTATCCAAACTACTTTCTTGATACTCAGGAGTTTATTAAAGTAATTCAAGAAATTAACACAAAAATACTTGATCCCGACAAAAAAATGCGCTTACCACATGAACTAAATAATGATTCCCTTCCTATCTAATAAAACTGTTCATTATCGATCGCCTCTCCAAAGAATCCAACTCAAAAACACGATTGCCCACTATTCACTGTGCTACGATCGACAGGCAATAAATCGCGACCTAAATTGACATACAGCAGGTTTCAAAAAGTAACGTCATGCCTCCAATGGAACAAACGAAAGAACAATTGGACACTTTATTCGGACGATCGATGAATTGCTCTATCTGGACTCGTTAAGGGCTGGATGGAAATCGGGCGTTGCTGAATTAAGGGATGAACACTTAGATTTATAAAACTGAACATTCAGGCTGAGTCAATCTTTTAAATATCCAGCCTTACATATCCATACCCT
>JAYVVL010000140.1:0-1742 GCA_043787035.1 Synechococcales cyanobacterium
GATGAAAGTGAAGCTACTGCGATCGTCCAACGTCGAATTACAGCACTTCAGGATAGCGCCCGTTCCCAACGGCAAACCCTTCCTGTGAATCTGGACGTAGATGGCATGAAACGATTGACCCGAGCCGTTCTAGGCATGACTCAAGAAGCGATTGATGATGTGCCTCAAATGGTCGCTATCACCGATCGCACCCTGGATGACCACTCGATCGACGCCATCAACCACATCAAACAACAACGCTATGCCACTCAAGGCATTGAATACGCCCAAGCACCTGACGTGGAAGTCCAAGGAATGCCCGTCTTCACCGATTGGGCTACCCGCATGGCTTGTCTACTTGAACCACAGGCCCAGGACGATTGGAACATCCCTTTCCCTAAAGGAATGCTTTTTGCAGGCGAAGGCGGCACCGGGAAAACCCTGGGAGTCAAATGTCTGGCCAAACTCTGGGGACTGCCGATCGTCGTTCTAGATCTGTCCAAACTGATGCAGAAAGAACTCGGTGCGTCTGAAGCGAATCTCAGAGCCGTTATCCAAGCTGCTGAAGCGATCGCCCCCAGCATCCTAATGATTGATGAAATCGACAAGATGCTGGGCAGTAGTGAGAGTGATGGCGGTACATCCAATCGGATTCTGGGCTATTTGCTGCAATGGTTTCAGGAACATAATTCACCTGTCTTCGTTGCTGCAACGGCCAATGAACCGTGGAAACTCAAACCTGAATTTCTAAGACGGTTTGCGAAATGCTTTTTAGTGGACCTGCCGGACATTCCAGCTCGGCGAGGCATCTTCCAAGTGCAAATGCAGCGGTATCGGCTTTTAGAGGCGATCGACCCTGAAACGACTCAATCCTGGTTGGACACCTTAGCGGAGCAAACACCCGATTTCACTGGGGATGAGATTCGCAAGGTCGTTCATGAAACAGCCGTTGCAGCCTATGCATCGGGACAACCAGGATTAACAACGCTGGACATCCTGCTAGCGGAAATCAATTTAAAGGAACCCCAATTCCGCCGTAATAATCAGCGATTGCTAGCGTTACGCGAATGGGCAAGTTCTGGAAATGCTAGCTTTGTTCGCGAATCAACAGTCCGACAGGAACCTGGTATTCAACTGGGCGATAGATTAGTCAATTTCGCGGATTAATCCAAGACCGGGAGAAGACCCAACTTCTCCCAGTTTTTTAAACTCTCAAAATTCTAATGGAGAAGTCACCATGGATGTAGAACAGGCAATCGCCCAATCCCATTTGATTTGTGTAGACGTGACAGAGAACCATAACAAGTTCTGGTCAGCGTGGGTTTTGGAGAATGGCGATCTATGGGTGGAGTATGGCAGGGTCGGTAGCAATGCACAAACCAAGCTCCACGCGATCGGCAATGTTAATGCTGCAATTCAAAAACTGAACACCTTAGTGAAGCAGAAACGAGCCAAAGGGTATCAGGCCGCAGCGATCGCTGATTCTAAATCTCTGGATTACACTTCTTTACCAAATGGTGATGTCATTCGAGAAGAGATTGAACAGATTCAGCAACAGTGGAAACGGATAGAAGCTTTCTCATTAATCCGATTCCATCCGGATACAGGCCAGTTTCGATCGCTCTCCGGTAGCCTCTCTGCGGATGTGTTGACGATCGCTCGGTCGCTTTTAGAACGAATCCAAACGCATTACCGACGGGGCGATGATGAATTCATTCCAGCAGTAGAGGCGTATATTCGTGTCATTCCGATGCGATCGACGG
>JAYVVL010000141.1:0-5215 GCA_043787035.1 Synechococcales cyanobacterium
GGCGTTGTTGTCGTACCAAAATACGAGCCGCCGATCGGGGTGTGCCCAACGGTTATCTTCGGTGAAGTAAGACTGAAGGGTGGCTTGTATCCGGGTGATGTTCATGGAAGGTGGGGTTCTGAGTTTTAGGGTTTGGCTTGCTGCTTGAGCAGGTCGAGTTTCCATTGGGCTTTGGCTTCGAGGTCGGCCATTTTCAGGTCGGTGCCTTCGTAGACTAAGCCTTTGAAGCGCGTGTAATTGTAGGCAACGCCGTCGTCGAGGTCGATCGCAATTCTCCGATCGGCAACGGTTTGCAATTTCGCTTGGTAGTCGCGGAGTTCGAGTTGTTGTTCTTGGAGGGTTTTGAGTTGTTTAGTGGCGGCTTTTTTGGTGGGGGTGCTGGTGGCGATCGTGAGTTCGGTTTGGAGCCGATCGATTTCTTGGTCGAGTTTGACTTGGAGTTCGAGGACGTAGTCGGTGCGGAGGCGTCCTACGGTGTCGGGGCTGTAGCGGTGGAGGTAGACGAGGGCGCTGAAGGCACGTTTTTTGCCGCTGGTGAAGAGCCAGTAGATGGGGCGTTTTTTGTAGGTTTTGATGTGGTCGGTGATGAATTCGGTGAGGAAGTAGCGGCGGATGCGATCGCGGGCGGTTTCTCCGGTTTTGAGCTTGAGGGCGTTGGCGATGAAGTCGAGGTTTTCGGTGAGGGTGGCTTTGCTGTAGGCGGTGGCGATGAAGTCGATGAAGCGGGTGACGATGTCGTCGTCGAAGTAGGCTTGGTCGGTGATGGGGAGAATGGCGTCTTGGTCGGCGGGGAAGGTGGTGTGGCGGCTGGGGTCGAAGGGTTGTCCGGCGAGGATCAGGCCGGGGGTGTCGAGGGAGTAGCGGCCCATCATGCAGCCGACGGCGTAGGAGATGAAGGAGCGGATGTCTCGATCGAGTTCTGCGCGGCGGATGGTGATTTGGTCGTCGGGGACTTCGGGGGTGAGTTCGGATTGGAGTCCGTAGGCTTCGATCCAGTAGCGGTTGTTTTCTTCTTCGAGGCGTTTGAGTTCTTGGAAGGCGCGATCGGATTTTTCTTGCCAGGTGGTGAAGGATTGGGAGATGGCTTGAGGGGCATAACGTATAAGGGGAGCGGCTTGAAAGTCCCAGGAGGTTTCAAAATTATCCCAATCTTGCCGAGAAATTTTAATTGCATTTTCAATAATTAGATCTAATTTTTCCTTCGCTAAATCTATCGAGGAGATGGTCACAGGAATACTGGCAATATTGCCAACCTGGAAATTTAGAGTTGGATTTAATATCTTCATGAATCTAGAGGCAACACAGGAGCTGAGAAAACCTGTTAAAGCATTGAGGTTTTCTTCAGCAGCAAAAAGAGAAGATCCCCCCACATCAAATATGAAGCCTTGATCTGAGCGCCGTACACCAAAGGACGACGAGCTAACGAAAGACCATGTTACAGATGGTTTGAAGTAGTATTGAGGATTTCTAATGACGGATCTCGGCTTGAAATTGGCGATTTCTTTACCATCATTTTCCCAATTAATAAAATATTCGTTATTTCCATACCATCTTCTAAAATCCCCACCCTTATTGTAAGGTATCCACTTTTGACCAGAAGATTTGGCTTCAATATTAGAAGCATATCCCAGCCCTGCTTTCTGTTGTGAAACTTCAAACCAGAAACGCAAGAATCTGTCATTGTCACCAGTCTGCAAACCAGCCGCAGGATTGCAGATGCTTTCCAGAAGAACTGACTCTTCAAATACTCTTAGAATCTTACCGCTGACCCAGTAAGCGATCGGACTCCCCGGTATCTTCCCAAAATCAGCCGCCTTCGCATGGTAAAGATAGCCACAATTCGGATTGTCGATCGCTTCTAACGTTTTAACAGGCTGGAGATCTGCACCATAAAACTGACTCAAATCGATAAACGTTCCTTTGTATTCTGGCAACGCCTCTTTCTTCAATGTGAATGTACAGATTGGAACAAAGGCGGATTCAAAAAATGCATGATATTCAGGTCGAATTAAACTTGTGATCGTTGTATTGTTCAACAGGTTTTTTCGCAGCTTTTCATAGGAACTCAAAAACATCCAAGTGAATGGAGTCATCAAGCCGATGCGTCCTTGTTTGCTCGTCATCTCCAGAACACGACCAACCGCAACCGCGAATAAATCCGACTTAGAATCGGGATAATGCTTCTGAGCAAAATCCTTCAGAACCGCATTCATCCCTTTACTACCCATATACGGCGGATTCGCCACCACCACCCAATACTGCCTCCGCAACAAACCCGCCTGCCGCACCACCTCCCGCAACGCCCCCGCCGCTTCCCCCGCCCCAAACAACGAATTCTCCCGCTCAAACTCCGCCACCTGCCCCAACAACTTCTCCCCATCAAACCCCGGCGGCGTAATCAAACTCCCCAAATTCTCCGCCTCCGCAAACGCCTCCAGCAACGGCTGCCAATCCGATCGCACCAACCCCTTCAACGAGAAAATCCCCGCATCCTCCCCCTTCATATCCGGCTGCACATCCCCGAACCCCAACTGTTTCGTCCCCGGCAACAACGACAACTGCTCCGGCTGCTGCTTCCAATCAGTGACAGGCTGAGTCGCCGCCAGCTTTCCCGACAACAACGCCTTCGTCGATTTCACCATCACAATATTCAACGTCGGAATCTTCCCCGCATCCCGAAACAACCGCGAATTCTTGGCTCTAGCCTTCATCAACACCGCAAAACTCGCCAACTGCACCGCCCGCGCATCAATATCCAACCCATGCAAATTGTGCGTCAAAATCAGCGCCGGAATCGCCCGGTCCGGGTACCCCTGCTCCTTATAAATCTCAAACAACAAATCAAACGCATAAACCAAAATATGCCCACTCCCACAAGCCGGGTCCATCACCGTCAAATCCTGCGGCTGCAACCCCGAAACCCTTGCCTCAGAACCATTTACTTCCTCCGCAGGCGGTTCCAAATAATACTTCATCACCGATCGCAACCCCGACTCCGGATGCGACTCCAACCACAACCGCCCCAGCGAATTCTCCACCATATACCGCACAATCCAATGCGGCGTAAACAACTGCGTCGCAGCCGGAATATCCCGCGCCGCAATCTTACTCTTCGCCCCAATCACCTCATCCTTGCGCTCCGAAATATAAAACTGATACAGCCAACCAATAATCTCCACCCCATTCTCATTCGCACTATCCTTCGGATTCGGCCTATCATCTTCCGTATTTTGCCTATGATCCTTCCAATCATCCTCCGGAATATCCGCCACAAACCGCCGAATAATCGAATCCCGATTCAACAAATTCCCCGGCAAAAACAACCCCGTAAAATCCAGATTGCGATCGAACAAAAACGGCAACACCCCCGACAACGCCCCACACTGCACTCCCAACAACTTCCGATACACAAACTCATCCGGATTCCCCATTCGACTCCCCGCACTCCGCCACCCCTCCAACACCTCCCGGCTTAACCCCGGCAACTCCCCCATCACTGCAATCTCACTCGCCGATCGCAAAATCTCCGGGTCCACCATCGCCACATCCCCACTACTCAGCACCCGCTGCCCCAAATACCCATTCACCTCCATATACCGCAACGCCGACAGCCGATTAAACCAGGTATAGGCAATCTCATCAACGAGAGCAACGATCGCCTCACCATACAGCTTCGAGCCAACCGCACACCCGCCCATCAGATCCTTCAGATGCACCCGCAACTGCCCATACTGCGCCGCCTCCACAGCATCCAACGTCTCACCCAGCACAATTAAGCCGCCTGCCACAAGCTGCGGTTCCACCAGCGTCGTCGCCGTAATCCCATACAGCTTCAACCTCGCCGACACCTGCTCCTGCAAATGCCGCCGCGCCCAAATCGCAAAAGACTTAATCGCACTACGTTCCATAATTCCTACTCCACCCGAACCCGATTATTCTGCTCAATCTCGACCATCAACCGATCGCGCAATTTGTCCACATAGTTTTGCACATCGGTCGCCGTTTCCAGCACCATCTTGTCCGCCACCGCTGACACTCGCACCGATACGATCGGCCTGACGACAGGTTTATCCATTCCTTCCGGCACATCTTCCATCAAAAGCCGATTCGCCATCTCATCCGCCTCAGCTTGAAGCCTTGTCTGCAACGAACCCAACTCCGACTGACGCGCAATCAACGAATCGATCGTCGTCGTCACCCCCAGCGACAGTTCCGTCGCCTCCACAGGCTTCAACAACGCCGTCAAATTAATCCGATCGGCAACAGGACCGTGCGCCGATGTCACATACGCCCCAACCCGATCGCGCACCGAACCCACCAGCACCTGAGTCTCCTGCCGCTTCTGCTCGAAAGTCTCCTCCACACTATCCTTCACAGGCTGCAATAGCACTTTAAGCTGAGGAATAAGACTCGTCGGATCAGCCATCGCCAAAATTTTCTCGACCTCCGCCACCTTACTCTCTAGTTCAGGATTATTCAAATGTCGAAGTTCCGGCTTCAACCGTTGCAAATCAATCCGCGCGTCTTTGAAGATCTTGATCTGATGATTGAAAAATGACTTCAACCGATCGTAATCATCCACACAATCTTCCATCACTGCCTGCTGTCCCGCCAACGCCTCAAAGAAGCTAGCAGGACGATTTTTCCCACCCAAAGTCCGCAGAAAATCCAGCTTCTCACCCAGTAATGCCCGAAACGGCAGACTGTCCTGTTCCGCCGCCGACTGCCACTTTTGCAGCAATTCGCACTTTTCCTTCAACGTCGTTTGGTACTGCTCAAACAGCTTCTGCGAATCACTCGAAGGCTCAACCTCCAGAAACTCATTCCCCAAGTCGATCGCCTTGCGCAAATGCACCGGGTCAACCTCATCACAAACCTGAATACAATAGCTATCTAAGCCTGTCTTCGATCGCATCTCCGCAACTAGCCCCGGTTTCCTCGGACTCACTGTCTCCTGCGCCTTTTGCAGCTCCAGCTTACCAACATTAACCAGCTCCGCCATCACCCCCAACGTATCAAACTCCGACCACCCATAGGGACGCCGCTCAAACTTCGCTATCAAATCCCGCATCGTCACTTTCTGAAAACTCCGCCGTCGATCGGACAGAAAATCGGTCAACTCCCGATGCGCCGCACGATTTGGGGCTGCACTATCCAGCTTCTGCACCTGAGTATCTCGTGTCAGTGCATTTCTAACATCATCCTCATTCTCAAA
>JAYVVL010000142.1:0-5207 GCA_043787035.1 Synechococcales cyanobacterium
TCCGGCGCACTGTAGCGCTCAGAGGTGTCATGGGCATTATAGAAAAGCGTATCCACAGCCTGATTTCCCTGAAGATCAATAATTCGTAAAATCTGTCCAGTTTGAATCACCTTCGACCAAGGCTGACGAGCACGAATCTCTTCGTCATATACTGCATTTTTGGGGTCTAAGTTGGAATCTAACTCGATCGCAAAAGAGGTTGTTGTCATTCGTCTTATCTCCTTAAATCTTTGATACAATTCAATGCATTAATCTTGTGCAAACCAAGCATCTGTGTTGATAAACCCTCGAACCACTTCGTCATTAGCAGTACGACATAAATCATCAGGTCCAGGCTTGAGCGATCGGAACAGGGTTAATTGAATGGGCTGCGGCTTATAAATAGTCTCTGGATGTAGAACATGGGGGCAATTGGACAAAATGACCAGAACATTCATTTCCGCTCGTAGATCCACAAAACTTCCCGCTTTTTCACAGGCTAAATTGTAGTCTAGATTGCCATCAGGAGAGACACTAACTCGACTAAAAAGATTCACATTCGGCATTAAATCCTTACGGGTCAAACCTCGTTTCGATAAGGCTTTTAAGAAGTTTGTGCGCGAATCATTGTAATCACTATCGCCATACTTATTATAATCACTTTCCCCATACTTTGCGAGATTACTCGATCGGTGACTGGAGCCACAAATCAGGTCGTGACAACCGGAGGTGTCCTCTGTGATGGAGAATAAAATTCGCCCCATGTCCGAATACAGCACCATTCCTTTCTTTAGGAATGCATTAAATTGAATTTTGGCAGTGTCTGCCACATTGAGCCGTTCGATCGGGCTATCCGCGTTGTAGCACAACATTGACACCCCACGGGAACCCGACAGATCCGTAATTCGCAACGTATTTCCCCGACGGATCACCCCATGCCAATAGGCTCCACCGGGTAATTTCTCATCCAATAACACGTTTTCATCCAACTCCAGAGTAGCGTCTAACATAAATTTTCCCTCGCGAATCAGTAATCCTCAAGACAAAAGCCCGAGAGTGTAGCAATTAACGTACGTTGGAATTCCCAAACGTCACGATAAATTGAACCTCCCGGGCTTTTATCCCGCCGTGTAACCTAAGATGTCATCAGAACTCGAAGACATCGATCGGCTTGCTTCTCTCGGACCAGCCATTTCAAATAAAATCAATCGGCTGACTCAACCCATCGATCACTGAAATCGGAACCCTAGAAGCACTCTCTAAATTAAATTTTTGTGTCTTGAAGCTTTTCTAGCGTAGCAAGATATACGAGCAAAAAAGTAGTGTCATATACTTTTTGAAAAAACATATCTTTTGTAGCGTAGTACACCTTATTGTTTTGTTCAGTCATGGATGATATCGTAGTGACCAACCGAAAAATCATTAGCAAAGATCTATGGATAAGTTGAGGGATGGTTGAGTTCTGTTTGTAAAGTATCATTTTAACTGAATAAAATTTTGGCTTCTAGGGTTCCGATTCTATGCTGCTTGGGGTGTCCCACTGAGTAAGTTTGTCTGGTCCGAGAGAAGCAGTTGTAACTGTCAATCTAGCACTGTAGTGCCTGAGCGACTGGCGCAATGACACGGCGGGACAAAAGCCCGGGAGACCTTAATTGCTATCATTGGCAATCTTGGATCTTCCGGGCTTTTGATGTTGATTAAACGTTACTGTGAGGATATCCAATGAAGCTTCGATCGCGCGTTCTGCGGAGTTTTTTATTCCAGTGTGCCCTCTGCCTTGCTAGCTTTGCCTTACTTGTAAGCTGCTCGAATCCCGCCAGTCAGTCTCCCAATGGTGCAGGAATGCCCGGTGTGAAATTAGGCTTCAGTGCATGGCCGGGATGGTTCCCCTGGCAGGTTACTCAGGAGCAGAAGATTTTTGCGAATAAAAGTATCAATGTAGATCTGAAATGGTTTGATGGCTACCTGGAATCGATTAATGCCTTGAACGCGAATCAGCTCGATGCTAATTCACAAACTCTGAATGACACCATTAGCTCGATTGCAGGGGGTGCCGATCAGGTGATCGTACTCGTGAATGATAACTCCACAGGTAACGACAAAATTATTGTCAGAGATGGTATTACGAGTGTCGCAGATCTGAAAGGCAAAAAAGTCGCGGCTGAAGAAGGCACGGTCGATCACTTTCTCCTTCTCCTTGGTATGGAAAAAGCGGGATTGAAGCCCTCTGATATTACTTTTGTCCCGCTCGAAACCGGAAAAGCAGCAGCAGCCTTTGTGGCGGGTCAAGTCGATGCGGTTGGTGTCTTTGCGCCCTTCACCGTTGAGGCTCTCAAGCGTAAGGACAGTAAGGAATTGTTTAGCTCCAAGGAGTTTCCCGGTGCGATTTCGGACCATCTCGTGTTTGGCCGCAAATTTGTGAATGAGCATCCCGATCGGGTGCAGACGATGGTCGATTCCTGGTTTGCGACAATAGATTACATCAAAGCCAATGCGAATCCGTCGATCGAGATCATGGCGAAACGCGCTAACGTCAGTGTTGCGGACTATAAAGACTACGACACAGGGACAAAAATCTTTACGATCGATGAGAATCTTAAGGCATTTCAGCCGGGAACAGACATGACCTCGCTGCCGTTTGCTGCGGAACAACTCTCAAAGTTTCTCACCCAAGTCGGGTTAGCCAAAACCAAACCGGATCTGAGCAAACTGTTCGACGATCGGTTTGTCAAAGCCTATGCTGCTAAAGCGAGACCCTAACTCGAAATACGACCCTTCTCCAAGATGCTTTATGCCTGATCAACCCCAGCCGACCTCAATTCGCGATCAGATCAAGTCTAAACCTTGGCACCCTTCTGTTTTTTGGCAAATTTCAGAGGAGATTCCCCTGCGATTGAGTCTCATGCTGGGAACTGCTTCGATCGCCCTTCCGCTATTGCTTTGGTGGGGCGTGACGGCGGTAGCACCGATCGATCCCAAGTTCTTACCTGCGCCTAGTCAAGTGATGACAGCGGGACTGCGATTATGGCAATCGGGGGAGTTGCTGAATGATACGATCGCCAGTCTGTGGCGGGTGGGCGTAGGATTTTTGACGTCAAGTTTAATCGCAATTCCAATTGGATTATTGATGGGTAGTTTTCGGAGCATTCGGGCATTGCTCGAACCGTTGTTCGGACTGATGCGATATATGCCTGCTCCAGCATTTATTCCACTGTTGATTTTGTATCAAGGCATTGGGGAAGAACCCAAAGTGACATTGATTTTTATTGGAACGTTTTTTTTCAATGCTCTGATGGTGATGGATACGGTCAAATTTGTGCCCAAGGATTTGATCGAAGCAACTTATATGTTGGGTGGCAACCGAGTGGCAACCGTCATACAGGTGATTTTTCCCCATGTCTTACCTGGAATTTTGGATGCCTGTCGGATTAATCTCGCGGCGGCTTGGCAATTGGTGATTGTGGCAGAACTAATTGCGGCAACGGAAGGACTGGGACGACGGATTAGCGTGGCAGGTCGGTTTCTGAGAACGGATGAGATTTTTGTTGGCATTATTGTCATTGGTGTCATTGGTTTAGCGTTTGATTTAATCTTCCAGTATGTGCTCCGGGTCGCCTGTCGATGGTCTAATCCCGAGCAATAATGATCGTGTTACTAACTTAAAACAATCTAGGAGAAAATCTATGTTTTTGACTATTAATCACTTAAGCAAACACTTCCAGACTCGATCGGGAAAACTGACCGTCTTGGAGGACATTGACTTGTCGATCGAACAAGGTGAATTTGTCTGCGTGGTCGGTTCATCCGGGTCTGGAAAATCAACACTCTTGCGACAAATTGCGGGACTCGATAGTCCCAGCCTGGGCGATGTGCGGATTGAGGGTCAGGTTGTGAAAGGACCGGGTGCCGATCGGGGAATGGTGTTTCAGCAATACACGCTTTATCCCTGGATGACCGTTCGCGAAAATATTGAGTTCGGATTAAAACTACAAGGCGTTTCAAAGCGTCAGCGCTGCGAACAATCTAGCTACTATCTCAATGTGGTCGGACTGACCGAGTTTGCCACAACCCTCCCAAGAGTCCTCTCCGGTGGCATGAAACAACGAGTCGCGATCGCCCGTGCCCTCGCTTCAGAACCCAAGATTTTGCTGATGGATGAACCCTTTGGGGCCTTAGATATTCACGCGAAGGAGTCGATGCATGAGTTTATGTTAGACCTGTGGGAACGCACCCAAATTACGGTTTTTATGATTACCCATGATGTCGAGGAAGCCGTGTTTTTAGCCGATCGCGTCTTCGCCCTGAGTTCCCATCCTGGGACTATTCGCAAAGAATTTAAAATTAATTTACCCGATCGTAGTCGAGCCGTAAAACGTCATCATTGTTTCCATGATTATCGTGATGAACTGATGGAACTGCTTCGCCAGCAGGGACGAGAGAGAATCGCAGCGTGATCGACCCACTACACTACACTCAAAGCCTCGATCTCAAAACGCTTCGGGCCGCCTATCTAGCTGGAGAGACCACACCCCGCGATATCATCCATCAAATTTACGATCGCATTGAACACTACGACGATCCAGCCGTCTGGATTCATTTAGTGACCAAATCTGAAACGCTACATCGAATGCAAGGATTAGATCTTGCAAACATCAACCAATTGCCATTATATGGAATTCCCTTTGCGATTAAAGACAATATTGACTGGGTTGGAATTCCCACTACCGCAGGCTGTCCAGAATTTGCATATACGCCCGATCGATCCGCCACGGTTATCGATAAGCTCTGTGCCGCAGGGGCAATTCCTATCGGTAAAACCAATCTAGACCAGTTTGCCACCGGACTCGTCGGCACCCGATCGCCCTACGGAATCTGCCGCAATCCCTTTGACGATCGCTATATTCCCGGTGGGTCGAGTGCCGGGTCGAGTGCCGCTGTCGCTGCCGGACTCGTAAGTTTTGCCCTAGGAACCGATACGGCGGGGTCAGGTCGGGTGCCTGCTGCGTTTATGAACCTAGTGGGGTTAAAGCCGACCCGTGGCTATCTCAGCACACTGGGGGTCGTTCCGGCAGTGAGAAGTTTGGACTGTCTGTCTATTTTTGCCCTAACTTGCCAAGATGCCGCCACGATCGTCCAGGTCGCAGCGGGCTTTGATGCTGATGATGGGTTTTCTCGATCGATCACTCAACAGTCCTTACCTAGTTTTGCAAGCCTTCGGGTTGGTATTC
>JAYVVL010000143.1:0-14156 GCA_043787035.1 Synechococcales cyanobacterium
GAAATAAAAAACATTTTTTTCGATCGCAATTTCGTTATGGGATGGCGCACCGCCGCCACCAAAGGTCGTAAAGCTAAAATCCGTGGCAGACACCGATCGAGATGCCTTCTCGCATGGAACGGTGGCACCGGGCGGGTCGGAAACCCTCGCAGACGGCCCGATAGGGTGATAGACGGTGGCCGCGCAGAAACTCAGGAATGTGCTGACTAAGAGGACGGCAACTTTCTGCATGTTGACCCCATAGGTTCCCACTAATCTAACTGATTACGATGTCTGGCTTACTCGCTCCTAGACTTGAGGTCCATCCGACTTGGCCTGGGCCATGGCATATTTCGCGATCGCCAAAGTTAACTTTGCTTGTTCTATTTCAGACATCGACGCCCAATCTTTCTCGTGGACGTCCGTTTTAGAGAGATCACCGCGCATCGCATAAACTAAGGGACGGGCGAAAACGCGAAGATCGTCCTCCGCCCACTGTGGCAGAATCGATTGAGTGCAGGCGATCAACTGGCCTGCCAAGTCACCCGCTAAGTCACTAACCTGTTCTACAGAGGTCTTGGCCACTTGCGATGCTCTGAGTGCGATGGCATTGAGCATTTCCTGAGGGACTGTCACAAACTTCCGCGACAGCGCGGCCACCAGATCCGGTGCCCAAAGCTGATCCATTCCTCCAAAAAACGCGGTCGATCGTTCATCTAACTCCGTCTCACTCAACCACTCCAAGAGTGAACTGGACGAACTAGATGACAATTCTGCTAGCCAGTCCTGGCTGTCGGCGGGATTTAGGGGATAGGAAACCGTTGCCATTGGGACCTCAACAGCCTCGACTTGCCAACCGAATTGACCAGCAGATTCACCACTAGTTCCATCTGGCGCGTAGCGGAGACGGGTTTGATCCGGTGAAACCAGTAGATTCAGGATGTCCTGTTCTGCCTGCTGAGTCCTAATATCTTGCGTCATAAGTCCCTAAATCCTGCACTCGTACGGGTAAGAATAAATTAATTTATTCGTTGATGTTACTACCTACCTAACAGACTCTACGGATTCCGAAAAATCTTTCAGAGCCTATCCCACAATCAACCGATCGGTTGATTGCGTCACTCGATCGGGTGAACTTAAGTGTTAAATGTGACATATTAGTGACTCTAGTCTCCGTAAAAACGCTGTAATAAGTTAGAGTTTTGAGCGACAAGTGAGCTTGTTTAGGAATCATTGGCCTCAGATTTGTTCAACCTCGTCGGTCAATTTTGTAAAATAATTCTCTACAATAAGACCTATCCAGACTCGCCGTCACTGGATTAATCGCAAAATTGTAGATCAATGCCCGTTCAGTTTTAATTTTCAAACATTTTTAGTTGTTTCAATCCTAACCCATATCCACAATTCACACATTTTGTCATGAACAGCGTTCCGATTAATGTGTTGCTAAATAATCTCAAAGATGACGAGCAGAAGGTTCGGGAGTCCGCAGTCCGTGAACTGTGGCAGCGTTGGTTTGAGCAAAAGGGCATTCTAGGCGTCCAGCTTCTCAACCGATCGCGTCTCCTAATCGAAGCGGGAGATACCGATCAAGCTGAGATGGTCTTGACCCAGTTGATTGAGTCGATGCCGGATTTTGCGGAAGCTTGGAATCAGCGAGCTATCTTGTACTTCATGGAGCATCGTTACCGCAAGTCAGTTTCAGACTGCCAACAGGCGACTCGGTTGAATCCCTTTCACTTTGGGGCGTTGCATGGGATGGGCTTGAGCCATCTGCGGCTTCAAGAGTATGGTCTTGCAGCTCAAGCCTTTCGTCAGGTGTTGGAGCTTCAGCCCCACTCGGTGGAGAATCAGCGAATGCTTCTAGAGTGTATGGCTCATCTTTAGATTTGACGCTAGGCCAGATGATTTGCATTGATCCCCGCCGATCGTGGACCTCAAATGCGCTCATCTCAACAATGCGGTACACTAAGAACTGCCATTAACCTACTCAAACGTTCGGACGTGACTCGTGACTAATACCCGCACTGTATCTGATGCAAAGCGTGCCTTCTATACGCTTCATACCCGTCCCATTAACTCTGTCTACCGTCGTGTTGTCGATGAGCTGATGGTGGAAATGCATTTGGTGACGGTGAATTCTGGTTTTGTTTACACGCCCATCTATGCGTTGGGTGTCGTCACGGCCTACGATCGCTTCATGAAGGGATACCGTCCTGACTCCGACCACGCGTCTATTTTTAGCGCACTTTGCAAGTCTGTCGAGAGTGATCCGGTTCAGCTCCGCAACGATCGGGACAAGCTAGTGGCTTCTCTAGAGGGCTTAACCTGGGACACTCTGACCCAAGCTTCGGCAAGCGCGGACCTTCAGTCCGAGATGAGTGCGATCGCGGGGAATGCAAAGTTTAAGTACAGCCGACTGTTTGCGATTGGTCTATACACGCTGCTTGAGACGATCGATGCTGACAAATTGAAGGACAAAGAAGCGCTGAATGCCGTTCTCGGAAAAGTGACAGGTGCGCTGAATCTGTCCTTCGATAAAGTTCAGAAGGATCTTGAAATATACCAAAGCAATCTAGAGAAGATGGCGGCGGCTCAAATTGTGATGGCCGATATCTTAGCGGCAGATCGTAAAAAGCGCGACCAGCGTGAACAGGAAAAGATTGCTAGAGCCGAAGCGAAGAAGCTTGAAGCCGCGAGCGAAACGACTCCCGTCTAACCCTTTTTAGGCTGTTTTGTAACCGACGACACCCTTCGATCGCCCTTCCTCTTCTAATACTTAAGCGTATCCACACTGAGCCGCTCAATTGGGCCAGTGAATGTTTAAGTGTAGATTTTGAGGAACGATGCGCATGTCTGAGATGACGAAAGAGCTTCTTCTGGCGAAAAAAGAGAAAAACTTGAGTTTTGAAGAGATTGGGCGGCACCTAGGCTACGGCGAAGTCTGGGTTGCAGCTCTTTTTTATGGTCAAGCAACAGCTAGTGCTGACGATGCGGTCAAGCTATCAGATCTATTGGGCTTGCCGCCCTATCTAATCCCTCTGCTGACAGAATTTCCTGTGAAGGGCTTAGGTCCATCTGTACCGACTGATCCCTTGATTTATCGCTTCTATGAAATCATGCAAGTGTATGGGATGCCCATTAAAGCGGTGATTCAAGAGAAGTTTGGGGATGGGATTATGAGTGCGATCGACTTTACGCTAGACGTCGATAAAGTTGAAGATCCTAAGGGCGATCGGGTTAAGGTGACCATGAATGGGAAGTTCTTGCCCTATAAAAGGTGGTGAACAAAAATAGTGAGGCTTTTATTGTCGTAGATTTGAGCAGAATGGGGAACTTTTGATATGAAATCTAGGTTTAATAGATTATTACAAGTGCGATCGATGCTTCTCTGACCCGACCTCTTTCACCTCGCCTCTCTTAAATCATGTCCCATTTTTCTGCCGAAGCTCACCTTCTCAAATTTCAACCCCAACAAAAACAACGCCAGTTGATTACCGCGATCGCCTTGGTGTTAGGGTTTGCCCTCTCTGAAGCCTTGATGGGCGCTTGGAGTCACAGTTGGGCGCTGGTGGCGGAGGCAGGGCATTTAGTGGCTGACAGTGCGGCGCTGGGGCTGGCACTCTGGGCGACACTCACTACTCGTCCTGCGTTGAAGTCCGGCTGGATTGGCTCCCACACGTTAGAGATTCACGATCGTTCCTCCTCCGAAACCTGGGCGGCGTTGATTAATAGCGTTGGGTTGGTGGTGGCTGCCATTTGGATTGGCCTAGAGGCGTTGGCCCATTTGCATCAGCCGAACGAGGACATTGCAGTGTTGCCCATGCTCCTGACGGCGATCGTGGGTGTGCTGGTGAACGGCGTGAATATTTCTATTTTACATTCAGGATCGCAGTCTGATTTAAACCTGAAGGGTGCGCTGTTGCATGTGATTGCGGACTTGATGGGGTCTATGGGTGTAATAGTCGCAGCGGTGGCGGTGGCGGTGATGCATTGGATGTGGGCGGACTGCGCCGTGGGATTTGTAATAGCGATTTTGATGACCCTTTCCGCGATTCCTGTGATGGTTCAAAGTGGCCGAAAACTCTTCGAGTTCTGATCCATTGAGGCCCAAAGATACAGTAGAAGCTCAAAGATACAGTAGGATAACAAGCAATTATTTATATTGAATCAAAAAAGCTGACGTCATGCCCCAGGCTTATATCATCGGACTTGGAAAATCGGGCAACGCCGCCGCCCGCCTCTTGATCACTCAAGGTTGGACGGTGACGGTGAGCGATCGAAGCACCACTGAAGGGCTTCAGACCCAAGCAGATGAGTTGCGATCGGAGGGGATTCAGGTCGAGCTGGGTCGTGATTTTGACCCTGAAATTGCAAAACCAGATTGGGTGGTTGTGAGTCCGGGGGTGCCCTGGGATATTCCTAGTTTGGTGAAGGCTCGAAGTTTGGGAATCGTTACGATCGGCGAGATGGAACTCGCTTGGCGCAATTTATCGGACGTCCCGTGGATTGCGATCACCGGGACCAACGGCAAAACTACAGTTACGGCTCTGACGGCGGCTATTTTTCAAGCGGCTCTTCAGCACGCTCCGGCCTTTGGCAACATTGGCTATGCTGCTTGTGAAGTTGCAGTCCAGCATTCCAAGACGCCAATCGACGTTGCCATCGCCGAACTGAGTAGCTACCAAATCGAATCCTCGCCGACCCTAACGCCTGACATTGCGCTCTGGACCACCTTCACCCCCGATCATCTCGCCCGTCATAAGACCCTGAAGAATTACTTCGAGATGAAAGCCCGACTGCTTGCCCGATCGACGGTTCAAGTTTTTAATGGTGACGATCCGGGTTTGCGTCAATTAGGACAATCTAAAGACACCTTTAAGAGGTTTCCGGTGCGATCGGATGCGTGCTGGACCAGCGTGACGGGGAAAGCTAACCTCGTCGGCGATCCAGACTATGGAATTTGGATTGAGAACAACGCCATTGTTTTTCAGGGCGAAATTGTTATGGCTGCCGATCGGCTCAAAATGCCAGGGAAGCATAATCTACAAAATTTATTAATGGCGATCGCGGCGGCCAAACTATCGAAGGTGAGCAATGATGCGATCGTTTTGGCTGTCACCCACTTCTCCGGCGTCGAACATCGTCTAGAACAGGTCCTCACCTGGCAAGGCATCGACTTCATCAACGACAGCAAAGCCACGAATTACGATGCCGCTGAGGTGGGACTCAATTCCGTAAAATCTCCTGCGATTCTCATTGCTGGCGGTGCCCCAAAAGAAGGGGACGATCGGGCCTGGATTGCTGCTATTCATGCCAACGCCGCGATCGTCCTATTAATCGGTGAGGCAGCAAACGCTTTTGCGACTCGACTGAATGCGTCAGGCTACACCCAGTATGAGATAGTCGAAACGATGGAAAAGGCGGTAGCCCGCGCGATCGTCCTTGCCCCAACCCTCGGGGTCGCCGTGGTGCTTTTGTCGCCAGCCTGTGCCAGCTTCGATCAATACCGCAGCTTCGAGCATCGCGGTGATGATTTCCGCCAGTACTGCCAGTCGGCTTGTGTTTAAGCCGATCGCCCAGTCTCTGTTCGATCGGCAACTGATAGCGAGCCTGCTTGGATGTGGAGGATTTGGGAGGCGTTGAGCCAGCTGCTGTCGAAGCTGCCGAGGTGAGTGGTGGTAATTAGCGTCTGAAAATGGTCTTGAATGGTCTCTAGGAGCTGGTTTTGGCGATTTAGGTCCAATTCAGCTAGCACATCGTCGAGTAATAAAATCGGGGGTTCACCAATGACGTCTTCAATAAGCTGGAGTTCGGCTAGTTTGAGGGCGAGGACGAGGGTGCGCTGTTGGCCTTGGGAGGCGTATTGGCGGGCGGGTGTGCCGTTGAGCATGAAGTCGAGATCGTCTCGGTGGGGTCCGACGAGAGTCGTGCCTTGGTAGCGTTCTATGGCTCGCTTCTCTTGTATTTGAGCCAAAAATTGCGATTGGATCGCTTCGGGTTGATCAATGGTTACAGAAACGTTTGGACGGTAGGCAATCTGGAGTTCTTCGCTTTGGCCGCTGATGGCTCGGTGCCAGGTTTGGGCCAAGGGAAGGAGGCGAGTGATAACCCGATCGCGGCGACGAATGATGTGGGATCCGGCCACGGCTAGTTGGGCATCCCAAAGCGCGACGGGGGTTGTGGGGACGAGCTTAGTGGGATCGATCGCGGCGGCTTTGATGGATTTCAGAAGGGCGTTGCGCTGGCGAAGGATTTGGGTGTATTGCTGGATGAGACTAGCGTAAACAGGTTCGAGTTGAAGTAAAAGAGTATCAAGCCAGTTTCGCCGAACCTCAGGGCCTCCTCGGACGAGATCCAAGTCGAGACTGGAGAACTGCACCATATTGAGGGTCCCCAGAAAATCCATCTGTCGCCGCTGCGTCAGACCATTGAGCGCTGCTGTCCGACGACCATTGGCTCTAAGTGTCAGTGATAATTCGACGCTTCCGGTCGTCTCTCGATCGAGGTTTCCAACAATTTGGGCGGCGTCTTGATGGGCTTGAATCAGTTCACGATCGCGCGAGGTGCGATGAGACTTGAGGGCAGATAAAATTTCGACAGCTTCGATTAGGTTTGACTTGCCTTGAGCATTTTCACCCAAGATAATCGTCTTTGGAGCTGTAAAGTCAACGTACTGTTCAGTATAATTGCGAAAATTACGAAGCTGAAGAGACTTGAGATGCATACCCAATCATTGAACCTTTGGGCATTTTAAATCGCCTGAGCGGCACGTTCTCTTTAGTATGGGACGCCTGGGATTCGAACCCAGGACCAGTCGGTTAAAAGCCGAATGCTCTACCACTGAGCTAGCGTCCCGCGTGCGTTCTTCAACCTTTTTAAGATACACAATCTATAGGGGTTTTGGCAAGCAATTGATAAAAATCGGGAATAGGGTTCTGTCGTCGCCGCAACTTTTACCGCGATCGTTCTATTAAATCCTTGTCAAACCCTGCTCAAATCCTCGTCAAATCCTTCCCAACCCGGTCTAGATCTTTGCCCAGAGCGCTTCTCGGTAGGATTGGAACTTGATTTCTAGCAGGGGGTAGTATTTCCACTCCGGGATTAAATTTCCCATGAAGGACTGCATGATGAGGTTCTCGGGGACGGGGGCAAAATCTTCGGGATTGATGCCGTCGGTGTGGCGACTGAGGACATTGAAGCCCGATCGCTGGCGGCGGGAGGTTCGGATAGGTGAATTTTTAAGCCAGTCGTCTAGGGATTGCGAGGTTTGTAGGGTTTGCATGACTCGATCGAGCAGTGCGGGGTCCATCGGTTTTAGGTTAGTTTGGATCCAGGCTTGCCGAAGAAGACGCGATCGACCGCTAGGGTCAGTTCCAGGGTCGTTCCAGGCGGTGAGGGCATCGATCGTTTGGGGGAGGAGACTGGATTTGAGGGCTTCAAGGTCTATTGTTGGGCGTTGTTTGGGATTAGTCCGAGATTGCTCTCCAAGCAACAACACGGCCTTAAGGAAGCTGTAATCACTGGCCTCGGCGTCTGCCTTTGCGCCCGATGGGTTTCCGGTCCACCAGCGCAGTGCCCCGCGACAGCTCTGAAGATGAAGGATCATTTTTGGGTCTTGAGCTTGATTAATCAGATCGGTGTAAAGAGCGTCGCTCCTTTGGATGACAGGACGGATTAAGGGTTCGAGGGGCGTGCCTTTCCAGGTGGAGAGGGTGGGGAGAGATTTTGGGTTGCGGGTGAGTTCGAGGGCAAAGGCGTCGATCGCTAAGTCTGGCTTTTGTTGAAGGACTAAACTCAGACCTAGAGCTTCAAAGCCTCCGCGTTTGGCTGGAACGAGCTGGGTCGCTTTTTTTAAGGCTTCAGTGGCGGCCTTGGGATTGCGATCGAGTTGGAGAAATCCCAGACTGGTGTAGACAAATTCCTGATAAGGTGCAGACTCTCGGGCGGTCTCAAAGGCTTGAATCGATCGGCTAATAAAATCTGGGTTACTGGTTTTTTGGCCGAGATCGCCGAGGACCCAGCCCAGTTGTTGGGGATAGTAGGGTTCCCAGGGCACAAGCTGGTGGGCGGTTTCAAGGGATTGGGTGAAGGTGTTGGTGGCGGAAGTGCGTTCGTCTGGCTTGAGTTCAGGATTTTCAATGGTGGCGATCGCCTCAAAGCCTTGTTTTGAAATCATCCAAGCGCGATCGATCGGAATGAGCCAAACGATCGCCGCCAGCAATAGTCCCGTTATTCCGAGGGCGACGGGTTTAGGCTGAAGTATGGACGTACGTTTGGACGCTTGCATTCCTACAGGTTTGACATCTGGTTCAACCGATGGCAATTCTGCTGCAATGGCCGCGATAAAAATAACGATCGTGCCGCTGATGCCCAGATTATCGAGTTGATAATCCGTGAGGCTCTGAAAGCCATAGGCGAAGAGTGCGGTAAATAGGCTGTGGGTTAAGGGTGAAAATCGATCGCGTCCCTTCCACCAGACGTAGCCCAGCCATCCCAGCACGCCCACCCAAATGCCAAGGCCCAAAATTCCAAGTTCGCCCCAGAGTTGCGCCGGGGTGCTGTGGAGTTGGTAGGCGAGTTCGGCTTCTCGTCCAGCCCAGATAGGACGGAACCGCTCATAGACATGGGCTGCGCTGCCGATTCCGGTACCCGTAAGGGGCGCGTGGGTACCCATAGCGAGTCCAACGACATTGGTAATGATGCGGTAAGCCAGTTCGCCCGGAACGTAGCCGCCTGCGATGGCTGTAGAAAACCCTTGGAGTCGTCCGGTTCTGAAGAGAATCAGCGCGATCGCCCCTAGAAATCCACCACTGCCGAGAATTAAATATTTCTTGGGTAATCCCTGTCCTGTCGGGGTTGTAATCGGATTCGATCGGCCTAGAAGGATGCCAATGGTCAAAACAACACCCAATCCCAATCCCATGAGTCCGGCGCGAGAAGACGTTGTGTAGAGGTCGATGAGTCCTAGCAACGCTCCGCCGAACCAAATCCACCGCTTGTTGCCTCCGGCCTGCAGACCTAACCCCACCAAACTGGGAATCGCCAACGTCAGATAGCCCGCAACATAATTCTGATGGCCTGTTGGTGCCCAATTTCGATTTTCGAGCGGTTCAAAGCTGAAGGGAAAAGCAATGCCGAAGTCGCGCTCTAGCCCTTGCAGTCGGGCAAGTTCGGGAATCGCGGTTTGAAACGTCCATAGGCTCAAGCTGACCCCAATGAAGCAAAGTTGCAAAATCCCTTGGAAAGTCAGGATTCTCTGACGTCGATCGAGATCATTGAGCCAATCATTACATGCATAGAGCGCCGCTATCATCCCCAGTGCAGCGATGCCATACCAACGGGCTTGCTGCGGAAATAAGGCCGTCAATCCAGATTGGACAATCGCTACTATCCCCACCGCCACCATCCAATCCAATCCATGCCCCAGCCACCGCCCCGTCCCACTAAAAATCTGCATAATCAGCGCAACAACAGGCGTCAGCAGGGTAAATTGCCAAAAAATCACCCCTGGATAGGACAGCATCCACGTACTGCTATCGGGAAAGAGCGTAAAAAGACAATAGAAAGCACCCACTAGAACTGCCACTAGCGGACGACGAGTTGTTTGGGATGGGGTTGGGACGGGTGGATGAATCATCGTCTTATTAAACACGATGACGCAAAAAATGAGGTCTTCAGTCATTCAAGTGCGGTCTATCGATCGATCCGGTTAAGTAACCATAGCGTTGCACTGACGCCAATAAAGTGAGCCGTCAGCAGATGAGTATTGGCCAAAACCAGGAAAATATCTAACGGCTGCACAATCTGAAGCTGCGCACCGGGCGAAAATACCGCACCCACCGCCATGAAGGACTTTCCGAGAAGAACCCCCGCGATCGCCTCTGCGGCAATGACCGCGAACAATAACCCGCTTCCTCGAATCGTCAGACTACGCCATAGGAAATTGACCGTATCCGTTTTTTTAGGTCGAAGACTGGGATTACTGTCCCTGAGGCGTCGTCCTGTCTGGACACACTGGAAGGACTGGTAAATGCCATAGAACAAAATCACTAGGCTGACGATCGCAAAGAGAACGCCGCCGCCCGTCGCTGGGTTTGTGGCATTGTTTACAGTCGCCGATCGACCCATGGCCGCCGCGACTCCCGCAAAAATATAAATCACCCCCGAAATAACGGCCAATACAAGCTGTGCCCACAGACTCAGCCAACCCGTGAGGCGAAACGTTTGGGCCACTTGTTTTAAATTGGGCGGGGGGGTTGGCTGATTCTCGAACTCGTTAGTCATACGATGATCCCTATCATAGTCACGCTACAGTCATGGTCTCAACCAATAGTGTGTCATTAACACCCTCCTTAACACACGCTATCTTTACCATTCTAAAAGCTTTGTACTCCACCCTAAATTTGCCATGAGTGACCTTTCAACACTCCGAATCCTAATCGTTGAATACGATCCAAAGATGCAACTAGGGCTGACCTAATGTCCTAAAACTCATCGTTGAGGGGTATGGCAATCCTGAAGTTGCCAATGCGCTCTACCTGAGTCCAAGCATCGTCAAAACGTACATTCGCGGCATTATGAACAAAAACTGTACGTAGACGACGCGTTCGGGTCGCTGTCGTGGCTCTAAGGGCAGGACTGGTCTAGCTGAGTCTGTTCAACCCGGTAAAACTGCACAAGAACCAAGATTTTGGTCCATTTTAACAGCATTCCTGAAATTATATATTTCGTCAGTATTTAAACTGAATACTCAGACTGTCTCTATTATATTTCCAGCAAAGATACTCAGACATTTCCTCTCTACTAAGGGATATCTGCATGAAGACATGATAGAACATAACAAGGATTGGATGGCAAATCCGGCTCCGCAACGAGATTGGGATGTCTATATATTTTACCTTTGAGGTAGATTTCCTACCTAAGAGGGACGTGGACCCCCCACTCGGTTTGTTAAATTCTATGCATGTATAGCCATTTTCTACTTCTACGAAGATTTAGAACGGTCTAGTTCTTCACTGTAGAAAGCTGATTATTGGCGAAATCTGTTGTTTCTCACTCAAAGACACACTCATGAAGTTTGAAGATATCTATCAGTTCTTCAAGGATCCACCCCCTTTTTACCTGAATAAGGAATTGGCGGTATGTTACGTGCTATCAGTGCTGCTCAAGGGTGACTCCTATGGGACAGAGCTGATTCAGCTTTTAGAGAATGAATATCCGCTGTATCGTCTGTCGGATACGGTTCTCTACAGCGCATTAAAATTCCTTGAAGATCACGAAATGGTGACGGGCTATTGGAAGAAGGTTGAAGGTCGAGGCCGTCCTCGCCGGATGTACCAGATTCGTGATGAAGTCATGACTCAGGCGACTGATCTGGCCCAGTTGTGGGATGGATACTCAGCCAAGCGTGAGGCTGCCGCTGCGGCTGCTGCGGTTGGGAAATAATGCAGTTGATGCGAGTCACGCCCTTGAAGTGATCGTGAGTGGCAAAGTGTATCCCGCAAAAGAGTAAACTACAGTGAATCCAGTTTAGGTTTACTGACATTCATGGGTGACTCTATTGTTGGTTCGACGCTGCTGCTGACCTTACTTCTTGTGGTGGGCTTGCTCTTCTTCATTCGAGCGTCGGTGAAGGATCGTACTGAAGAGGTCCGCCTTTCATCGGTGCAATCGAATGAGTGGCTGCTAAACCAGTTGAAGCAGTACTTTGGCGATCGCGCCTACAAAGTGACGAGCATTGACGCCGATCGCAATGTTGTCAACTTGCAAGGTAATGTCCGGTCTAGTTTGTTTTTGGTATTTTTTCTATCTGGCTTAGCGCTAGTTGGAATGATATGTTTTGTTTTGGTTCTTG
The DNA here is from genome assembly GCA_043787035.1 of Synechococcales cyanobacterium. GTDB lineage: Bacteria > Cyanobacteriota > Cyanobacteriia > Leptolyngbyales > Leptolyngbyaceae > JAAFJU01. The sequence continues at coordinate 11,837 of JAYVVL010000143.1, forward strand.
AGATGACGCTCCCAGGTGGGGGTGTTTTTTGGTGGGGATTGCTGGCGATAGCGCCCGGTGCAGGACTTTTCTACTGGAAAAAAGCGAATCGTCCGGAATTAGTCTCCTTTCGCTTGGAGTCAGACACTGAGGATGGGAGTAGCGTAATCACGCTTCAGGCCCATCGAGATGAGGTCGAGTCGCTGCGAGAGACGCTAGGGCTAGAACTACTAGAGGGTAACTAGGGTTTGGGGCGGGGTTAGCATTAGAAGGCAGGATTGACACAAAAAACCCCGCCTAACTAAAATAGATGGGCAGGGTTTTGCTTAATAGTCAGATTGGATTAACCAAACCAAAACGACCGATCACTGTGAGACTATGGATGTAGGGCTACATAGCCGCAACAGCAACCATTTCGACATCTTCTTCCATTTGGCGCAAACTGGGGAAGAGGAAGTGATTCTCTTCAACATATTGAGCACCAAACAGACCTTTTTCGGCCCAGAAATAGCGGTCGGTCGTATGCTCATTGCGCTTGACGAGCAGTAGAGCAGGGGGTAGGACACCCTCAGCGTGAATGAATCTCCGTGCAGCCGTGACCGGCTTGTCGTCACCACAATCAATACTAAATTGAGGTACACATTCTAGAATGCGTCGTCCTTCCTGACGACGACGACTTTTCCGCTTACGTCTCCTTGCCAAACCCCTTACCTCCTGTGAAACTGCTTCGATGTTGCTGTTCCTGTCACAAATCTGTCAATGAGTATAATCGGTGTTCTACCGAAATATCAATGAGCTAATGCCTTATCTACATGTTACGAAATGCTTCGACACTAATCTGTTGAAAACTCAACAGCTATGAATTTTGGGCATTCTTGTAGGTCATAATGGCTCTGTAGAAAGTCAATACGAACTGTAACGAGAGATACGAAACTTTAATTCAGACAACTTCCATAAGTTACTCGCTATAAAGACTGAAAGTCAATCCCAAATCCAGAAATGTTTGATGGTAAATCATGAAAAGGTTGATTGAGTCGGTAGGTGATGGTGATGCCTGCGAGTGATTCGTTGATTTCGATTTGTCAGGCGCAACTTTTACTTCTTGCAAAAAGTTTGGAGGTGAAAAGTGCCATTGTTTATTTGACTGAATCCTGGACGGAGCCTGGGACAGAAGGTTCTATGCCAAGGCTTTATCCTGTGGCGGTTATTCCGGATTCAGTGCGCGGGGATCGCCCTGGGTTTCGGCTGCCGTTAGCGCCGGGGGGCGAAGCTTTGCGGGTAAATCGGTCGATGGGGATCGATGCATTTTCCTTGGATGATGATCCCACGGCTGAATTCCTGAGTGAATATGCTAGGCCAGATGCAAGTCCCTCGTCTGATCCCAGGCAGGATGCCCATCAAATAGTGTTGCCTTTAGTTCATGAAGATTTAGTGGTGGGGGTGCTCGTAGCCGAGCGCGATCGGGTGGTTACGGATCAGGAGCAGTCTCAAATGGATGCCATTCGACAGACCCTGACGTTGGCTTGTGTGATGGATCGTCGATCGCAGTGGCTCGATACGCAGCTTGATGCGCAACAGCAACAGCAACATCTGATGTATCGTCAGCAAAAAGACCTAATGGACAACCTCCTCCATCAGTTTCGGAATCCCCTGACGGCGATGAGGACCTTTGGAAAATTATTAATGAAACGCTTGGTGGAAACCGATAGCAATCGAGAGGTTGCCAGTAGCATTGTTCGAGAGAGCGATCGATTGCAGGCGTTGTTGGTGCAGTTTGAGGCGGTGGTGGATCGGACGACCGAACATGAGCAACCGAATCAGAGCTTGGCTCTTCCGGCGGGTCTGTTGAGTTTGCCGGAATCGTCGTCCTTGGGCCGTGCCTTGACAGTAGAGACGATCGATTTGCGGTTAGTGTTGATTCCGGCGGTGCGAAGTGCGAGGGCCGTAACCGACGATCGCAATCAAACTCTATGCGACGATGTTCCCGACGATCCGCTTTGGGTCCAGGGAGAGTCTGGTGCTTTGGAAGAAGTCTTGAGCAATCTCCTAGACAATGCGAGTAAATATACGCCTCCTGAAGGAAAAATCGATCTAAGTGTTGAACTTCCCTCAGCAGTTCATAACGATATAGTGTGGATCCACATTGCCGATAATGGCTGTGGGATTCCCGCAGCGGATTTACCTCGGTTGTTTGAGCGGCATTTTCGAGGGGTGCAGGCTGATTCTAGGATTCCAGGCACGGGCCTAGGACTAGCGATCGCCCGTGAGTTGCTCCGAAAAATGGGCGGCGATCTAACTATTGTGAGTCCTACCGTAACGGGCGATCGGGGGACAACCGTTA
>JAYVVL010000144.1:0-14040 GCA_043787035.1 Synechococcales cyanobacterium
GGAAGCTGAGACATAAATCGCAAAACGCCCGATTCTAGGAACATCTTAGGATTATATGAATCTTAAGACTAGACAAATTTTAGGCCAATAGTGGCAACCTTTGCACCTGGTCTTACGGTGAGATTTGCCAATATTCAGTGCTGCTGGCGTTGCCTAAGTCCTCCATCATAGTGTGATAGATTCGATCGGGTCTTCATTGGGGTACATTGACCTTGGTCCGTCAGAGGCGATCGTCTTTCCTTTTGTTTAGGCTTGGGTGGGGAGGTGGACGATCAGGGGTTTTAGAATTTGCCAGCTAGAGAGAAAGAAACGTTATACTGAGAAAATGAGCTTTCAAGTTATGTATTAATAGACACGGCTTAATCTTTTTAGTACGATCGCGTGGGATCGGGTGAGTTCTGAAGTTATGGATAAGAAGAAGCTTACCGAACGCGATATTTGTACGAAGTACATTACTCCGGCTCTAGAGAAGGCGGGCTGGGACATTTTGACGCAGGTGCGAGAGGAGTTTCCGTTGACGGATGGGCGGATTTTGGTGCGGGGGAATTTGCATACCCGTGCGCGAAATAAGCGGGCGGATTATGTGCTGTTTTATAAGCCGAATATGCCGATCGCTATTATTGAAGCGAAGGACAATACCCATTCCTTGGGTGATGGGATGCAGCAAGGGCTGGGGTATGGTGAGATGCTTCAGGTGCCGTTTGTGTTTAGTTCTAATGGGGATGGCTTTTTATTTCATAATTCGATCGCGACGGATGGTGTGATTGAACGGGAATTGGGATTAGATGAATTTCCATCGGCGGATCAGTTATGGCAATGGTGGGCGGAACATCGCGGACTCACGGAACCGCAACAGGCTTTAATGACGCAGGATTACTATAGTGATGGTAGTGGGAAGACGCCACGCTATTACCAATTGCTGGCGATCGATAAGACGATGGAGGCGATCGCGAAGGGCCAAAATCGGGTGTTGCTGGTAATGGCGACGGGGACGGGGAAGACGTTTACGGCGTTTCAGATCATTTGGCGATTGTGGAAATCGAAACATAAGAAACGGACTTTGTTTTTGGCCGATCGGAATATTTTGGTTGATCAGACGATGACCAATGACTTTAAGCCGTTTGAGTCGGTGATGACGAAAATAAAGAAACGACAGGTGAATAAGTCCTATGAGATTTATTTGTCACTGTATCAGGCGGTGACGGGAAATGAGGAAGACCAGAAGATTTATAAACAGTTCAGTCGGGGATTCTTTGATTTGATTGTGATTGATGAGTGTCATCGGGGGAGTGCGGCGGAGGATTCGGCTTGGCGGGAGATTTTGGATTACTTTTCGTCGGCGACGCAAGTGGGGCTGACGGCGACGCCAAAAGAGACGAAGAATATTTCTAATACTGATTATTTTGGGGAGCCGATTTATACCTATTCGTTGCGGCAGGGCATTGATGATGGGTTTCTTGCGCCTTATAAGGTGGTGCGGATTGATCTCGATAAGGATGTCTCAGGGTGGCGTCCGAGTAAGGGGATGGTGGATAAGCATGGTCATGAGATTGACGATCGGATTTATAATCAACGGGATTTTGAGAGGACGTTGGTGTTGGAGGAGCGGACGAAGTTGGTGGCGCGGAAGATTAGTGAGTTTTTGAAGCAGACCAATCGGTTTGATAAGACGATTGTGTTTTGTGAAAATATCGATCATGCGGAACGGATGCGGCAGGCGTTGGTGAATGAGAATGCGGATCTGGCGGCGGTGAATCCTCGATATGTGATGCGGATTACGGGGGATAATGAGGAGGGGAAGGCGGAACTGGACAATTTTATTTTTCCTGAGTCCAAGTATCCAGTGATTGCGACGACTTCTAAGCTGATGACGACGGGGGTGGATGCGCAGACTTGTAAGTTGATTGTGTTGGATCAGATGATTCAGTCGATGACGGAGTTTAAGCAGATCATTGGGCGTGGGACGCGAATTAATGCGGACTATGACAAGTTTTATTTTACGATTATTGATTTTAAGAAGGCGACGGAGTTATTTGCTGATCCGGATTTTGATGGCGATCCGGTGCAGGTCTATGTCCCAAAGGATTTGGAGGCTTCGCCTGTGCCGCCGGATGTTGTGGAAGAATTGGAGACGGACGATCGGTATCCTGAAGCCAATCCAGACTTTGGGGGAATGCATGAACCGGATGGTGAATACGCGCTGGGGGTGCGGCGGTATGTGGTGGCGAATGTCGAGGTGAAGGTGGTGGCGGAGCGGGTTCAGTATTTTGATGCGAATGGGAAACTGGTGACGCAATCGCTGAAGGACTATACGCGCAATGCGTTGACGAAGGACTTTGCGACGTTGGATGAGTTTTTGCGGCATTGGAGTGATGGGGAAAAGAAACAGGCGATCGTTGATGAGTTAGCCAATCAAGGTGTATTCTTTGAAGCGCTGGCTGCTGAAGTTGGGAAGGATTGTGATCCGTTTGATTTGTTGTGCCATGTTGTCTGGGGTCAGCCACCGTTGACTCGTCGGGAGCGGGCGGACCAAGTGAAAAAGCGGGATTACTTTACCCGATATGGCGATCAGGCTCGGCGAGTTCTGGAGGCGCTGCTGGATAAGTATGCGGAGGGTGGTGTGGGAGAAATTGAGGAAACTCAGATTTTGACTGTGGTGCCGTTTTCGGAGTTCGGGACGCCGATCGAGATCATTCGTTCCTTTGGTGGGAAGGATGGCTATCAGCAGGCGGTGCGGGAGTTAAAACAGTCGCTTTATAGCGCTTAATGCCCAATGCACTGGCGAACCGCCCCCCGGCCCCAATTCTGGGGGAGCAAGAGAAGAGTCTTATTCATAGCCTCCAGAATTGGGGGTTTGAGGGCTTGAGCTGTTGTAATGACTTGATGGTTTTGTATAACCCGGAAAACTGAGATTTAGATTATGGCGATCGGAACATTGGTTAAAAGCATTCAGGACATCATGCGGAAGGATGTCGGGGTGGACGGGGATGCTCAACGGATTAGTCAGATTGTTTGGTTGTTGTTTCTGAAGATTTTTGACGATCGGGAACAGGAATGGGAGTTGACGGTTAAGGATTATAAGTCGCCATTGCCGAAGGAGTTTCGCTGGTCGTATTGGGCGAAGGATGCGGAAGGGATGACGGGGGAGGAATTGATTGATTTTGTGAATAACAATCTGTTTCCGGTGTTGAAAAACTTGGCGATTTCGGCTGGGGTTTCAAGTCATGGGAAGGTCGTGGGGGCGGTGTTTGAGGATGCTTATAATTATATGAAATCGGGGACGCTTCTGCGGCAGGTGGTTAATAGTATTGAATCTAATGTGGATTTTAATTCATCGACCGATCGGCATCTTTTTAATGATATTTATGAGAAGATTTTGGCGGATTTGCAGTCGGCGGGGAATGCGGGCGAGTATTATACGCCTCGGGCTGTGACGCAGTTTATGGTGGATGTTCTTGATCCGAAGTTGGGGGAGAAGATTCTTGATCCGGCTTGTGGGACGGGTGGATTTTTGACGAATGTGATTGAGTATTTGAAGCCGCAGCTTAAGACGGCGGACGATCGAAAAACTTTAGAAATCAATATTACGGGAATCGAAAAGAAGCCGCTGCCGCATATGCTGGCGATGACAAATGTGATGTTGCATGGGATTGATGTGCCGAGCAATATTCGCCATGACAATACGTTAAGTCGTCCATTGGTGAACTATGGTCCGAGGGATCGGGTGGATGTGATTATTACAAATCCTCCGTTTGGTGGAGTGGAGGAGGATGGCATTGAGAGCAATTTCCCAAAACGCTATCAGACGCGGGAAACGGCGGATTTGTTTATGGCGTTGATTATGCATTTGCTCAAGCCCGGTGGCCGATCGGCGGTGGTGTTACCGGATGGTTTCCTCTTTGGGGAAGGGGTGAAGACTACGCTGAAGCGGGAGTTGCTAGAGACATTTAATTTGCATACGATCGTGCGTCTGCCCAAGGGTGTGTTTAGCCCATACACGAGTATCAATACCAATATTTTATTCTTTGATAAAGGAGAATCGACGAAAGACGTTTGGTTTTTTGAGCATCCTTATCCGGTGGGTTATAAGTCCTATTCTCGATCGAAGCCGTTGACTATTAGGGAGTTTGATCGGGAGAAGAAGTGGTGGGGAGAACGCAAAAAGAGTGAGTATGCTTGGAAGGTTTCGGCGAAGGAGATTGCGGCACGAAATTATAATTTGGATTGTAAAAACCCTTATGAAGTGGAGGTCAATCATCGGGATCCGGATGAGTTGATGGTGGAGTATCTGACGATCGATCGGGAGATGAAGTCTGTGCAGGATGCGCTGAAGCAGGAACTAATGGATGCGATCGGGCGATCGAGTGGAGGCTTTGATGGAGCGATCGACCCACTAGTGAACTTTTGAAGGCGATTCCCGTTCCGGGAGGCTCTGCCAACGATCGCTCTTCTGGTTAACATCGTAGAATAGGGGAAGCTGTTCAACCCAGTTTAATCATGCATACCATCCAAATTCCTCAAGCTCTTGAACAACAACTGCTGCAATTAGCCACGCAACAGAATTTATCTCTCGATCGATTTATCCTTCAGTCTCTAGAAGAAATCGTTCTAGACTTCGATGACACGCCAAAAGCTGAAATTTTGGCTGGATTACAGCGGGCATTAGAGGATGTCAAGGCTGGACGACTTAGCCCGGTGGAAGATCTGTGGGATGACCTTGATGACTGAATCTTTGACCGTTCGAGTGCTTGTAGCGGATGAGTTCAAAGCTCAACTCCATACTCTAAAGAAGCGATATCGTCAAATTCGATCGGATATCCAGCCCTTGATTGTGCAACTCAAAAATGGCGAAACTCCTGGAGATCGGATCTCAGGCACAGGTTACATTGCCTACAAGGTCCGTGCAAAAAACAGTGATATCCGCAAGGGGAAGAGTGGCGGTTATCGGGTGATCTACCAAATTCTCACTTCTACGATCGTGGTTTTGCTGTATGTCTATGCCAAATCTGACCAAGATGACGTTGCTGCCGCAGATATTAGAGCCGTTATTGAGAATTTTCAAGCAAGTGACGATTTTCCTTAGGTTCTGAATCCCAAGATCAAATCTTAAACTATGTTCAACTTTAACATTGCAGCAATCTATGTCTAGCGTAATGAATAACGAAACTGTGGTACTTTTAGAAAAACATTTTGATACGGCGTTTGCGGCACCGGATGGAATTAAGAAACTTCGGGAGCTGATTTTGACGCTTGCGATGCAGGGGAAGTTAGTGCCGCAAGATCCAACCGATCGACCCGCTAGCGAACTTTTGAAGGCGATCGGGATAGGGAAAAAGGAAAACAAAAAAACGAGCAAGACATCATCAAAAATAAATCTAGACGATATGCCCTATGGTCTACCCAATGGATGGGAATGGGTCCGTTTGGGAGAAATAGGTGAGACGAACATTGGGCTAACTTATGCTCCATCTGATATTTCTGATATAGGTATTCCTGTTTTAAGATCGAATAGTATCCAAAATGGGAAGCTTGACCTAACTGGACTGAAACGAGTTAACAAGGAGGTTAAAGCGAACGTTTTGGTCAAAGAAGGAGATCTTTTGATTTGTGCAAGAAATGGCAGTAAAGCACTTGTAGGAAAAACAGCACTTATTACAGGCTTGTCTGAAGAAATGGCTTTTGGGGCATTTATGGCTATCTTTAGAAGTCCGTTCAACAATTATTTGCTACGTTTTATAAACTCTCCGTTATTTAGAAAAATGATTGATGAAGTCAACACAATGACTATAAATCAGATAACGCAGAATAATCTCAAATCGACCATTTGTCCACTTCCACCACTAGAAGAACAACACAGAATCGTCGCCGAAATCGATCGCTTAATGGCCCGTTGTGATGAACTAGAAAAGCTGAGGACCGATCGCAACCAAAAGCGAACCACCGTCCATACGGCTGCGATCGATCGATTACTTAAGGCCCAGAACGATCGAGCCTTCAGCACCGCCTGGAGCTTCATCACCCAACACTTCAGCGAACTCTACTCCGTCAAAGAGAACGTCACCGAACTCCGCAAAGTTATTCTTCAACTCGCTGTCATGGGAAAACTGGTCCCGCAAGATCCAAACGATGAGCCTGCTAGTGAATTGTTGAAGGCGATCGAGCTTGAGAAACAACGATTGGTTAAAGAGAAAAAAATCAGTAAATCCGATCTGTCATCAGATCTCAATTTAGGGGAAGTACCATACGAATTACCCAAGACATGGGAGTGGATTACATTAGAACATCTTGCAACAAAAATAGGATCAGGAAGTACACCTCGTGGAGGGAAGGAGGCATATGAAATAGAGGGCATACCATTTCTGCGCTCTCAGAATATTTGGAATGATGGACTTCGTATTGATGACACTGCTTATATTTCTAGAGAAATCCATAAGAAAATGGCTGCAACAACAGTCCTACCAATGGATATTCTCTTAAATATCACTGGGGCTTCCTTAGGTAGATGTTCGCTGATTCCAGATGATTTTGAAGAGGCAAATGTCAGCCAGCATGTCACAATAATTCGCTGTGCCATTGCTGAAGCGAGGAAATTCATTCATTGTTTTCTTTTGTCTCCTTGTGGACAATCTATGATTTGGACTAGACAAGTCGGAATGTCGCGTGAAGGCTTAAGTAAAAAGGTTTTAGAGCAGTTCCACATACCTCTTCCCCCGATCGCAGAACAACACAGAATCGTTGCCGAAATCGATCGCTTAATGGAGTTTTGCGATCGATTAGAAGCTTCGCTCGAAGCCACTAAAATCAAACAAACTGATTTACTGAACGCTGTGATGTCGCGGGTGTAGCGATGATCTCCGATCGACTAAAGGTTAACGGGCGGACTCAGGAATGCTGGGTTCGATCGGGTCTCATAGATTATAATGATTGAAGTTTTAGCGAAAAGGTAATCAGAGAATGGTCGTCCAATAACTACCACCCACTACAGAATCACTAGGCATAAATTCTCCATTAACCGATCGTGTCATCTTCGACATAACCGATCGCTTAGTTAAAGAATTTAATCCAGAAAACATCTTCCTATTTGGATCCCATGTCTGGGGAACACCGAACGCCGATAGTGATTTAGATTTGCTCATAATTTTGTCCAGTAGCAATATCTCATCAAGTAAGCGATCGACCCTTGTCTATCGCTGCCTCAGAGATATCCTCTATCCGTTAGACATCCTCGTTAAGACCCGCGAAGAAGTCGAAAAATTTTCACAAGTCCCACAATCTTCATAACATCAAATCTTATTGAAAGGGAGATGTGACGTTGCTGACTCAGGGTATGAATCTGTAAAGCTGGATATTTAAAAGATTGACTCAGCCTAAATATTCAGTTTTGTAAATTAAAGTGTCCGTACCTCAATTCAGCAACGCCGTCTTTCTGATGGTCATCCACCAACTCACAAGTGAGCTTCAGCCCCAACTTCTGCGTCAAACTATTCACCAGCCGCCTCCAATTGCAATCACAGAAGTCACTCAGATGCTCAAAATCATGCTGACCAAGATTCACCTGTTCTACCTGCTTGACCCGTTCCCAGTTGGCATACCACTGGTTTAAGCGCGATGCTACATCTTGGGTTCTAAGGGATCTGCGTGAAAATAAAATACCCTGACGACCCGCCCCAACCCTAATGCTGGGGGCCTCAGGAACTCATGTCCCCCAGCATTGGGGGCTAGGGAGCCGGGTTGCCAGAGGCTCGAAAATCTGGGATGTTATTTAATCACTAGTCCTTAAGTCGGGACTAGGGGGTGACTTGAGTGATGAAGCACCGCTGCTAATAGCCCCGGATAGAGCCGATCGAGATCCGCCCGTCTGAGCGTATTAATATGCTGTGTTCTTTCCTTACGAGTCAACACCAGTCCCGATTCTCGCAAAATTTTAAAGTGATGGGACATCGTGGATTTTGCGACCGCACAGTCTAAATCTGAGCAGGTTAATTCCCCAGTTTTAGACAGTCGCACAATGATTTGCAACCGGACCGGATTCCCGAGCGCATACAGCACGCCAGCTAGGGACATATCTTCGCACCGGGGATGATAAAACGGACGCATGGGGTTTGAAAAGCAATAATCAAGTCCTTGCATTATCTCACAAATTTTGATAGAGTCCAATAGTTCGATAATCTCGAATTACTGAAGTACTACTGGGAAAGTCAATGAATCATTTACTCAAACTATTAGAACCCATCCAGCTTGGGAGATACAAGCTCAAAAATCGAATCGTAATGGCTCCCTTAACGCGCAACCGGGCTAAAGAGGGAAACGTGCCTCAGGCGATTAATGCGGAATACTATCGCCAACGATCGACTGCTGGACTGATTATTTCTGAAGCCACCCAAATTTCACCTCAAGGTCAGGGGTATCCGTTTACGCCAGGGATTCATAGCGCCGACCAAATTGCTGGCTGGACTCAGGTGACTCAGGCGGTCCACGATCAGGGCGGACTTATTTTTCTGCAACTGTGGCACGTTGGTCGCATCTCGCATCCCTGTTTTCAACCCAACGGTGAGTTGCCCGTCGCTCCCAGTGCGATCGCCCCTGCCAATCCAGTGCTCACGTTCACAGGACCACAGCCATCTGTGGTCCCGCGAGCGCTTGATGCTTCAGAAATCCCAGGGATTATCGAAGACTACCGTCAAGCGGCGAAACATGCGCTAGCGGCTGGGTTTGATGGCGTGGAGGTGCATGGGGCGAATGGGTATTTGTTAGACCAGTTCTTGCAAGATGGCTCAAATCATCGTAGCGATGAGTATGGCGGATCGATTCCTAATCGCGCTCGGCTTTTGCTCGCGGTCATTAATGCTGTCGTTGATGTGTGGGGTCACGATCGGGTTGGGGTTCGGTTATCGCCTAGTGGAACCTTTGGCAGCATGTCCGATAGCAATCCTAAAGCGTTGTTTTCCTATGTTGTAGAACAACTCGATCGTTTAGATCTGGCCTATTTACATTTGATTGAGCCTCGGGTTCAGAATAATGAGACCGTGGACAACCCAGATATGGCATTGAGTACGGCTTATTTTCGGACCCTCTATCGTGGGATTCTGATCAGCGCTGGGGGACACAGCCAAACTACAGGTGAAGAAACGTTGAATGCGGGTCATGCCGACCTGATTGCTTACGGGAGACTCTATATTTCAAATCCTGATCTTCCACAGCGATTTGCCCAGGACTTACCCCTTACTCCCTACGATCGATCGACGTTTTACGGCGGCGGTGAAGCCGGATATACAGACTACCCTACTTCAGGACAATAAATTATGACCATTTCGATGTTCCAAGCTTCAGTCCCAGTGTTGATTCACTCCCTCAAGAATCTTATCGTGATTCTGCAAAAAGGTGAGTCTTCGGCTATTGCTAGAAAGATTGACCCGACCGTATTCATTCAAAGCAGGCTATATCCCGATATGTTGCCGCTGGACAAACAAGTTCAGATTGCTTCAGATATCGCAAGAAGAGGCGTGGCAAGGCTTGCAGACCTAGAAGCTCCTAAGCTCGAAGACACTGAAACAACCTTTCCTGAACTGATCGATCGACTTCAAAAAACGATCGTATTTCTAGAAACCGTCACGTCTGCGCAGGTTGATGGCTCTGAAGGGAAAGCCATTAGCTTACCGATGGGGAAGCATACCATTGACTTTGAGGGATTGCCGTATCTCGTCTCTTTCGTATTGCCAAATGTCTATTTCCATGTCACGACGGCTTACAACATTCTGAGACATTCTGGAGTCGAACTCGGTAAGCTTGATTTCCTCGGTAAACCCTAAGGTTCCGATCGCCCTAATCTTCTTCTCAAAAGGAGCTAGGGATCTGCGTAAAAATAAAATATTCTGACGACCCTCCCTCAACCCCCCAATTCTGGGGGCTTCAGAAACTCATGTCCTCCCAAAATTACTACTGCGTACACACAAGTCTAATCAAACCCAAATCGTAGGAATCTTGGCTCGCTGGAACCTTAATTCTTCGTTGGATGCTCTCAATAAACAAGAATTATTGAGAATAAGCTTGTTTATTGAAACCTAGACTGAGTAGGAGTTTCAGGAGTCGTAACCAGAAGCTACAGACTTGTGTGTACGCGGTAGCCAGAATTGGGGGCTAAGGGGCTAGATTGCCAGAGACTTGGAAATCTGGGATATTTTTTAGCTTGTTAGTCACTAACCGCTCACACGATCGCACCACCACCCGATGCCGCGTCCCCACCGGAACCTCATCAAACAAATCCCCGATTTTCCAATCCTCCACCGCAGTACAAAGGTAACCCAGCGGTAAGAAAATTTCGATGGTCAGTTTGTACCGTTTTCCCATCAAATGGTCCAAACTCAAATGCAGCAAATTATCCAATACCTCCGGCACCTGGTCTAGGCCACAGGAAACGCCCTTCTGGGATGGGTCAATATCCAACGCCTGAAACCGTTTAGCTTGATTCCGTTCTGTATCATCTGGAATCAATCAACCACCCATTCACCCGAAACTTCTTCGAGGTCGAATTTAGTCGTAAAGCAATCAATAAATGCGATTGCAAAAGCGTTGGAGGAGAAACGATCGGCGCATTCGTCCTGAGGGATTGCCCAATCGTTGCTAACAATTTTTCTCGAATGGGCTGCGGGACTCCCGGTTGGTCGGCCACATTTTGAACAAAATCAGGGAGCCGCCGCAAATCTTGCAGGTCAGCCACGACTTGTATGGGATCGATCGATTCAGCACCAGCGCGATCGCCCCTGCACCAATTGCGCCGCCGTTGGAACCTGTCCGGAATCATGATGCGTTTTTGAATGGTTACGCGCCTGAAGATGAAGGACTCTATGATGACTATCTTGCCGGGTAAATTTTGGATTGCAGAGATTCCGTTTACGGGTGGCGTGGGTTCTAAAAAACGTCCTGTATTAGTGCTTTGGTTAGATGGGCAAGATGTGGTGGTTGCGGCTGTGACGTCTGCGAGACCTCGATCGCCGATGGATGTTGAGTTGGAGGATTGGGCAGGAAGTGGGCTTCGAGTGGCTTCGATGGTTCGGCTGTCGAGGTTGGATTGTTTGTAACGATCGTTGTTGGTGGGACGGGTTGGGCAAATTGGATCGTCTGATGTAGCTTTGGTTAGGGCGGTTTAGGATTCACGAGTTAAACCGCAGTTTTAGAGGGAAGGTCGATCGGTTCTTGCTGAGGGGCTTTGCCAACGGGTTTTAATGGGAGGCGTTGACTTTGGTCAGTTGAAGACGATCGTCTTTATTTTTGTTTGGGCTTGGGTGGGGAAGTGGGCGATCGAGCTTGTAACGAATTCGATCGCCCTTTTGATCTACAAAATGTTGTCTATCAGATCGTCCATTCTATTGTCTTGTACTTCAATCGATCGTGAAGCAACACGGACGATCGATGCTTCTCCTCGTTTTCTGATCGCATTGCTCCAAATACTTCCATTGATAAAGTTGAGTGCGTTCAGTAATCCAACTACAGCTTATACTACGTCGGCATCACCGCTGAGTTGTATTTTGACGTGTTTTGTTGTGCGCTGCATCTAAGCTTTCCTATTTCTAAAGGTTTTCAAGAAACCCCAAAAACTAGCCACCCCGTTTAGTTGCATGGCAAAACAGGGTGGCGCGGGTGCTAAAATACAGCCCATGCTACCGAGCTGCTTGGTACAGCTTGGGGGTTCAGCGATCGTTCAGAGGCTCGAATCTCTGGGCGGTCGCGCTAATTTTTAGGGGATTCGTAGCCATAAAACTACATTGTCAAACTGTAGAGCGCGATCGTGTCCATAGTCAAGCGTAGTCCTGATGTAAAAATGGTTCCCAGTGAATTAGAGATTCTGAACTACTATTCAATTAAATTTTCAAGATTGAGGGTCGATCGCTCCCATGGTGTCGCTCCGCATAAACCTATTTTGGTGTTGTCGATCATTCATCTCATTCAGTCCGGCGAAATAACCCAAAATCGAATAAAATTATCTCAGAAATTAATCAGGACTTTTGGGGAGGTTTGGAAATACCTAGGCTCGGAGCAACATAACTCAGATATCTCAAGACCGTTCTTTCATCTGCGTGGGGATGAATTTTGGCATCATGTCGCTAATCCAGGATTTAGAAAAATCCTCACCTCGAAAATCAAGCTCAAGATATTTGAAGAGGTGAGCAAAGCGATCAAATATGCCCAAATCGATGATGCTTTATTTGAACTGCTGAAGAACGATCGCGATCATGAGGCACTGACAATTATCTTAATTCAGAAATGGTTTAGCCATAAAATTGAAAACTATCACCAACTGTTAGAGGAATGGCAGAGATGCGGAAAGATTTAGATTACTACCTTCATCAGATTCAAAAATTGAGAGTTAGCATAAGTCGAGGTGGCGGTAAAGCACCCTATCAGCCATTGCTACTGCTTTCTTTAATTGAAATGATTGAGCAGGGTTTGACCCTAAAAAATGAGTTTCCTCTTTCCCCAGAATTGATTGCTATTTTTATTAAGTATCGAACAAAACTGAGTTCTACTTACTATCAAGCAGATATTGCCCAACCCTTTTACCACATGAGTAAGAAACATGATGCATTCTGGCATCTCACATCAAAGCCGGGACATGAAGAAGTCTTAGCTTCGGGTGGACCGCTTAATACGCTCAATAAACTTCGGGATAATATTTTATATGGTTATTTTGACGAAGAGCTATTTGATTTACTCATTAGTCCAATTTCTCGAAATTCCCTAATATCAACGCTTTTAGGTACGTGGTTTCCCGACAAAATCGACCAAATTCGTAATCTGCTTCAGATTCACGAGTTTGAACAATTGCAATTCAAGTTAAAGGAGAAAGGCGGAGCAATTTATACAACTGAACAAGTTGACGATCTAGAACATACTGTTAGAGATGCTGCTTTTCGGAAGAATTTAGTCTCTTTGTACGATCATCGCTGTGCATTTTGTCATCTTCGGATCGTTAGCTTTAATAGTCAAAACATTGTCGATGGCGCACACATCAAGCCATTTTCTAAATTCAGAGACAATCGTTATACTAATGGTCTAGCGCTATGTAAAAATCACCATTGGGCATTTGATCGCGGCTGGTTTGGGATTGATAAACAGTACAGAATCACAATTCCACACGATCGCTTAATGGAAGAATCCGCGATCGGCAGCCGATCGATGCGAGACTTCAACGGCGAAACCATTGTCTTACCCGAACAGCAAGACTTCTATCCCAGTCAAGAAGCCTTAACCTGGCATCGACAAGCTTGGAAAATTGCTAGTTAGTTATTAACAAATGCGGTAGTGCCTTTATCTAAAGGATGAAGAATAATCATGCCTTTTGAGAGCTTTTGCAGCAGCTACTTGTCGGAGAGTGACTATTTTTCTCTGTTTTTACGAAGGGGCGCTACCGAGTTGACATTTGTACTCTCCCCTTAAGCAATAGTTTACGATTTCTCTATCTATTGACTCTCGTAGAAATCTTAAAATTTATTTGTTTAAGAGATATTTAGAATCGATGTCTAGTGTTAGGTTTGTTTCAGAATTATGATATCAAATTAACTAGAAATTGATATAGACGCCGATGTCTAAACCTCTTCCAGAAAAAGCTTTCAACAATCTAGTATGTAATTATTTCAAGGCAATTCGGTATGAATTAATAATTCACAAGTAGTAGATCTGTTGCGAAATAGCGATTAAAATTGCTGAAAGACCCTTCTGGTTAAGCTTTCAATGGTTTTGAGCAAAAATCTTCAGGAAGCTTGCTGGGTAGGGTGTCAAGGATTTCTGAGCTTAATTGTCCAACAGCTTTAATAGCTCACCCTGCTGGAAAACGCGATGTTCACAGGTCGCGCTACACTACTGAAGAACAATCGTTTTATCTCCCATGCAAAAACAACCAAAAACCAGAAAAAAGACTTCAAAGAACTGGCTTCAGATGCTCGGACCAGGGTTGATTACTGGAGCCTCAGATGACGATCCTAGTGGCATTGGGACTTATTCTCAAGTCGGTGCCCAGTTTGGGTATGCAATGCTGTGGACGAT
>JAYVVL010000145.1:0-5154 GCA_043787035.1 Synechococcales cyanobacterium
TTACCTTGCCGTTTGCCATTCTTACTGATGTTTGTGGACCCACATTCTGGGCATTGCAACATAGGTTTACCCTCCTTTCATACTCCATTATGCAACGCCTATTTCTGTTTTACATTGTGATCTTTTCTGCCAGTTTATTAGCCTTTGTATTGGCATTGATGACGATCGATCTTCAACATCTATCCACCCATTTCACTCCCCGTTTGCCGCGATACCTAGCCGCTATTTTTATACTGATCAGTGGTATATTCACGGCAATTATCTGGTTGAGTCCGCTCATTTCTGGACTGATGCAGGGGCAACCTCCGGTAACATTGAGTAGCTACTACACAGGACGAGTCACTGATGCTTTGGATTTGGGGATTATTACTCCATCTGCATTCATAGCAGGCATCCTCATGCTGCGTCGTGCTCCAATTGGCTACCTCATCGCCCTATCGCTCCTCGTCTTGGAAATCATGTTATTGCCCATAATCTTGGCGCAGACATTCTTTCAGATAGCGGCAGGAGTATCGTTTACTCCCAATGAGATCCTGGGGTCGATAACAGGATTTTTCATTCTCATCTTGCTCTCCCTCTGGGTCGCGATCAGTATTCTCCGCAACATTACAGAATCAAGGAAGTTGACATCATGAACAATCTAAAAACTGTGCAGTTTAGAGAACTAGTACGCTATGCGACGCTCGCACCCTCCAGCCACAATACTCAATGTTGGAAGTTTCGGATCGAAGATCAGTCCATTTCCATCCTGCCCGATTTATCGCGGAGATGTCCCGTAGTCGATCCCGATGATCATCATCTTTATGTCTCCTTGGGCTGTGCTGCCGAGAACCTCATTCAGGCCGCCCAAGCGCAAGGATTGTCGGCAAAATATACCTTTGACACTGCCGATGATGGGGCCTTACGAATTGTGCTAGAACCAGCCCCCGCAATCGTTACACCACTGTTCGAGGCGATCCCGTACCGTCAATGTACTCGCGCTGAGTATGATGGCCAGCCACTTCGCACGGAAGAAATTCAGTTGCTAGAAACAGCCGGGACAGGGAATGGCGTGCGAGTGAAGATGCTGACCACCCGCAATGCGATCGAAACTGTGATCGATTATGTTGTGCAGGGCAACACGGCGCAGATGAACAATCCGGCGTTTATGCGGGAACTGAAATCCTGGATTCGCTTTAGTGACCGGGAAGCGACCCGCACGGGTGATGGACTCTCTGGTCGCACTACCGGAAATCCCTCGATCCCGCGCTGGATCGGAAACCTCTTCGCCAAGCTGCTATTCCGGGCACAGCCGGAGAATGCCAAAAATATCCGCTATATCCGCAGCTCGGCGGGGATTGCCGTCTTTGTCTCTGATGTTGATGATAAGGCTCATTGGGTGGAAGCGGGGCGTTGTTACGAACGATTTGCGCTCCAGGCAACGGCCCTCGGCATCCGCAATGCCTTTGTGAATCAGCCTGTTGAAGAGGCGAGTTTGCGACCTGCTTTTGCTAAGGCTTTGGGACTGGGGGCAAGCCGACCCGATCTGGTAGTGCGTTTTGGGCGAGGGGAAGAAATGCCAAGGTCTCTGCGCCGATCGCTGGAGGCGGTGATTGTTTAATCATGGCTTGCTTGAGCACTGTAATATTTGAGCATTGTATGGTAACCACTCAGGGTTAAGATATTAAGCTGTTTTTTAAGGAATCGAGTCAGTGTCCCATAAATCATAAAATTAGGAGTTGCATCCCATGAGGCCCCTAGCTTGAAGCCTAAAGTCCCCCTCCAAATCAGCCGAGATGAAATCAGATCCATCTACGCCCAAGGCGAAGAGGCCGTGATTACGCTGGTCGAGAGTCTGGTGGAGCGGATTAATAGATTGGAATTGCGGGTCGAAGCCTTAGAAAATCAAATCAACAAAAATAGCCACAACAGTAGTAAACCCTCTTCGAGTGATGGCTTCGGGAAACGGACAAAAAGCTTGCGGGAAAAAAGTGAGCGGAGTAGTGGCGGCCAACTCGGTCATCCCGGCAGCACCTTGGACTGGTGTGACCATCCAGATTCAGTTCTGGTGTATCCAGTGAAATCCTGTTCAAGGTGTGGGGTGTCCTTGAAAGAGGTCTCGGTAATAGACCAAGACTTGCGTCAAGTGCATGATTTACCGATGATTCAAATCGCCGTGACCGAACATCGGTGCGAAATCAAATGTTGCCCCGGTTGCGGGACATTGAATCGGGGTGAATTTCCGTCAGAGGTCCAACAGAGTGTTCAATACGGTCCAAATCTCCAAGGCTTAATGGTGTATCTGCTGGATTTACAACTGATACCCAGCGGACGAGTCTGTGAATTGTTATCAGATGTCTATGGTGTGCAGGTATCAGAAGGAACGTTATACAATGTGCGGTCTCGTTGTTTTAATGCGTTAGATGACATAGAACAGGAGATCAAGGTGGCGTTAACGGATTCGCCTGTGGTTCATTTTGATGAAACGGGATTTCGGGTGAAGAACAAGCTTTGGTGGTTACATGTCGCTTGCACCGATGGGTTGACGTTTTATTTTGTTCCTACCAAACGGGGCAAAATCGCCATGGATGCGATGAACATCCTGCCTCAGTTTAAGGGCATTGCGAACCATGATGGTTTGAAAAGCTATGCCCAGTATGAATCGAAGCATAGCCTGTGTAATGCTCATCATCTGCGGGAATTAATCTTCATTGCAGAACGTTACGCGCAAGTCTGGGCCAGTCAAATGATTGCTTTATTAGTCGAAATGAACGAATCGGTGAAAGCGGCTAAAGCCATGGAGCAGATAGCCTTAGAGGCATCACAGTTGGACGCATTTGAGCGGCAATATACCGATATTCTCCAAAAAGGGTTTGCCGAGAATCCGGCGATACCCATTCCTGAAAATCAGGTTAAACCACGAGATCGGCCTAAGCAGAGTCCCGCCAAGAATTTATTAGATCGTCTGCAATCTCATTCTGAAGCGGTCTTACGATTTATCCATCATTTCGATGTTCCCTTTGACAATAATCAAGCGGAGCGTGATGTGCGCATGATGAAATTGAAGCAGAAGATATCGGGTTGTTTTCGTTCTGAGCAAGGGGCTTTAACCTTCTGTCGCATTCGGGGCTATATGTCCACCTTGAAGAAACAGGGGGCTAATGTGTTGGATGCTCTGGTTCAATTATTTATGGGCGATCCGATATCTCCTCTTCCACTGCCTGAGTAGTTACAAAATAAGTTTGAATGTTCATCCGTTCAACGTTTTATCTCAACGTTCAGGTGATCGATTTTGCCTTTAGTCGGGTCTTGGTTTAATTTCCCTTTGCGATCGCGCCAAAGTTTGTAATATAAAATCGGCACCGCCGATCGGGACAACAGCAACGATGCAACTTCCCCCGCCATCAGCGAGATCGCTAACCCCTGAAAAATCGGGTCAGCCAGAATAATCGCCGATCCGACCACCACCGCCGCCGCCGTTAACAACATGGGACGGAACCGCACCGCTCCGGCATCAATCACGGCTGCCTCTAATGGCATCCCTTCTTTCAGCCGCAACTCAATAAAATCCACGAGAATGATCGAGTTCCGCACCACAATTCCGGCTCCGGCAATGAAGCCAATCATTGATGTCGCCGTGAAGAATGACCCCATCAGCCAGTGGGCAGGCATAATGCCGATCAGCGAAAAGGGGATTGCGGCCATAATCACGAGCGGCGTCGTAAATGACTGGAACCAGCCCACCATCAACGCATAGATCAACAGTAGCACCACCGCAAAAGCAATGCCCAGATCGCGGAAGACTTCGTAGGTGACTTGCCATTCCCCATCCCACTTGATCGCGTTACTTTCGGTGGTTGGGGGTTGTTCTGTGAAGTAGGTCTGCACCTTGGCGGCAGGTCGCAGTTGGTCAATTCTCGGTTGCAGACTGAGCATGGCATAGACCGCACTCTCGATTTTGCCGGAAACATCCCCTAGGACATAGACAACGGGTTGAAGATTCTTGTGGTAAATGCTGGTATCAGCGATCGCTGTTTCGGTTCTGACCAGGCTACTCAAGGGCACAAGATTGCCATTGTTACCCTTCAGGTTAAGGGCTGTTAGATCCGCTAAATTGGTACGGCTCAACTGGCTCAAGCGCAAATTAATCGCCACATCTTCACGGGAATTTTCGTCATGGAGCAGTCCCACCGTTTGACCCGCAAGGGACATTTGCAAAACGGTGGCAATTTGGCTGGGGCTGATGCCATTTAACGCCGCTTTTTCCCGATCGATCACCAAGTGATAGTCCGTTTGGGGGGCTTCGACATACCAGTCCACATCCACCACCCCATCGGTTGACTGATACAACTGGCGAATTTGGGTAGCCAGATCAATCTGTCCTTGGTAATCGGGACCATATACTTCCGTGACTAGGGTTTGCAGCACTGGCGGGCCAGGGGGAATCTCCGCCACCTGAATCCGGCCACTATAGCGATCGGCGATTGCCTTCAGTGGCGGACGAATAGCTTTGGCAATATCGTGGCTCTGGCGTTGACGATCGCCCTTCGGCAAAAAGTTGACTTGAATATCCGCCACATTGGTTCCCGATCGTAGGAAATAATGCCGCACCAAGCCGTTGAAATTGTAGGGCGAAGACGTGCCCACATAACTTTGATAGTGAATCACTTCGGGCACAGTAGCGAGATATTGCCCCATTTCCCGCGTGGCTCTAGCGGTTTGCTCCAGCGTCGTGCCCTCGGGTAAGTTCACCACCACCTGCAACTCACTCTTATTGTCAAAGGGCAGCATTTTCAGGATGACTAATCGTGATCCCGCTAGCCCGCCCACAATTAAAACCAGCGCGAATACTGTGACCACCAAAAAGATCGTGCCTCGACGCGGATAATGCACCAGCGGATACATAAATCGTCGATACAACTGACTCATCGCATCTTCGCCATGATCATGAGCCCCGTGACTCGCCCCCGTAAAGACCCGCATCGTCATCCAGGGCACCACAATAAAGGCCACTAAGGCGGAGAAAATCATCGCCGCCGAAGCCCCCAGCGGAATCGGCCGCATATAGGGTCCCATCAGACCACCCACAAACGCCATGGGGAGGATGGCCGCAATTACCGCAACGGTGGCCAGAATCGTCGGATTTCCCACTTCATCGACGGCTTCTAGCACAAT
>JAYVVL010000146.1:0-33783 GCA_043787035.1 Synechococcales cyanobacterium
CGGTTATGTCAGAACTTGAAGCGCAATTAGAGCAAATCAAACAAGAGGCGAGAAGTGCGATCGTCCTTGCCCTAGATCTCGATATCTTAGAACAGCTCCGGGTGAAGTATATGGGCAAAAAAGGTCCGATTCCCCAAGTTTTGAGCGGAATGGGCAAGCTTGATCCCGCCGATCGTCCGAAAGTGGGTGCCCGCGCTAACGAAGTCAAGGATGCGATTCAAACCGCCCTCGACGATCGGAAAACCACGCTCCAGGCCGCTGCCATCCAAGCCCAGCTCGAAGCCGAAACCCTAGACGTGACGATGCCGGGAAGTTATCGTCCGCAAGGCCGTCGTCACCCGCTCCACAGCACTATTGACACTGTGCTGGATATTTTCACGGGGCTGGGCTACACCGTGGCGGAAGGCCCTGAAATGGAGACCGACTACTACAACTTTGAGGCGCTAAACTTCCAGCCCGATCATCCCGCCCGTGACATGCAGGACACGCTGTTTTTGCCCGATGGCAATCTATTGCGGACCCACACCTCGACTGTACAGGTGCGCTACATGGAGAATAATGAGCCTCCCATTCGCATTGTCGTTCCGGGTCGGGTGTATCGTCGGGATACGGTGGATGCGACCCATAGCGCGGTGTTTCACCAAGTGGAAATTCTGACGATCGACGAGGGGCTGACCTTCACGGATCTCAAGGGCACGATTAAGGTGTTTTTGCAGGAGTTGCTAGGCGACGAAATCGAGGTGCGGTTCCGTCCGAGTTTCTTCCCGTTCACTGAGCCGTCGGCTGAAGTAGATGTTAAGTGGAAAGGTAGTTGGCTGGAGATTCTAGGCTGCGGGATGGTGGATCCCAATGTGTTAATCGCGGCGGGCTATGATCCGGAGATCTATACGGGGTTTGCGGCAGGTTTCGGCGTCGAGCGACTGGCGATGGTCATGCATCAAATCGACGATATTCGCCGTTTGTACAGCAGTGATCTTCGGTTTCTCCAGCAGTTTTAGAGTGATTGGACGCTACAAACCCTTAAGCCAATGTTGGAGAGCTTCCAATGGTGACTATTTTTTACAACGATGAATTTTTAGAACACCGGACGGGGGCGGGGCATCCGGAGCGCCCCGATCGGCTCTTAGCCATTCGTCAGGCGATCGCGCTCATGCCTCAATCTCACCAAGTGACTTGGGAAAAGCCTACCGACGCGCATCTCCGATCGCCGCTTCCTTGGATCGAACAGGTTCACACTGCACCCTATCTGCGATCGCTTCAACAAATATGCGAGGCAGGTGGGGGCTACTTGGATGGCGATACTCCCGTGTCAGGGCAAAGTTACGAGGTGGCGCTGCTGGCGGTGAATGCTTGGATGGATGGGATTGATCGGGCACGAAAAGGGTTGCCTTGTTTTGTAGCGGCGCGTCCACCGGGGCATCATGCATTGGCCGATCGGGGCATGGGGTTTTGTTTGCTGAATAATGCGGCGATCGCGGCGATCTATGCGTTGGAGCAAGGCGAATTGGATCACGATGAATTGGATCACGATGAATTTAGGCAGGACTATCGGGTGGCGATTTTGGATTGGGATGTTCATCACGGCAATGGGACGCAGGCGATCGTCGAGAATCATCCGCAGATTGCTTACTGTTCGCTTCATGAGGTTCCGAATTATCCGGGGACGGGACGAGAGAACGAAACGGGAAAGTTTGGCAATGTCTTGAATGTGCCGATGGCGGCAGGGAGCGAAGGCGTAGATTACGATCGGGCTTTTGAGTCTAAGGTGATGCCGTTTTTGCGATCGTTTGCGCCGGATTTGATGATTGTGAGTGCAGGCTACGATGCAGCGGCGGCTGACCCACTGTCAAGAATTAATTTGTGTGCTGAGGACTATAGGCGGATGACGCGATCGGTGTTGGCGCTGACGCGATGCGTTGTTTTTGGATTGGAAGGAGGCTACGATTTGGATGCCCTTGGCCAATGTTTTGTGGCGACCGTTGAAGCTTGTTTAGAGGCTTGTTAATGCTCCCGGTATTAGATACGATTTATTCCACGATCGCCTCTACCAAAACCTTAAAGTACAATGGAACTGTCCTGTTTCCTGTCCTCGCCATGCCTTCCCTTTTCCCCGGCATGAATCCCTACCTAGAACATCCCGATCGCTGGTCCACAGTTCATAATCGGTTTATTGTTGCGATCGCAGATATTCTCACGCCACTGCTACTGCCCCGATATCAAGTTGATATTGAGAAACGGATATACCAAGTCACCGATAGCAATCTTCAATTGATTGGACGATCGGATGCCAGTATTCAGTCCCCTCGCAATCCCATAGGACCCAATGTCCCGGCTGGAGCCTCTGTTGGTGCTTCTGTTGCGACATTACAACCTGTTCGGGTAACGCTACCCGTCGAAACAGAAATCAGAGAAGCTTATCTAGAAATTAAGGAAGCAGCAACGGGACGAGTTATTACAACGATTGAAATCTTGTCACCTACTAATAAGCGTGGGCAAGGGCGGCAAAAATATGAAGAGAAGCGGCAACGGGTTTTGAATAGCCGAACGCATTTGGTCGAGATCGACCTCTTACGATCGGGCGATTCTTTGCCTATGAATAACGCCTTATCGTCTGATTATCATATTTTGATTAGTCGGGAAGCTGAACGTCCAGTGGCCGATCTTTATCCATTTAATCTCCAAGATCCAATGCCCATCATTTCAATTCCGCTCCAAGCAGCAGACCAAGAACCGACAATTGACCTTAAACAAATCATCGAAGACATTATTGTTCGGTCGGGCTATACCTATTTCATTGATTACACGATCGAGCCAACCCCAAATCTACCTAAGGCTGATCAACGTTGGCTTGATGGATTATTAAGAGATGAAGGGTTGCGTCATTGATAGGGGCAATCGATTCGGTGTAAGCATCAAGGAACGATCGATCGGCCTAGGCTTTTCAACACTCGTAGCACCTCAATCAAATTATTCCGATGCTGCGATCGGGTTCCAAATACATCAGAAATCCCATACGCTTTTCCGGTCAATTTGATAAATAAGTAGCTGCTCCCATTCGTCACCATCCCAAACCCCGATCGAGTTGGATCGGGATTGGTGACCATGTAGGCGAGCGTTTGAGGTAAGGCGAGTTCCAAGTCGAGGGTTGCTTTTTTGGCTTCAATCAGGACGATCCACAGTCGATCGAGTATCACCAGCCCGTCAATTCTTCCCCGCAAAATCTCATCTTGGTGGCCAACCGTCTCGACGTCCACACTCACCTCAGCTCGAAATTTATAAGGCGCTTGATAAAACCCGGCGAGTTCTAAAATGGGCGACAGGATCACAAGTTTGATCGTTTCTTCCAGAAGGGGTCCGTCTTCGCTCTAGTACAGATAATTTCGGCGTACTTGGTCCAATCTGCGACAATCGCCTTCTTCGATCGGATCACTCTCCTCCAGCCACTCCGTAAAAAAATTAGAATCCTCTGATAATCGGATCCCAAGCTTTTGCTGAACCTGTGCCAGAGTTTTGAGGTCTTCTGAAATCGCCAGTACTACACTCATAGACTTGTCCTTGTCGTAAAGACGGTGGGGTCTGCAACCAGTATGACGGTAGTCTAACGCAAGCTCCGATCTTGCTTCAGTAGAGGGCGATCGGTATGGGACAATAAAAAGTGGAATCGAATGAAGCGATCGCTCTGTTCATTCCTAAAATCAAAAACGGCTGTGGTCATCACGTCTGAAGCCTCAATCCAACTGCGCTGCCGTGCCGTTTTTCCCTTCACCGCGATCGTAGGTCAGGAAGAAATGAAGCTCGCACTTATCTTTAACATTATCGATCCGAAAATTGGCGGGGTGATGATTATGGGCGATCGCTCGTCACGGGTAAAATTTACATAGCCATAATCGCACCCACAACCCAACCGATGCCGCCGCCCAACTTTGAAAAAACTAACCCTGCATGGGATCTTCGTCTTTGGCAACAACGATCGAGCGAATGGTTCGAGCGTATCCTATCAAGCTGGCAACCAATCGATTCCCCGGACAGCCTAAACAACCCCGTGCGGCCTCCCACGATTCCTGCCCAATTGTGGACCCTTATCTTCTGGCTCCTCGTCCTCGCCCTCGTGACTACGATCGTTTGGAATCTCTATCCGATCGTCCATCGCTATCTGACAAAATCTCAGCCGGAACGACCGCTGGCCTCATCGCCAAAACCCATCCATCGCACCCAAAACCAATGGCTCCAGCAGGCCAAAAAAGCCCAGAGCCAAGGCGACTATACTCAAGCCTGCCGCGCCCTTTACTTTGCAATGGTTACCAAACTCCAAGACCAAACCTTGCTCTCCAAAGATCCCAGCCTCACCAACGGGGAATACCGTCGCCTGCTCAAAACCCGATCGGCCTCTTACCGTACCCTCATCAACGCCCACGATGAGAGTCTCTACACCGATCGGCCCATCACCCAAGATCGCTACGCCGAATGCGATCGAGCCTACCGCGACATTGATCAGGAGATGCCCTAAATGCCGCGCCTTCCCAAATCCCTTAGCCCCCGCCAATGGTTTACAGGTGGCATTCTTGCCGCCGGACTGCTGCTGTTCACCCTACTTTCCGCCCCCAACAACCCGCGCAGTGACGGCAGCACCTACAGCCGATCGCCCGAAGGTTATGGTGCTTGGTATGCCTACGTCGAACGATCGGGGCAAGCGATTGCTCGATGGCAAAAACCACTCACTGCTTTATTTGGGAAAGATGGGTCAGACTATCCTCAGAGCGACGTCCAGGAAATTTCAGACATAGCCTCCCAAACAAATTCCCCAATTAGCATCCGCACCACCCTTATTCAAATCAGCTCCGAACCCGATTCTCCGCGCATCGATCGCCGTTGGATCGAACAAGGCAACCGCGTCATTCTCATTGGCACCCGTAAAGGCAAAACCCAACTGACCAATGCCGCCTTCCAGTCCGAAATTCCCATCAAATTTGGCAGCCCATCCAATCCACAGTCCGGAACGCTCAAAATCGCCACCACCCGCCGCCACCTCCAAACCAGCACCCTCCAAATCCTCGTTTCTGATTCCTATGGCACCCTAGTCTGGCGCACCCCCATCGGCAGCGGCGAAATCATCCACATTCTCCCCACATTCCTCGCCGCCAACGCCTACCAAAACGAAGCCCAAAACTTCGCCTATCTCCAAGACCTCACCCAAGGCGATCGCATCCTCATGGACGAATATATCCACGGCTACCGAGACCCTGAAACCGCTGCCACTGAAGGAAAAGGCGATCTTAGCACCTTCTTTGCCAAGACCCCGATCGCCCTGATGTTT
Source organism: Synechococcales cyanobacterium (assembly GCA_043787035.1). Classification (GTDB taxonomy): domain Bacteria; phylum Cyanobacteriota; class Cyanobacteriia; order Leptolyngbyales; family Leptolyngbyaceae; genus JAAFJU01. The sequence continues at coordinate 5,315 of JAYVVL010000146.1, forward strand.
TTCCAAACGCTAGTCATCCTCAGCGTCCTAATTTACGGTAAAAACTGGCGCTTCGGCGCAATTCGATCGCTCAACCCACCCATCATCAACAACAGCCGCGCCTACATCCAAGCCCTCGCCGGAATCCTTCAAAAAGCCAACAGCACCGACTTTGTTACTAGCACCCTCAGCCAAGCCGAACTCAAAAAACTTCAACGAACCCTTGGCCTCGGCACCTCCAGAATCGACCCTGAAACCATCCTCCAAACCTGGACTGAACAAACCGGACGATCGGCCACCGAGTTTCGCGAAGCATTCTTATTGTCATCAAGTCATAAAGATAGACACAAAAAACCGAGTGAGGCAGAATTAATCCAATGGCTGACCAAAATCCAAACGATCACTAAATAACTATGTCCAAATTCGATCGCCTGCGCAAAACCCTCAGCCAAATCGTCATCGGCCAAGAAGCCCTCATCGATCAACTCCTAATCGCCCTCCTTTCCAACGGCCACGTCATTCTTGAAGGCGTCCCCGGCACTGGGAAAACCCTCCTCGCCCACGTCCTCGCCCGCCTGATTCAATCCGACTTTAAACGCATCCAGCTCACCCCCGACGTTCTCCCCTCCGACATCCTCGGCGTCAACATCTTCGACCTCAAAACCCAATCCTTCAGCCTAAAACGCGGACCCGTCTTCACCGAACTCCTCCTCGCCGATGAAATCAACCGCACCCCACCTAAAACTCAAGCCGCCCTCCTCGAAGCCATGGAAGAGCAGCAAATCACCCTCGACGGTGAAACCCGCGCCCTCCCGGAACTCTTCTGGGTCATCGCCACCCAAAACTCCCTTGAATTTGAAGGCACCTACCCTCTCCCCGAAGCCCAACTCGATCGCTTCCTCTTCAAGCTAATCGTTGGCTACCCCGATAAAGCCGCCGAAAAACAAATGCTTCTCAACGCCCAGGCCGGGTTTCAATCGCGGCGCTTAGATCTCACAAAACTAGAACCCGTCGCCACCGTCAACGACATTCTCCAAGCGCGTCAGGCCGTCCGCAAAGTCCAAATCCAAGACAACGTGCTGGAGTATCTCCTCGCAATTGTCCAAAAATCCCGCAAACATCCCGATATCGCCCTAGGAGCATCTCCTCGATCGGCAGTCGCGTGGTTGGCCGCTAGTAAAGCTCATGCATGGCTCGACGATCGGGATTTCGTCAATCCCGATGACATCAAAACCGTCGCTGTCCCCCTATTAAGACATCGGTTGATGTTACGACCCGAGGCACAATTGGACGGGTTAATGATGGATGATGTGATTCGATCGCTGTTAACAAAAGTTACCGTACCGCGTTAGAGAATCTAGACGTTACCAACGATTTTGATCGCCTTTTGCCAAACTTTCAACGCTTCTACATGGCTATTCATCAGGACGCATTGCTTCAAAAGAGCCAAGTTAATTCCCGAGACTTCCTCACTTGTCGCAATCTTTTCGTACCTTGTTTTGTTTCCCGTTCCCCGCAGATGATAAAGATCCAGCACACCATCTTCCCAAAACCAAAGCTCTGAAATTTTCAGTCGCTTGTACGCTTCGAGCTTATTAATGCCACCACTGTTTACCACAATTTCGATCGCCAAATCAGGTCGCCCACGATGATCTTTTAAGCGATAGGACTTGTCTGCCTCACGCTTGACCTGATCGACTTCACTTTCTAGCGTCATTGATCCAGTCGGCGTGAATTTAAATTCGGCCATCAATAAATACAACTCTAGCAATGCGCCGATTCGTTCTTTAACTGTTTCGTGCAGTTCACTGGGCATTTGTAGAATCTCCAACACACCATCTAAAAAAGACAATCGATAACCCGGTCGATCGATCAACTGTTCCACCGCCCGAAATTCACGCCACGTCATTCCGCCAAACAACATTACTGGAGATTCAGAACGATTCATTTTCTGAGGTTGAACTTCGGGTTGAATCTTGGGTTCGAGGATAGGCGTTGCGATCGTCATGTCATTCTCTCTAGTGTGTGAGCGACCGTTCTATCATAACGCAGCAGAATACTAAAACCCTGCTAGAACCCTAGCCACAGCAGCATTCAAGATCTTAGTCTGCGGCGGCAGACGTTGTTTGTGTAGCTGCGACTTTAGTCGGCAGGGCGATTTAAACGATCTTATTTATTCAATGACTTCACTGATTTCTCGCCTGACTTCTCGCTACTCCAAGGAATGAGCGGATCTCTCGAAAGACGCTGTGCCACATCGTAGGCTCCGTAGCGGTTGAGATGGCTGGGGTCGGAGAAGAGGGCATTTTGTTGGGGCATGACCGTCGAGAGATCGCGGTACGTAAATTTGAGCGTTGTGGATTCCTGAATCATGGACTGCTGGAATTGGTCCTCATACTCGCGGCGACGCGAGTCAAGATACTCAGCGGTGAGCGGGAGATTGACAAAGACTAGATTAATGCCTTGGCGTTGAGTAAACCGGGCGATCGAGTCCAATGCCTGCTGTTGTTTGCCTTGAAGCTCAAAGCTGTCGTAATCACTGTCAAAGTTTCCAGGGACTTTGCTGTACTTCTGGTAATAGGTGGCGGGGTTGAATTGATTCGGTAGGGGCAAAAAGCCGTAGATATCAATCACGCCCTGTCCCGTGGGGGAATCCGATGCGAGACTCGAATTTGCGTTTAGGCTGGGCGTTGCGTTCGGGCCAGAATTGGATTCTACACTGGGCGTCTGTTGGCCCAAAAATCGATCGCGAACTAAATCAAATAACGCATCTCGCTGATAGCCGACTGACGAGGTGGATTTGAGCCAGTCTTGGATCTGTCGATCGACGGTTTGGTAGCTTTCGCTCAGGGCTTTTTGGAGCGTCTTAGAGGACGTCTCGGTTGCTTCAGTTGTTGCTTTGTTGGTGGATTTGTCAGTGGATTTGCCTTTCACGAGCTTGTTGATGGGAGCTGCGGGGAGGCGTTTGTAGCCGTCGGAGGAGACGATCGCGTTAAAGGTTGTATCCGATCGACCACTGTTAAAGGCCCGAGCACCATCGGCCCACAGAACCGTCTTAGGCAACTGCTCAGCGGAAATCAGACGCCGCAGCAAGAGATCTACCACCTGAGCCGTCGCGCCATTAATGCCAAAGTTAAAGACTCGCACCCCCGCATAGCCCTGTTGAGTTAGATTCTCCTGAAGGGCGCTGGGATCCACGCCTCGCAAGGCCCGAGAACTACCCACCACCAGCACATCCGGCACCCCAAACTGCGCTACAAACTGCTGATAGAGCGCTAGCCGTTCATCAAGCTGGGACGCATTTAAACTGGCATAGGGCGAGGCGGTCGGATCGATTTGCGCCTTGGGCATGAGGGGCGACACGGGAAGATTGGCGTCGGCGTTGAGATCGGTTGGAAAGGCACCTATTCCGGCATTGGGTTTGGAGAGTCTTCCCTCCAAGAGGATGGATTTGGCGCTGCTGCTAGCTCCACTGGTTACCACGCGAGCTTTCTCATTTTGGGTAAAGCCAGAGGCATTGAACGCCGAAGCATCGCTGGAAATTCCGGGTTTGTTCAACGCTAAATTGGGCAGGACCGTCGGACGATCGATCGAAGTGCGATTAATCGTCCGGGCAGTGGCCGAGGTTACGTCTTGGGATTTGATCACGAAGCCCAGCGCCCAATCGCCCGAAATCATCAGACACAATCCCAGTAGCCCCCACACCAGAGCCACCTGCCCACTAACGCGCTCATCCCAAATCGGAATCAGCCGTGGGTTGGCGGAAAGCGGAGCAAACAGAGGCGTTTTGAGTAACATCGATCGAGCAATATCTGTGACCTTACCCCAAGTCTTACCCCAATCTTTCGGCGCACGACGCGGCACAAACAAAATAGCACCCGGCATGGGGAGCAGGTCCTCGACATAGCGATCGGAGGCCGTAAACTCAGGCGTCGAAGCCGGGACAAATCGGGCCTTGAGCACTCCTAGCTGCACGCCTTGCCGCCAGGTTGCCGTGGTGTTTCCGGCTTGACGTCCGTAGAGGCAGAGTCCTGATAGGCCATCGATGTTGAGTTTGGGGAGGTAGTCCAGGATGGCGGTGCTGACAGCTTTTTGGTTAGGGCAAATAAGGGCATCGGTCATGATGTGCAGAATGTCTTCCCGCTGCCGCACTTGGACCCGTAAGCCACCTGTTGCCAACTGTTGGTCTAGGTTGGGGTTAAGCTGACGGAGGAGCAAGTGGGCGATCGCATCTGAGTTGCCTCGCGCGGCTAGATCTTCGGGAGAGGCGCTAAGTTCGACCTGATGAGACGCGGGAAGATCCATCCAATGGACCCACTGAGTCGTTTCGGGCGTGCCGTCTGGATTGATAATGCCATAAAGACTGGCTCCATGAATGCCTTGAGGGGCCAGCTCAGTGAGAAACCCGTCGATCGCCCGAACGAGCGATGACTGCGGCGGGCAGGAGTCGGTATTCCGAAGGGCGATGTGCAGGGTGGTTTGTTCGATCGTAATCTGAACCGCTTGACAGAACGATCGGAGCATGGGCGTCAGGAGCCGCCTCAAGGCTTCGATGTCGCCCCACTTAGCCCGCTGTTGAAGCAGTCGATCGGCAGGCGTCAAGTCCACCCGCAGCATCCATTCCGGCTCACTTTCGCCCGTTGCTTGGCCCGAAATCACGGCATCTTGGCAATCGCGCAGGGCTAGCTCCCGAAGACATTGGGCTATTGGTTCGGCGATGACGTTGGGATCGGGCGCGTAGGTGGATTCGCAGACGATGTAGAGGCGAGAAAGAGTCGATCTCAAATCGTTGGCGGTGGCCGGATTTTGCTTCCGACGAACGCGGACTGCAATGTTGTAAGGACTCAGTTGACGACTGAGGTGATGGGCGATGCCTTCGTTAGATAAGTTTTTATGCGTTGCTTTAGGCCGAGGCGTGCCAACCTGGGACGTTTGGAAACCCAGTTCTGCGGCTGGCAACTCAAAGGTCTCACCCCAAGTTGGCTTTGAATCTCCACTAGTTCTTCCGTACAGCACAATACGATGAACTGGAGCTGCATTTTGTTCGAGGTGACGTGCGATGAAGGGTGTCGCTCCGAGGATTGATCCCCCGAGCGCCTCGGTAAGGTCAGCTTGGGCTGGACAAGGCAACCCTTCACACAGAATATAAGCCACATTCCCGCGTTGCCGAATCTGCGGCGCATGGGTCAAAAAAGGCTGAAGAACAGCGTGCAGCCAAACGCCTAGCGATGCCCTCGATCCCTGGAAAACCGGGGAATTATCCCCAAAATCAGCGTCAGACTTAGAATTCGTCTGCAGATGAGAGTTAGTATGAGGGGAGGGAGGGCGATCGGACACGTTTAACATTGAAACCTAGTCGGCAAAAGGTTGACCCGATAATACACCCTGTTTTCCAAATCGATCCCATCTTCACTGAAACCCGGTCATGTTGAGTTATCCCGAAGGAGAGAGAACCCGATGAAATCACCCCATACTCCCAACGCATTTCGCCAAGACCTCATCATCAGTGCGGTGACGTTCCCCACATTGGTACTTCTGTTTGCCGCTCGTCAGGCAACCGTGACCTTGGTGAAAATCGGGGTTTGGAGCGAAGAACTCCTGCGAGGCGATCGCGCGCCCTTGCGATCGGTGGAGGTGCGATCGGGGGACCCCAATGGGTCGGATGCGGGTTCGCTGGACCCCTAATCCACCAGATCTGGAGTTTCTTTGCTATGCCCTCTCCAAACGGGGCGTTTTATTAGGACACATAAACCCGTACAATGATTGAACTTATCTGCCCATACTGCCTCTTATGAGTTCGACTAGCCCCTCGACTGATGAACGAGTCACTTCGGCTTTGCTGTCCCATCCTGCCGCGCCCTTAACAGGATTAGCGAACGGATCTTCCGATGGGGCGGCGGCGGTTATGACGTCAGAAGTATTTTTGCAGCATCGCATCAAGATGGTTGAGGATCTCTGGGAGTCAGTCTTGCTCCAAGAGTGCGGACAGGAACTCGTGGATTTGTTGAACCAACTTCTCAGTCTTTGCTCTCCTGAAGGACAGGCGGAGAACTCATTTGAGGAGTCTGAAGCGCTCAAAATTGTTGAGAAATTAGAGCTAAATGAAGCCGTTCGGGCTGCACGAGCATTTGCTTTGTATTTTCAGATTATTAATATTGTTGAGCAGCACTACGAGCAGCGCGATCAACAGAAGCTCTACAGGGCCGCTCAAGAAACTCTTTCCGACACCGATCATCGATCGAAAGGTTACTGGGCAATAGAAGCGGCTGCCCACGAAAACCCCTACTCCTCCAACAGTCGCGAGTCCGATCGAAAGGCGGGCGAATCCGATCGTCATCCCCCATTACAGCCGCCCGACTCACGCCAAGGCGTTGGGACCTTCCAGTGGCTTTTTCCTCGACTTAAAGCACTCAATGTCCCGCCCCAACAAATACAAAAACTGATCGATCAGCTCGAAGTGTGGCTCGTTTTCACCGCCCACCCCACCGAAATCGTCCGCCATACTATTCGGGGTAAACAACGCCGCATTTCTAACATTCTTCGAGATCTCGACCATCTCGAACGCGTTCCCGCAGACAGCATCGCTCCTTGGGAATCTCAAACCTTGCGCGATCGCCTCACCGAAGAAATCCGTCTCTGGTGGCGCACCGACGAACTCCACCAGTTCAAACCAACGGTCTTGGATGAAGTGGACCATACGCTTCACTACTTCCAAGAAGTATTGTTTGATGCGATGCCTCAGCTTTATCAACGATTGCAGCAGTCGTTAAATCTGTCATTCCCGGCACTGAAGATGCCGAAATACGACTTTTGCCGCTTCGGGTCTTGGGTGGGCAGCGATCGCGATGGCAATCCTTCCGTTACTCCCCAAGTCACCTGGCAAACGGCTTGCTATCAGCGCAGTCTGGTGTTGGAAAAATACATGCAGTCCATGAAGCGGCTGACGGATTTGCTAAGTATTTCCCTTCACTGGAGCGATGTCTTGCCGGATCTGCTTGAATCCCTAGAGCAAGACCGGGTTCGGTTGCCCAAGGTCTATGAGAAACTGGCCATCCGCTACCGCCAAGAACCCTATAGGCTCAAGCTCGCCTACGTCCAGAAGCGTCTCGAAAATACCCACACGCGTAACCAGGTGCTGTTTGACGGGGACTGGCAACAGCCGGAAAATACGGATTGGGATGTTGCGCACTACTACCGATCGGGCGATGAGTTTTTGGCTGAACTTCGGTTGATCGAGCGTAACTTAGTCCAGACGGGGCTATCGTGCCGGGATCTCGAACATCTGATCTGTCAAGTCGAAATCTTTGGCTTTACCCTAACGCATTTGGATATTCGGCAAGAAAGCACGCGCCATGCCGAAACTGTGGCCGAGATTGTGGAGTATGTCCAGATTCTGCCGCAGCCCTACACCGACATGTCTGAAGCCGATCGCATTGCATTTCTAAGCCGCGAAATCCAAACTAGGCGGCCTCTGATTCCGCGCGAGTTGCCCTTTAGTGAAAAAACCCGCGAAACCATTGAGACCTTCCGGATGGTGCGGGCGATTCAGCGGGAATTTGGCGATCGGATTTGTCGGTCCTACGTCATTAGCATGAGCCATGACATGAGTGATTTGCTAGAGGTGATGCTGTTTGCAAAAGAAGCAGGGCTGTACGATCCCACCACTAACACCACGACTCTTCAAGCCGTCCCACTCTTTGAAACCGTCGAGGATTTGCAAAAGGCGACAGCGGTAATGACCGAACTGTTTGAGCTGCCGTTTTATCAAGAGATGCTTAGGGGTGGGAAGCTAATTTCTGCTGAAGAAAAGTCACAGCAACCCATGCCGATTCAAGAAGTGATGTTGGGCTACTCTGACAGTAACAAAGATTCTGGATTTCTCAGTAGCAATTGGGAAATTCATAAAGCCCAGCAAGCTCTTCAACGGGTTGCGCACAACTACGGCGTGGAGTTGCGAATTTTCCACGGTCGGGGGGGATCGGTCGGTCGTGGCGGAGGTCCAGCCTACGAAGCCATTTTGGCTCAGCCCGGAGAAAGTATGCGCGGGCGGATTAAAATAACGGAGCAAGGGGAAGTTCTTGCGTCGAAGTATTCGCTTCCTGAACTGGCCCTGTACAACCTCGAAACGGCGACGACAGCGGTGATTCAGGGCAGTATTCTAAATACTAAGGTCGATGATATTCAAGATTGGCATGTTCTCATGGAAGAGCTAGCTGCCCGATCGCGGACTCATTACCGTCAGTTGATCTACGAAGAGCCAGATTTTATCGACTTTTTCCATCAAGTAACGCCTATCGAAGAAATTAGCCAACTGCAAATCAGCTCTCGCCCCGCCCGTCGAGGCGGCAAAAAGGATCTCAGCAGTCTGCGGGCGATTCCTTGGGTCTTTAGCTGGACTCAAAGTCGGTTTCTACTCCCCGCTTGGTATGGAGTCGGTACGGCCTTGAGAGAGTTCTTGGATGAACATCCTGACAACCTCAAGCTTTTGAGCTATTTTTATGTGAAATGGCCCTTCTTCCGAATGGTGATTTCCAAAGTGGAGATGACGCTCGCCAAGGTTGATTTGCAGCTTGCTCAGCACTATGTTCATCAGCTTTCGCCCCCCGAGGACCGGGTTCGATTTGGGCATTTATTTGATGCGATCGCGGCTGAGTATTACCGGACTAAAGAGGTCGTGCTCACCATTACCGGACATCACAAGCTTCTAGACGGCGATCCTGAACTGCAGCGATCGGTGCAGCTTCGGAATGGAACCATTGTGCCCTTGGGCTTTTTGCAGGTGTCACTGATCAAGCGTCTGCGTCAACATCGCAGCAGTTCGGCCAGCGGTCTCATGCGATCGCGCTACAGCAAAAATGAACTCCTTCGGGGTGCTCATTTGACCATTAATGGGATTGCGGCAGGAATGCGAAATACAGGTTAATGATCGGAGCAAGGCTCAATGACACAGGTGGTTTGCATTGGCGAAGGGCTATTTGACTCGATTTCGGATGAACCGGGCGTCGAACTTGGCCAAGTTTCGACCTGGACGCTGTATCCCGGCGGGGCACCTGCAAATGTGGCCTGCGCTTTAACGAAGCTAGGAACAACGTCAGGTTTTGTGGGTGCGATCGGTCAAGATGCAATGGGAGCAGAATTGCTGGAGGTGTTGCGATCGCACTCGGTAGACTTGTCGGGCGTGCAGCTTATTCCTAGAACGCCAACGCGATCGGTGATGGTAACGCGAGATAGGATGGGCGATCGAACGTTTGCTGGCTTTGGGGCCGATCGTCCTAGCGATAGCTTTGCAGACACGAAGCTCAACGCTGAATACTTGCCTATGGATCTCATCCAATCCGCACAATACCTCGTCACTGGGACGCTACTGCTCGCCTACCCTGAGAGCGCCGCCGCCCTGACCAATGCGATGGATTTGGCGCGGTATTCGGGGGTTCAAGTGGTGATTGATGTAAACTGGCGATCGGTTTTTTGGGACGATGAACAGCGTGCTAAATCTGTGATTTTAGAGGTTCTCCATCAGGCCGACTATCTGAAGCTAACGGACGAGGAAGCCGACTGGCTCTTCGGTTTGCGCGATCTGAACAGCTTGCACAACAGTTTCCCTCGCCTTAAATGCATTCTCATGACCCGAGGGGAGTATGGGTGTGTGTATTGGGCTGCTGGAACCCTAGGTGATGTTCCGGCCTTTCCCATGGACGTCGAAGATACGACCGGGGCGGGGGATAGTTTTTTGGCGGGGTTTATCCATCAGCTTTGCCATCGAACTCGATCGGGTGACCTATTGCCAGATGAAGTTACCGCTATCGTCCGGTATGCGAGTGCCGTCGGCGCATTGACCACCCTGAAACGCGGTGCGATCGCCGCTTCTCCTACCCACGACGAGGTTGAAACCTTTCTGTTCTTGCAAAATAGAATGAGGGCTTAATCGTCTAGCGGGTAAAGAGTTTGAAAATCACGTACAACATCGAAAATCCAACGCTAACTAGTCCTGCGATCGGTCCAACGGTTCCGGTGGCGTTAGTCGGTTCATTTAAAGAGGCTTTAGAAAATACACTTGCCGTATTAATGAAGGTATCTTGATCGCGGATAATCGCTTGAGGCAGTAGCATTTCAGAAACGGTTTCAACGCCTGACATTTTCTTTACCGCTGTCCCGATCGCCATAAACTCAATAATGCCACCCCCTAAGTCATACACATAGGTTTTAATTCCCACCACTTGGTCTGCACCACATCGTTCTGCGTCCTTAGCGATGTGTTTCAACGCCTCTTCGCGAGCTTCGTAAATTAATGTCGTTAGCTCTCGGATTTCACCCCGAACAAATGACTTGAAAAAGGAGGTAATCCCGCCCACCCATCCCAAGGAATAGACTGAAACTCCCAACACTAACTGAATGGGCATATAGCCATCATTCACCAAATTCCACATTTCCTCATTGGTGAGATCGCTGGTGATAGGGTCTTGGCGATAGGCGTCTCCTAACGCGGAATGATGGGAGGCCGTACCGATCATGACCATCTCCTGCATCCCTCCAAACGGTAAAATTGAAGTCTTGATTCCGACGACTGCATTCGCTCCAACTTCCCGTGCTTCGGATTTAATGCGCTTTAAGGCTAAGTGACGAGTTTCATTAAAAATCCGCGAATACTCTTTGATTTCACCCCGCGCCAAACTTCGCAATCCCCCGATAATTCCGCCCCCGAGTCCGATCGAATAGGCTACATTTCCAAACACAAATTTACGCGGCGTAAAACCACTATCTATCTGACAATAAAGCGACTGTCCATCGGCTGAGGAGGAGAATTCTAACGCCTCAGTTTTGTCGCTCTGACGATGCACGCAAGACCCTATTGATAAGAATTCAATATTAGTCCCGTGAAAGATCAATTCATTAGAAACTCCGGTAATTCCAGCACCGCCATGATGCGTGGCTTCTGCGATCATTCGCGCGTACGATCGAGAGCGTCCTTCGTGAATAATCTTCGTCACCTGATGGACTTCTCCGCCCACGAGTGTTTTCAGCCCAGACCCAATGCTATTGAGCAGTCCCAGTGAAATCACACTGTTGCCAATAACCAAATCTCCGGGTGTCAATCCCTGTCGCCGTAGACAAAATATTTCATTGCCGGATAAGCCTGTGATGAGGGTCATAATCAATCCTGCATGGAGTGGTCTGAGTGCATATTCAATAAGGTTTCCATTTGACCTTGTGTCGTCAAGGTATCCCAAAAAGTGTACTTTGTGGCGAGATGGCCATTCGATCGATCGTTTGAAAGGTTTCCCAGGAAAGACGTAATGCGGGAGGCGCAGGGTGCTGGACGTCGTAAATGGTAATGACGTTAGTGAGGTTGCGGTTGGCGCGGCGAAGGATGCGGTCTCCTTTAGCAAGGGCGAGGGACGTGCCGCCGTCAAGGTTCATGGCTTCATGGCAGCCGAGAGCTTTCATAATTTGGGCTTCGCGCACAAGGGAAACGGGGGTGAGAAAGGTGACGTGAAGAAGCTTTCGGTTAGGTGTAAAGCCGATCGCACTTCGGACGGCGCTGCCCATGACAGCCGGGTCTCGGAAGCCTTCTTTTCGAGGGTTGATGGAAACGGTGCCCGATCGAAGCAAGCGAGGTCCGGCGGTGAGGGAAAACCAGTGTTCGCGCCATTTTGGGATGCCGTCGATGCGGGCAGTGGTCATTTCGACCTGGTTGCCGCTGCGGATGCCGAGGGTGGTGCCGTAGTTTTCAGAGGGGCTGTATTTGAGAAATTGGCCGCCGGAGACGAGGTTGCCCATGACGCGTTTTTGGGCGTCCATGCTGAAGAAGGTGCCGCTAGTGGTGATGGCGGCGCGGTGGCGGCGGACTAGGGCTGCAAAATTTTCGTCGCCTCGGGTCGATCGGTTGTTGTTGGCTTGGGTGGCGCTGTTGGCAAGGCCGACGCTGAGGAAGGTTTCGGGGTCGGCGAGATCGATCGTGGTGAGGTAAAGGGGAGTTCCGGCGATCGTGCGGGAAAGGACGGTGATGGGTTTGGCGTCGTCGGGGCGGAAGATTTGGGCGGGGAAGGTGAGGGCGGGATCGATGAGGGCGGAAGAGGCGCGGGATGAGGAAGGGGCGCGGGAAGCGCTGCCAGTACGGGGAGAGAGGGAGATGGTTTTGGGGAGATGAGTGAGGAGGAGGAGGGAAAGCGCGGCGATCGCGCAGGTGCCTCGAACCAAGCTGGACTGGGCGGCGGAGGTGCGGCGCTTACGGTCACGGAAGGATGGACTGCGGGTCGATCGGGTCATGCGGGGAGGAGCTGCGAAAATTTCTAACGGTTCAGTCCTAACAAATATTAGCGGTATTTGCACCTGGTCCAGCGAAAGATTATTAAAGCTTCTGTCAAAGCGATCGTTGAACGGCTAAAAACATTGCCCGCAAATACGTTGGCTGATGTGTCGAACTACGTTGACTTTGTGGCATGGCGATCGCACCAGTCTAGTGATGCAAATCGATCGGCGGAAGCACGGGCGATCGATCGATTACCGGATGAAGACAATCCCAAAATGTGGGTGACGGTCATGAATCTTGGTGATGATATTGATCCGAATGCGTACGATCGACTCAGGCTAAACGCTAGGAATAGCCGATGGTCTTTCGTGTGGGAGCGATTAGTGAGAAAATTGCCCATGATGAAAGCACTTAGGCGATCGGTGGACTGCTAATGTATGTATTTGACACGAACGTAGGGGTTGCGGCGTTGCGTTCTCGGCAGGGAGCAAGTTTTTTACTTTTACAGGCGATGCGGAGAGAATTAATAGTTGGGGCAGTTTCTACGGCGTTATTCTTAGAATATGCGGATGTTCTCAACCGGGCGGTAAATCAACAGGCGTTTTGGGCGGATGCGCTGGAGGCCGATCGCATTGCGTCAGATTTTGCAAGGCGAAACCCTTCTCATTTCACAAGTGATTTTTGAAGAGTGGCATGAGGTTCTGTTGCGTCCAAAGTTCAATCGTTACGTGGTGGAAGCGCTGCGGATTGAGTTTTTGGAGGCGATTTTGAATGATGCTGTTTGGGTTGAGATTCAAGAACCCATCGTGGCTTGTCGTGATCCCAAAGATGATGAATTTCTAGCGTTAGCTGTCAATGGACAAGCTAATTTTATCGTGACAGGCGATCGGGATTTTTTGGTGTTGAATCCGTTTCGGGGAATTGCGATCGTTGGCCCAGACGTGTTTTTAGCCCAAACGAATGATCAATGACCATTTTTCAAATGTGTGGGACTGCGAATGAGATTACCCGAGTCCCGCGCATTGGATGATTACCATTGGGACTCGTCGATTAGGCTATCGAGTCGATCGTTTGCGTCTTTGGCGAGGCGGATGCAGCCGACGCTGCTGACCATGCTGACAGATACGATCGCGGTGCCTTCGGTGACATTGCCGCCCATGAGCATGATGGCTCCCACTAGACTAAAGCTGCTAAATGCAAGGCTGGATACCTGGGCGATGTTGAAGCTGAGTCTTGCTTGCCGCAAGCGTTCGCGGATGATCTCAATCTCGACAGGTGCTAGTTTCAGGGTGTTCATAAGAATCTCGCTGGGTGAAGTCCGATGTATTCATCATGACTTAGGAACCCCTAGAGATTCTCCTGTTGTTGCTTCTGTTATGCCTGTTGCTCTGTCATATTTTGGTTGGGGACTGGTGCATTGATGATTGGGCAATGATTGGGTTTTGGTTGATTTAAGCTTCTTGTGATGGTGGTAGAGCGGATGACCGAGCAACGAAAACGGAAATGGATCCTGATTACCACTTCTATTAAAGGTGTGGAACGCGCTAAGAACATTATGACGCGACGAGAATTTTCCTCTGTCAGTGCGTTTGCCAAAGCCAACCTTTTGGGTAAAGGCTCAGTGGATAAGTTCTTTAGGCAGCAACCTATCTAGCCGGATACGTTCATCAAAATTTGCGAAGGACTCAATGTAAAAGATTGGAGAGAATTTACGCAGCTAGAGTCAGTCTTAGTCCAGTGTGAGAAAGAAACCCAATCTCGGACACTTCAAGGCTGTTTAGTTCAAGATTCTCGTGAGGTTGGGAAGAGTTTTCGTCGGGTTACAATCCACAACCTCCAATTCTGGGCGATCGATCGTCCTTCAAGATTGCTAAAACGAATAGAGTTCTCTCAGGTACGGGCTATTGAGTTTCCGATTGTTGATGGGACGACCGATCGTATTCCTCAATAATCTTGCGATCGTAATTAGGTCACTATAGTTCATACAAACATTGGGTTCTGTCATTGCTGTAGACCAGGCTCCCTAACGCCAATATTGATGGAGCCTCGACAGAATTTGTATATTTATTTCTGAATTGGGTATTAGTGTGCAATGTCACAGCTGATAAATTATATTTCGACGAGAAGGATTAAACAAATTCTCAGTCTTTTTAGGTAAAACATTCCAACACTATCTATAGCTTTAGAGTGTTTTAGTAAAAGTTATCCAACTTATCCACAAATGAAACACTAACTCAAACACGATTCCAATATTAGAGTGTTATGTTTGCAATATGTACAAATGTAAAGTTAACACTACCTGGCTTCTTCTACAGAAGATATTTCTGCATGAAAAAATTCCGAGACAATATTTGAAACTTGGGTATCTTTTACTGGATATTTAACACCATCAACCAATGTTTTAATCTTCTTTTAAACGGCGACTTATCAAATTCCGATGTGAGCCATTTATTCGCAACTTCTTTACTGCTTACTAGCTGGTTCTATCTAAAACCGGAAGCAAGTCATAAACACGCGAGCTTTAAGACTAAGGACATTAGTACTCTCAAGTACTACAAGTTAGATTCAGTCGTTCCTCCCCACGAAGCCTATCTATATGACACCGAGATTAGAATGCTTCAACTGGAGAAATACCATTTAATCAGCCAGGAGTATGTTTTGCAGGTTCCTTATCTTTGCCAAATGTATCATTTGCTGAATTTAAAGCACCTAGAATCCATTCACAAATTCAGTCTTAATGGCTTAAAGATTCTCGATGTGAGTCAATTGAAAGCCACTGCGAACGGCGGAACGCTCAAGTTTCAAACAGTCTTAGTTTCACCCATCAATCTGCTCAGAGTTTGGCGGCAGCCAATTGTTGAAGTTGAGTTGATTCTACACAATCCCTATACAATTGAACTCAACGTTCCAGTCTACAAGGATAAAACTGTAACAGTAATATTTAACGTTCTGCCACTTAGCGATAACAGCCACAAATTGTTTATTGACATGTATAGCAACGTGGTGTTTCCAAAAATTCTAGTGCAAATAATTTTGCATCTTGCCTCCGGCTTAACGATGCTAGAGGATATACCCTATCTCAAAAGACTGAACGAAAGCAAGATTCGTCGCTCCCATTATCTTGGTAAGGTCTTTCGTCCTAAAACTGTGCAGCTCTTCGATCGATTTGCTGATTTGTATGGCTCTAGCTTGGAATACGTTCAATCTACTGGAGCTGTAAAATCGTAACTTGTACGCGCGATCGAATTGTCAACGAGAGAACTGTTCAAACACCCTCTAAATCTTGCGATTGAACCGAGCTTTTAGATCTTCTAAAGAGGCGGGACCGCTGCGATCGGGCTTCTCTTCAGGTAGTGGTGTGAATGGAGCGATCGACTGGCCTTTGGGTCTTGGGGTGATAGGTGATGGGCGTTGGGTTGTGGGGCGAGGGTTGGTTGAGGGCGAGCGGTTTTCTTGCGTCGGAGCGTCACCCTGGGCACGCATGGAAAGGGCAATGCGCTTGAGTCCGAGGTTGATTTCGATGACGCGGACTTTGACCACTTGGCCAACTTTGACCACTTCGTTGGGGTCGCTGATGAATCGATCGGCCATTTGAGAAACGTGAATCAAACCATCTTGATGAACTCCAAGATCAACGAACGCGCCAAAGTTCGCCACATTCGTAACAACGCCTTCAAGCTCCATGCCGATCGCCAAATCTCGCATTTCCTTGATGTCTTCGCGGAAGGTAGCGTAGGTGAATTGGGCACGGGGATCTCGACCGGGTTTTTCCAATTCAGAAATGATGTCCCGCAGCGTGGGTTCGCCGATTGTTTCAGTGACGTAGTTTTTGATCGTTGCTTTGAGTTGTTCTGCAATCTGTTGGGTTTCGCTCAGGCTAACTTTTAGATCTTTTGCAATCGCTTCCACCAGTTTATAGCGTTCGGGGTGAACGGCGGTGTTGTCCAGTGGATTTTTACCATCGCGAATCCGCAGGAAACCTGCGGCTTGTTCGTAGGCTTTTGGCCCCAGTTTTGCAACTTTCAACAGGGTTTTACGATCGAGAAATGCGCCGTTTTCGTTGCGATATTGCACGACGTTGTTGGCGACTGTCGCGTTAATACCAGAGACAAACGTGAGTAATTCTTTTGATGCCGTGTTTAAATCGACGCCGACGAAGTTTACGCAGCTTTCTACGGTGTCATCGAGTTTGCGTTTGAGCAATTTTTGATCGACATCGTGTTGATACTGACCGACGCCGATCGATTTAGGATCAATCTTCACCAGTTCAGCGAGAGGATCTTGCAGGCGACGACCAATGCTGATGGCCCCGCGCACGGTAATATCGAGATCGGGAAATTCGTTGATAGCCACGTCGCTAGCGGAATAAATTGATGCGCCGGATTCGTTAACCATGACTTTTACAGGCGTTGTTTCGAGCAGTGCGAAAACTTCCGTTACGAATTCATCGGTTTCGCGGCTAGCGGTTCCATTACCGATCGCAATGAGTTCAATTTTGTATTTTTCAATGAGCTTTTTAAGCATCATCACCGCTTCCTTCCGCAATCGATCGCCCGTGTGAGGAAAGACCGCTTGGTATTCCAGAAATTTTCCGGTGGTGTCGAGAACTGAGACTTTACACCCTGACCTGAATCCTGGATCAATAGCGAGCGTGGGCTTCATTCCCGCAGGTGCCGACAAGAGCAATTCCCGCAGATTCGTTTCAAAGGTTTTAATCGATTCGATATCAGCTTCGAGTTTTTTCTGATTGCGCACTTCGGTAATCAGTGATGTCTTCATCAATCGCGTAAATGAATCCCTTAGCATGAAGACATAGAACGATCGCACGGCAGGATTCTTGGTGCGAATGATGTTGGATTCTAAGTATTGATCCACATACTCATTCTCAAACGTGAAGTCGCACACGACAATGCCTTCTGTTTCACCGCGACAGATGGCGAGAAGATTGTGCGGGGCAATCGCGCTCACTTTAGCGTTGTACTTACGGTACATTTCAAATTTAGTGGTGCCTTCGGGATGGCCGTCTTTGAGGTGCGAAATAAACAATCCGGTCTTGAGGAAAAACTCTCGCAAATGCGATCGAAGTTCGGCTCGATCGGCGATTTCTTCGGCCAAAATATCAGATGCACCAGCGAGGGCTTCTTCAGCCGTTTTTACGCCTTTTTCTAGGTCAATATATTTGGTTGCTTCTTGGGTTAGGTCTGCGGTGGGTGCATTAGGTTGGTTCAGGGTTTTGATCCAATCGGCTAGGGGTTCTAGACCTTTTTCCTTGGCGATCGTGGCGCGGGTGCGACGTTTTGGGCGGTAGGGGAGGTAGAGATCTTCGAGTTCAGTTTTGAGAAGGGTGGTATCGATTTTGCGTTTGAGATCGTCCGTCAGTTTGCCTTGGGATTCAATAGATTCGAGGATGGTTTTTTTGCGATCTTGAAGTTCGGTGAGGTAGGCAAAGCGTTCATCGAGCGATCGTAGTTGAATCTCGTCCATGGAATCGGTGCGCTCTTTGCGGTAGCGGGCGATGAAGGGCACGGTGGCTCCTTCGGCAAAGAGATCGAGGGCGGCTTGGATTTGGCTGGTTTTGAGGGACAGTTCGTCGGCAAGCAGTTGGACGAGATTGAGCATAGCGGGCGATCGGTTTTTGAGGTCAAGTCCATTGTAGAACGATGGGTGACGATCGGTTTTGGATTCGTAGGGAACGCTATATCAACCTAGATCCTCCCGTGGCGGTCATGATTTTCTGAATTTCCCCGATCGCTATCCTCGCAACCTGCAAGATCGCCCTTCTAGCCCTCGCCCAAATCGCCTCCACCCAAAATATGCTCATCAAATCCTAAGGCAATACCTTTACAGCTTAATCCGTCCGGAATTCTTTTTGGACCCAAGACACCAATTGAAAGCCCATGGCATTGCGGGTCAGATATTTGAGACGGTTTATGATCTTGGGATTGTCATCGAAGAAATCATTGAGGAACGCTATAGAGCAAAAAACTACAACGTAGAACGTTTTATATTTAAATCCAAGTAGCCACTTACCACCGTCTGACTAGAGTCTCTATTAGACGGCGATCGCATTGATCCATTGCTGCTAAGATTTCTTGGATTTTACTCACTTCATTAGTTTCAAATAGCGAGTCACCACATTAGATCACAAACCCAAGCCGGAAGAGCATCCCAAGAAACATGGTAGCCATTACGATCGATCGTAAACGGGGCCGAATCAAAACGCATTTTAGCTTTGCAACATAAACATTTTATTAGTCTAACCTCTCTTTAAAATCAGGCGCCAAGTTACGGTTGATCTACGCCTGATTTTTTCGATCGGCCAACTTCAATAACACCTCATCGTGATACGCCTTCGTAACAGGATAGAAATACGCCAGGATAACCCCCGCAATCAAAAACACTGTCGGCAGAGGACCAACCGACACCCGAATAGCCAAAATCGCAGCCACAGGAGTCTCCTTTACATCCCCTCGGTACCCCGACAGCGCCAACCCCTGCCCCACCAAGAAAATCCCCACCGCCAACCCAATCTTTTGTAACAACACCATAAAGGCATAGAACAACCCTTCGCGCCGCTGTCCCGTCTGTAACTCATCCAAATCAATGACATCCGGCAACATCGACCACGGAATCAAATATGCAGTCGAAACTCCTAGCCCGGTCATCACCGCTAGCGCATACATCAGCATCACCTGTCCGGGCTGCAACAAAAACAATCCTACCTGCGCAATCAGCCAAATCCCCATCCCTGCAAAATAGGTTGCTTTCTTCCCATAACGCGCACTTACCCCGCTCCAGAACGATAATGCCAGCAGCGCCGTCCCTTGAACCGCCAATACGACAAAGTTCGTATCCCCATCCGAGAGCAACATATACCGACCCACAAAGAATGGAATGACCGTGGCTGTAATCTGCAACGCTAGCCACGAACACAAGTAAATGCCAATCACATAGAGAAATGGACGATTACTAAATGCAATCTTGACCTGTTGAAGAAACGGAACTTCATCTTCATAGACAACGACAGCGCGATTGCTCAATGTCCGATTTTTTGTTCCCATGACACACCAGAACAGAGACGTGATCGATAGCATTGCAATGATTACGCTTGCCAGCAAATATCGATCGCCCTTGTCTTGGACCATCGGACTAATAATGATCATCAAAATGATCGATAACAAACTGCCGCCGATGGAAAACGTAAACCGGAAACCATTCAAACTCGTGCGTTC
Source organism: Synechococcales cyanobacterium (assembly GCA_043787035.1). Classification (GTDB taxonomy): domain Bacteria; phylum Cyanobacteriota; class Cyanobacteriia; order Leptolyngbyales; family Leptolyngbyaceae; genus JAAFJU01. Next base: position 24,776 of record JAYVVL010000146.1, read on the forward strand.
ATCATAATCTTGGGTCATCTCCGGTGTTAGCGCCGTATAAGGCAAATTCACGGCAGTATAGGCAGTATTGAACAGCACGCCCATCACCACATAAAACCAAAATAATGCCATCCCGTCCATGGCCGGATGCACCCACTGCAACACAAACGTAATCCCAAACGGAATCGCCCCCCACAACATCCAAGGATATCGCCGTCCCCACTTAGCCGATTGGGTTCGATCGCTCATCACCCCCACAATAGGATCATTCACCGCATCCCACACCTTCCCAATCACCAGCACTAAACTTGCTAACCCAGCCGGAATGTTTACCACATCGGTAAAGAAAATCAACTGATAAAACGTCAGAAGATTGGCCGTCATGGCGGGACCGAGATCACCCGCACCATAGGCTAGTTTTTCGGCAAGGGTGAGCTTAGGTGAGAGTAGAGGCGAAGTCATAGCACGGGTTACAAATCTGCCCCAATAGGATACTGCACTCTCCTCCGCTTGGCGCACGATCGAGGCAGTTGTATCATTCTGTGATTTTCCGAAATGTCGCTGAGAAAGCTTGTCGTAGGAGAAGCGGTGAATTACTGTGATATGGTCGCCCACACCCAAAAAACTTAAGGTTATATCCTGTATTTGGAGGCTCCCCATTCTGGTGGCCATTTAATCGACAAATTTCACAAGGCAGCGATCGTCCAACATTTCAAAGGACACAACCTTTTGTGACTTCATCCATTGAATTAGGCTTTCACCGAGCAGTTCTTTGCGCCAGCCAGAGTCAAGGGATGAGTCATGACTCCGAAGAGAAGACTTGGATACGACAATCGTATGGGCAATGCGGGCTTTGAGACATCGATCGCGGATGAGGAGATAGAGAAACTCTGAACTCAGTGCCTGCTCTGGGCTTTCCTCGCGCCACTTGGGGATTTGTTTGAGAAGCGCTTCTTCGTCAGCGGTGATGGTTGTTTTAAACAATCGGCTGAATAGATCCCAATGGTTTTGGATGAGCTTGTCCGAAATCATCCGATTTTGGCGGAGTCCCGCTTGGCCTTGACTCATGCTTTTGGCAATCAGCATCATGGTTTTGCTAGGCAGGACTAGCTCTTTTGTCGCATTACGGCGTTTGGCTTCGTCCAGTCGCCATGCCATGAGGCGAATGAGAAAAATTCGTTCTTGACGATTGAGCTGCGTGTTTAGAGTGCTTTTTAGGAAATCCTTCATCGTGTCGCTTTCGTAATACTTTGGCGCTTCGAGCTTAGCGATTTCTTCCTGGAGCCAAGAGAGCCTGTTAAGACTTTCCAATTGCGCCGTCATTCGAGTCCACAGTTCCGGTAGATACAACACATCATTCAGCGCATAGTCGAGCTGCTGAGGACTAATGGGCCGAGCTTCCCAATCCGTCACGGCAAAGGATTTATTCAGGGACACGCGGAATTCTTTTTCGACGAGGTTTTGGAAGGAGATGGGATAGGTGTTACTCAAGAACCCAGCAGCGATTTGGGTGTCAAATAGGTTTTTGGGGTAGATGCCGTAAAGCATGTTAAGCAGTCGATAGTCGTTATCCCCGGCATGGGTAATTTTCAGAATGGCAGGATTTTCAACCATTACAAGAAAGGGCGTCAGGTCTTCAAGCACCATCGGGTCAATGAGATAAACGCCATGCTCAGTGATGACCTGAATCAGACACAGCATCGGATAGAACCGTTTTTCACTAATAAATTCTGTATCAAACCCTAGCCAAGTAATGGCCTGATTTTCCTGCGCAAAGGCTTGTAGCTGAGTCGGGGTATCGACGTAGTAGTGAGGCTGGGATTGGGTCTGTGAAGGGGTCTGTGCCATGTGAGTTCCCACTAAATGGGTTGCCCTATGGCAACAAGTTGGTCAGGTTATCGAGTGTTGCTAAAAATTAGCTTCGTCATAAAGTATAATTGTTTTGGGCGATCGTTTTAGATCGGTTTGTGCGATCGTTTAGGTTCACCCTGATTGCTTCACTTCAACCCACCATTTTGAAGGACTCTTATGCTGTTACCTATCATGCTACCGATCGTCTTACGAGTACTTGCTTGGAGCTTCACCGGATTTTGTGTGTACTCGCTGTGCCAAAGTGCGTTTCAGACGTTTCAGGTGGCTTCTCGAATGCATCAGGTTCCCTGTAGCCAATGCCAATATTTTACCCAAGATTATTTCCTAAAATGTACTGTTCATCCTCACCGAGCGCTATCTGAAGACGCGATCGGCTGTCGAGATTTTGAAGTTTGATCTCTGAAAGGGTTCTTTATTTGAGCGATCGCTGACAAGGCGGACAAACGGCATGAACGGTAAGCTGGCAGTCGAGAAGTTGAAATCCTTCTTTTTCGGCGTTCTTTGACCCGATTTTAAGAATCGAATCACTTTTAAATTCCACCGTTTTGCCACAGCGAACACAGATTAAGTGATGGTGATGGTGAGGCGCAGGCTGGTTGATTTCGTAGTGCTTATGGCCTTCTGCAAACTCTAGTTCGCGCAGAATGCCCATACGCGACATCATCTTGAGGGTGCGGTAAATAGTTGAAAGGCTGATGCCAGCGTCTTCTTCCTCTAGACGATCGTGCAAGTCCTCTGCACTCAGATGTTCTCCCGACGGCAAATTTTGGAACTCAGTCAAAATCGTTTCGCGCTGGGGCGTCATGCGCCACCCACGATCGTTTAATTCGGATTTTAGAGATGCGGCGGTGTAGGATGTAGGCATATATTGTAGTTTGCAGAAATTCAATAACTGCTCCTTAATGAGAATACAATACCTAATTCATGGTCTTCTTGCAACCCCAAACCCCAAATTTCTCAGTATCTAGCGCCACGAAGGCAGCAGTAAGTGACACGCGGCGGCCCATCCCCGAGCTGCTTGCACCCGCAGGCAATTGGGCTTGTGCGAGGGCGGCGGTAGAGAACGGGGCGGATGCGATTTATTTTGGTCTCAATCGGTTTAATGCGCGAATGCGATCGGAAAACTTCACGGAGGCGGATCTCCCTCTACTGATGGATTTTCTCCACAAACGCGGCGTCAAAGGTTACGTAACGCTGAATACGCTGATTTTTCCCAGCGAACTCGAAGATGCACGGCAATATCTAAAAAGTGTCATTACAGCGGGAGTCGATGCTGCGATCGTCCAAGATGTCGGATTATGCACTCTAATTCGGCAAATGTCGCCGGATTTCCCCATTCATGCTTCGACGCAGATGACAATTACCAGTGCGGCGGGGGTTGAGTTTGCGGCAGAGTTAGGCTGTCAGCTCGTGGTGCTTGCGCGGGAATGTTCCATTAAAGAAATCAACACCATCCGATCGGCGACTCAAGCGACCTGCGGAATACCGTTAGAAGTTTTTGTTCATGGAGCTTTGTGCGTCGCCTATTCAGGCCAATGTCTGACCAGCGAATCCTTAGGTGGACGATCGGCCAATCGCGGCGAATGTGCGCAAGCCTGCCGGATGCCCTATGACTTGATCTGTGATGGCGAAGCGGTGGACTTGGGCGATCGTCGCTATTTGCTGAGTCCGCAGGATTTATCAGGGTTATCGGTGTTGCCAGAACTCATCCGATCGGGCGTCACCTGCCTCAAAATCGAAGGCCGTCTGAAAGCGCCTGAGTATGTTGCAAATGTTACACGAGTGTATCGTCAAGCGCTCGATCGGGCGATCGAAACCGTTGTGAATTCCATTGACGAAGCTGTTAGTGAAGCTAATGTTGAATTTAACACCGATGATGTGAGTCCAACCGATCGCTACGATCTTGAAATGGCGTTCTCGCGGGGATTGTATCCGGGTTGGTTCAACGGGATTAATAACCAAGAATTGGCCCATGCCAGATTTGGTAAAAAACGGGGCGTGTATCTCGGCCAAGTCCTCGGAATCGAACCCGATCGGTTTAACAATCCGCAAATTATTTTAAAGGCAATCACAGCGATGAAACCCGGTGATGGCGTGGTTTTTGACGCAGGTAAACCGGACGAGCGGGAGGAAGGCGGACGCATTTACACTGTGGAAACCCGACGAGGAGAGACCTATCTCACCTTCGGTCAGGACGTGTTGAATATCCCAAACATCAACATCGGCGATCGAATCTGGAAGACCAGCGATCCCGAACTTGACAAACGGGTGCGCCAAACCTACGACCATGAAAATGCATTCCAGCGTCCCGTTGACATTGAAATCCATGGGGGCGTCGGTGAAGTGTTGGTCGCAATTCTGCGCGATCGGCTCGGCCATATTGTGCAAGTCGAGTCCACGATGCCCTGCATTGAAGCGAACCATAAACCGATCGATACCGAAAAGTTTCGCCATCAGTTTGGACGACTCGGTGGGACGCCGTTTGAACTTGGGGAATTAGTAAACCACTCAACGGGCCTGATTATGCTCCCCGTCAGTGAGATGAACCGAATGCGGCGAGAGGCCATTGACAAGCTTCTAGTGGCCCGATCGCAGCCAAAATGGTGGACCTTAGCCGAAACCTCACCGATCGCTCCGCTTCTCAAGGATAAAGAACACACCGCTTCAAAAAAAGGCTCGGCAGAACTCATCGTATTAGTGCGAGATTTGGAGCAGTTGGATGTGGCGATCGAGTCTGGGGTGAAGACAATTTATGCTGAGTTTGAAGATCCACGACGGTATGGCATTGCGGTCGCTAAAGTCCGAGCCGCCGCCCATCGTCCACAAACCTTTGTGGCTCCACCGCGCATTATGAAGATGGGTGAAAACTGGATTTTAGACCAAGTTTTGAAGTCAGAGAGCGATGGCTATTTGGTCCGAAACTATGACCACCTTAAATTTTTCCAGGCCAAGAATGTAAAACTCGTCGGTGACTTTTCACTTAATATTGCCAATGCGCTCACCGCCGAGTATTTCAAAACGCACTATCCGATCGATCGGTTAACAGCTTCCTACGATCTAAACATTCGTCAATTAACCGGATTGCTCAACTCAACTCCGCCCGACTGGCTAGAGATTACGTTACATCAACACATGCCCATGTTTCATATGGAACACTGTGTCTTCTGTGCATTTTTGTCTACTGGGACAGATTTTACCAACTGCGGTCGTCCTTGCGATACCCATGAGGTGAAGCTGCGCGATCGGACGGGGACCGAACATATTTTGAAAGCGGATGCGGGATGCCGAAACACGGTATTCAATGGCGTGGCGCAAACGGGGGCCGAACAAGCGCAAAAGCTAATGGATCTCGGAGCGCGACACTTCCGCATTGAGTTTGCCAATGAAACGCCATCGCAGGTGCAGCAGACAATTCGGCGGTATCAGCAACTGTTGACGGGAGAGATTACGGGAACGGATCTGTGGCGATCGCTCAAAAATGATAGTCCGCTGCAAAATCAGTTGGGTGTAACGCGAGGGACGTTGGAGGAGAAATGATGGTTAAGATTTTGGCAGCTACCTAGGAGATTTGCATCAAATCAAGGTCCCATTTCGCAATCGGCCTGTTCACAAGCCCCAATACTCACCCAACTACTACTGCCATCGCTCCAGTGTTCTTTTTTCCAGATAGGTGCATTGTGTTTGAGCGTATCTATGGCGTATTGACAAGCTGCAAAGGCTTCACTTCGATGAGGAGAGCCGATCGCAACCAGGACACTAATTTCACCAATCGCCAATTTCCCTGTTCGATGATGAATCACGACATGAGTCACGTCATTCCAAGTGTTGCGAATATCCGAACAAATCTGTTGGAAAACCTTCATCGCCATGGGCACATAGGCTTGATATTCCAGACAGTCCACCGATTGTCCATCGGTTTGATTCCGTACCATACCGCTCATCAAAACGATCGCCCCATTCGCCCCATCATCAGCCAAACGGTACGCCTCATTGAGATGGAGCGGTGCAAAGCTGATGGCGTAAGAATCGGGAACGCTCATGGTAAGAAACAATGGTAGGACTTGACTGGATTCGTAATTGTAGGTGTTAACAGCTCTTCGATCGCATCAACTCTTTTAGATCAATTATTTTGGATCAACTATTTTGGGGCACGATATCCTGCCTTTTCGGCACTTGTAACATCCTTAAAACAAGCCTCAGCTTTCACGGCGTCATAATTATTGCTTCCTGGTATGTGGTAAATCTTACCCTTCTGACCCATTTTTCCTTTAATCTCAGTCGGAGGACATTTTACTTCAGCAGGTTTCGGCATCTTCTCAGCCTGAGGCTTCAGCGATGTTGCAGAAGAAGGGCTAGATGAGGAAACTGCGGCTATTGGCGTGGTCTCCGCCTTGGGTGAAGGACTGACAGCAACGGGTTTAGGGCTGCTAGGTGCGGTAGCCTCTTCTGCTTTACTACAGCCCGATAGGATCGATACTGCCATACAGAGAGGTATGACAAATCGAATAGTCTGATACATCATCATAGCGATTGTCCTTTATAAACTAATAAATTTTGAAGCGATTGCGCTCGTCTTCAATTCACTGAATCTATCCGAATAATAGCCTGATGTTCAGGTATCTGCACAAAAAAATCGAATCCATCCCAGTCGTCCATGCTCGGACCTCCAGTCATTGGACCTAGAGTTATTGAACCTAGACTATTGAACCTATCGTCAATAGACTTCTAGTTGCTCAATCAAATCAGAACCAACGACCACGGTGAGATCTGACAGAATGTCTCCGGTAGACTCCACTTGAACTTGTCCCTTTGATAAAATCTTTTGGAGATCGTTGGCCGATTGTGGATTACCGTGTTGCGCAACAATTTGTGTGGTGTTGCCAATCTCATTAGCATCCACTTCGTGATCCGTTACGTAGACGTTACTAAACCCTTTCCGATGTAGCCAAGACACAAGCCGCAAATCGATTCCTCTTTGTCCACTGGCATTGACAACAGCAATACTTAGGTCACGAATCGGGACAGCTAGTCGATCGTTATTTGAATCAGTTTTAGAATCACTGAAGTAACGAGATACGATCGGCGCTAGTTTTTCAGGATCCGCAATCCAATAGCTGAGTTCGTACTCATCTGGACGGCTAAATCGCCCAGGCAACATCACAAAGTTAATCTTTTTAGCAGAGGTCTCGGCCAGTGCCCGTGTAACTGCTAACAGCTCTTCCACTGAAAGATCGGTTTCAACATCTCGATGTATGGTCTGCATCAGTGCAGGAATTTTGGGCAAGGTTTGGGGTTTGAGAATCCGATCGGCTAGTGCGCGTAAAACAACTTGTTGCCGTTGAACCCGTCCGATATCACCCAGTTCATCATGGCGAAACCGGACGTATTCCTGAAGTTGCTGCCCCGTCAAATGCTGTCGTCCCGCTGCGAAGTGAATATTAAGCTTTTGCGTTTTATCAATGTAGTCCATGGGCTTAGGAATCTCGATCGACACACCACCTACGGAGTCTACAAGAGACGTCAGTCCTTGAGTTCCCAATCGAATGTAGCGATCGATCTGAATTCCCCCCACCAAACGGCTGACTGCGTGAGCCGCTAAGTCTGTTCCTCCGACAGGGTTTGCATCATTAATTTTATCAATGCCGATCTCAGGCAACTCAACTAACGTATCTCGTGGAATAGACAACACATTAATCTGATGGGTCTTCGGTAACAACCGGACTAATAACATCGTATCGCTATTCCCCCCCAATCCGGTGGAGGCATCAGGTGATACTGCATTACTTGATTCGGTATCGGTATTGTCAATTCCCAAGATTAGGATATTAATCGGTTGCTCTAGGCCATGGATAAGGCTGCTTTGTAATATTGTTGATGGATGATTTGTCGCCTTGTGACCTAGAGGCTTTGTCGCTAGCATCATGGCAAGAGAAGCGCCAGAGATCGCAGAACCCGCCAGAATAAGTCCCCAGAATATGAGAATCCGTAAAACTGGACTCGTCAAGTGTTTAGACTGATGCTGCTTCTTTTTGGATTTTGGTTTGGAGTTTGGATTGATTGCCATTCACCACTCACTTATTCTACTGCTGTAGTTTTTTAGCCTTGCCGATGACTGACTAAGCCGTAAAGATGTTAGCACACCTATTCTGAACAAAAAGGTGCCCTAGTAGCTTTCGTAAGAATCAAGCTAGAGAACTTCAGCAATCGTTCTGTTCGCAGGTCCCGATGCTCGCCCAACTGCTACTGTCATCGCTCCAGGAGACATGGGTCACGTCATTCCAAGTGTTGTGAATATCCGTACAAATCTGTTGGAAAACTTTCATCGCCATGGGCACATAGGCTTGATATTCCAGACAGTCCACCGATTGTCCATCTGTTTGATTCCGCACCATACCGCTCATCAAAACGATCGCCCCATTCGCCCCATCATCCGCAAGATGATAAGCCTCATTTAGGTCTAACGGTGCGAAGGTAATGGCGCAAGAATCGGGGGTCTTCATAGCTGAAACAATAACGGGACTTGACTGGATTAATGATTGCAAATATTGACGGCTCTTCGATCGCACCATTGTCCTAAGTTATAGTACTAGAAAGTCTAACCCCAGCGTAATCATTATGACTCTCCAAGAGCTTCAAGACAATGCACTTAAACTAACGATCGAAGATCGCTGGCAATTGATCAATGCCTTGATGGAATCCGTCCGATCGAGGGTTCCACTCGTCAGTAAACATCAGGGCGTAGCTGCAAGTTTGATTGGAATTGCAAAGACAGCGGCGGCTCCACCGACTGATGATCAGGTTAAAACCATGCTAGCAGAGCGACGGATTGAGAAGTTCCTCTAATGCAGATTTTATTTGACACCGATATTTTGTTAGATGCATTGTTGGCGTGCAGCTCCTCTGTTGAAAGCTGTTGAAGCAGGCACGATCGAAGGTTTCATGTCTGCAACTACCATCACAGATGTCCATTACCTTGTCGGACGACAGACCCGAAATGAAGCAACGGCGATGACCGCCATCACACAGTTGCTAGCATTGATGGAAATTTGTGCGGTCGATCGTAGTGTTCTTGAGCAAGCAATCGCGTTAGAGTTGCCTGACTTTGAGGATGCTGTGCAAATTGCTTGTGCTATGAGTTTAGGGCTAGATGCGATCGT